>CAXTCV010000261.1:0-5019 GCA_964242725.1 uncultured Methylobacterium sp.
GAAGGCCGGGTCGAGGTCGTCGGCGGCGCGGTAGAGGCCGTCGATCGCCACCAGCTCCGGCTCGAAGCGGCGGCACCAGATCCGCGCCGTCGGGTTGCCGGCGGCGCCCGCGATCGCCCGGCCGCGCAGGGCGCCGTAGACGTGGATCGAGCCGCCCGCGATCACCTCGGCGCCCGAGGCCACGGCGCCGAGCACCGTGACGTCGCCTTCGAGATGCAGCACGGTCTGGCCCGACCGCACCGGCGTATCGAGGATCAGCGAGCGGACGGTTTCCTTGGGCGGGGGCTCGGCCGGCGCAGCCTCCTCGCCCGGCGTGGCGATCTCGCCAGCCGGGCGCCCCCCCGACAGAGCCGGGGGCGCCCCGGAGCCGAGAAGCGCGGGCGGCGCCCCCTCGACACCCAGGATGGCGATGTTGCGGGCGGCGAGATCCGCCAGCAAGCCATCGAGATCCTCCCGCGTCAGCCGCAGGCCCGCGAGATCGAGGATCACCGGGCGCCCGGCGAAGAAGTTGGGCGCGCGCCGGTTCAGGGCGTCGAGGTCGCCGAGCCAATCGGCGACGGGCGGCACCGGCGCCAGGACGGTGGCCATGAAGGAGCGGCCGCGGAAGCGGATCGGCGGGCGCGCCGGCTCGGATGTCGGCTGGGTCACGGGCGTATATCGGCGTCGCGGAAGGGTCGCCTGCATCCATGCGGCGGCGCCGCGCCCGGGGCAATCCCACAACGCGCGGTGTGACGCCCTGCGCGGGCCCCCGGGCCGTTTCTGTTGTAGAGAGAGACGGCAGTCGAGCCGGACCGGACCGTTGAGCAGCGCCCGCACCCAAGCCGTCCCCCCCTTCGTCGTCGATCCCCTCACCCAGGCGAACCAGCGCCGGGCGGCCGATCCGCGCGCCTCCGTCTGGGTCTCGGCCAATGCCGGGGCCGGCAAGACCAAGGTGCTCACCGACCGGGTGGTCCGGCTGCTGCTCGACGGCGCCCCGCCCGGGCGGATCCTGTGCCTGACCTTCACCAAGGCGGCGGCCGCCAACATGGCGATCCGGGTCTTTCGGCTGCTCGGGCGCTGGGTGACCCTCGACGACGACGCCCTGGCGGCCGAGCTCGCCGCGCTCACCGGCGAGCGCGCCGACGCGGAACGCCTTCGGATGGCGCGGCGGCTCTTCGCCCGGGCGGTCGAGACCCCGGGCGGCCTGAAGATCGAGACCCTGCACGCCCTGTGCGAGCGGCTGCTGCACATGTTCCCCTTCGAGGCGAACGTTCCGGCCCGGTTCGTGGTGCTCGACGAGAGCAAGGCCCGGGAGATCTTCGAGATCGAGATGGCCAACGTCCTGGGCGACGCGGTCTCGAACGGCGACACGCCGCTGAGCGCCGCCCTGGCGCGGGTCGCCCCCGAGGCGACGGGCGATGCCCTGCGAACGGCGATCCGCGCCGCGATGCGGGCACGGCGCTTCATCGGCGACAGGGCCGGCCTGGAGACCGCCTTCGCGCGCCTGCATGGCGCGCTGGGGCTTGCCGCCGAGGAGACCGCCGAAGGGATCGAGGCCGCGATCCTGGAGGGCGGCCCCGGTTGCCGGCCGGAGGACCGCGCCGGCCTGATCGCCGCGCTCCGCACCGGCAAGGCGAATGACGAAAAACTCGCCGACGCCCTCGCGGCCGCGGAGTCCGAGCGGCTGCGCTCCGCCGGATTGCCCGATCGCGCGGAGGCCCTGGCCCTGTACCGTGCGGTGTTCTTCACCCAGAAGGACGAGCCGAAGGCCGATGGCAGCCTCGGCACCAAGGGCGTCCCGGCCGCCGCCAAGGACGCGCTGGTCGCCGAACGCGACCGGCTGGAGCCGCTGTTCGACCGCCTGCGCGCCGCCCGGGCCCATGCCCGGACCCAGGCGCTGTTCCAGCTCGCCGCCGAGATCCACCGCCGGGTCGAGGCCCAGAAGGCGCGGCTCGGCGCCCTCGACTTCGACGACCTGATCCACAAGGCCCTCGATCTGCTCGACCGGGTCGGCGCCGGCTGGGTCCTGTACAAGCTGGATCGCGGCATCGACCACGTCCTCGTGGACGAGGCGCAGGATACCAATCCGGAGCAATGGGCGATCCTGCGCGCGATCACGCAGGAATTCACCACCGGCGAGGGCGCGCGCACCGGCGGCCGCACCCGCTTCGCGGTGGGCGATCCGAAACAGTCGATCTACGGGTTCCAGGGTGCGGAACCGCGGGAATTCGCCCTGACCCGGGCGGCCTGGATCGCGGAGTCGCGCGCGGCCGGCCTGACCTTCGAGGACGTGCCGCTCACCCTGTCGTTCCGCTCGACGAGCCTCGTTCTCCGGGCGGTCGACGCGGTCTTCGCCCTGGACGCGCACAACGAGGGCCTGTCCTTCAACGATACCGTGCGCCGGACAGTCCATGCCAGCGCCCGACCGGGGGCGCCGGGGGCCGTGGAGCTGTGGCCGATCGCCGAGCCGGAGCCGGCGGCCGAGCCCGACGCCTGGACCGCCCCTGTGGACGCGCCGGAGACCAGCGCGCCGGCCATCGTCACGGCCCGCCGGGTGGCGCAGGCGGTGCGGAGCTGGATCACCGGGGGCGACGCAACGGGCCGGATCTGGCGCCCCGGGGACGTGCTGATCCTGGTCCGCAAGCGCGGCCCGGCCTTCGAGGAGGTGATCCGCGCGCTGAAGGGCCTCGGCGTGCCGGTGGCCGGGCAGGACCGGCTGGAGGTCTCGGCCCATATCGCGGTGGCCGACCTCGTGGCCGCCGGCCGGGCGGGGCTCCTTCCGGCCGACGACCTGACCCTCGCCACCGCGCTCAAGACGCCGCTCGTCGGGCTGACCGACGCGGATCTGGTGCGGATCGCCGCCCGCCGGGACCTGTCGGAGACCCTGGAGGACGCCCTCCACCGCCATGCCGCCTCCGGCGATCCGGCGGCGGCCCGGGGGATCGCGGCCCTGTCGGAATGGATCGCGCTGGCGGGCCACCACGGCCCGTTCGGCTTCTACGCGCGGCTCCTCGGCCCCCTGGGCGGACGGGCCAAGCTGGTCGCGCGGCTCGGGGGCGAGGCGGGCGACGCCATCGACGTGTTCCTGGCCGCCGCCGCCCAGGCCGAGTCCGGCGAGGATGCCCCATCGCTCGGCGGCTTCCTGGCCCGCTATGTCGGGGCCGAGGCCGGGCACACGGTCAAACGCGACCTGGATTCGGGGCGCGACGAGGTCCGGGTCATGACGGTCCACGGCGCCAAGGGCCTGGAGGCGCCGGTCGTGGTGATCCTCGACGGCTGCGAGCCCCTCGGCCGCAACGATCCGCCGCTCCTGCCGCTGCCCGAACCGGGGTCCGCCGTGCCGCCGGTCTGGTCGAACGGCAAGACGCAGGATTGCGCCGCCACCGACGCGGCCCGGGCGGCCCTGCTCGGCCGGACGCGGCAGGAGCACAACCGCCTCCTCTACGTGGCGATGACCCGGGCGGCGGACCGCCTGGTCGTGGCGCCCTTCCGGGGCCACGAGCGCGAGACCGAGACGGCGTGGTGCCGGATGATCCGGGCCGGCCTCGAAGCGGCGCTCGGGGCGGGCAGGATCGTGGAGCAGGCCTACGGGCCGGCGACCCTGTGGCAGGAGGGTGAAGAGGCGGCCCGCGCACGCGAGACCCCGCCCCCGCCCGCACCCCGGGATCCGGAGCCCGGCTGGCTGCGCAGCCCCGTACCGCCGGAGCCGGAGGACGCGCCGCTGAACCCGTCCGGCGCGCTCCAGGCTGCGGACGGCGCCCGGGTGCCGCCGCCGCGCCTCGCCGACGCCCAGGCCCGGCGGCGGGGCATCCTGATCCACGCCCTGCTGCAGCACCTGCCCCGGGTCGAGGCGGCGCGCCGGGAGGCGGCCGGGCTGACCTTCGTGCGGGCGCGGGCGCCCGGCCTGCCCCGCCCCGCCGCCTACGGGATCGTCCGATCGGTGCTGCGGATCATCGACGATCCGGACTTGGCACCTCTTTTCGCGCCCGACGCCCGGGCCGAGGTCAGCCTCGCGGGGCGCGTGCACGCGGGCGGCACCGAGCGGACGGCCCAGGGCCGGGTCGACCGGCTCGCGGTGACGGCCGACACCGTCCGGATCGCCGACTTCAAGACCGGGCGGCCGCCGGAAGCGGACGAGCCCCTCCCCCCCGCAGAGGCCGGCCAGATCGCCCTCTACGCCCGGCTCCTCGGACAGATCTATCCCGGCCGGACCCTCCGCCCGATGCTGATCTGGACCTCGGGCCCGGTGATCCGGATGCTCGATTCGGACGACATCGCGGCGGCGCTCGCGCAAGCCGGGATCGCGGCTTGAGCCGCCTCGCGCCGAGGGACACCCCGATCTCGGAAACGACGGGGCGGCGCCCTTGCAGCCCCCGGCGGCGACGCGGCACATGCGCCAGCGCACAGGCCGGAGGCCCGAGCGGTTCGGCATCCCGCCCGCATCAGAGCCGGCTTCTTGACCGGGCGGCGAGCCGTCGCCAAATCTGACGGAACCGCGCGGGCCCCTGCCCGTTCGACGCCGCCCGACGGGCGGCGACTTCCGAAAGGTAACGTTATGGCGACGGTGAAGGTAACCGACGCGAGCTTCGAGCAGGACGTTCTCAAGTCCGCCGAGCCCGTCGTGGTGGATTTCTGGGCGGAGTGGTGCGGCCCCTGCCGTCAGATCGGCCCGGCGCTTGAGGAGATCGCCACCGACCTGCAAGGCAAGGTGAAGATCGCCAAGGTCAACGTCGACGAGAACCCGCAGATCGCCGCCCAGTACGGCATCCGCTCGATCCCGACGCTGCTGCTGTTCAAGAACGGCGAGCGGGTGGACCAGAAGGTCGGCGCCGCCCCCAAGGGCGATCTCTCCCGCTGGATCGGCGCCCAGACCGCCTGAGCGCGTCCACTCCGAACACGACAAGAAAGCCCGGCCGTGAGGCCGGGCTTTCTCGGTTTCGGGACCCGTTTCCAGCGGTCCCGGGCGATCCCCGGGACCGTTCGTCCGGTCTTAGTACGAGCCGAACTTGTAGTTCAGGCCGGCGCGGACGACGGCGAACT
>CAXTCV010000262.1:0-1263 GCA_964242725.1 uncultured Methylobacterium sp.
GCTGTTCGCGCCGGAATTCCGCAACCGCCTCGATGCGATCATCTCGTTCGGCCACCTGCCGAAGGAGGTGGTGGCGAAGGTGGTGGACAAGTTCGTCCTCCAGCTCGAGGCGCAGCTCGCCGACCGCAACGTCACGATCGAGCTCTCGGACGAGGCCCGCGAATGGCTGGTCGAGCACGGCTATGACGACGCCATGGGCGCGCGCCCGATGGCGCGTCTGATCCAGTCGACCATCAAGACGCCGCTGGCCGACGAGGTGCTGTTCGGCAAGCTCAAGGATGGCGGCGCCGTCCGGGTGGTGGTGCGCAAGCCCGAGGACGAGGAGGCCAAGGCCGGCGCCAAGGAGAAACTGGCCTTCGACTTCCCGGCCGGTCCGGTGACGCCCAAGCCCGAGAAGGACGTCACCAACGCCGCCAAGCGCCACAAGCGGGCCAAGCCCCGCACGGCGGCACGGAAGAAGACGCCGAAGGACGACAAGGGTGGCGGCGGCGGATCGGGCGGCGGCGTCCGGACCGTGCCGAAGGTGCCACTCGTGCGTGCGTAATGATGCACAGGCCGGCCGGCGGCCTTCCGGACTAGGGGCTGCCGGTCTATGACCGCCGCGACGCGAACGCGCCGCGGCGAGGAGGCGGCCGATGACTGACAAACTGCACGAGGGACCTCTTCCCCCCATCGCGCAGCCGGCGCCGCCGAAGTCGCTGACCTGGCGCGAGGAGCGCCGTCGGCGCCGCCAGCGGCGCAAGCGCGGCGAGGAGGTGCTGGCCTGGGTGCTGGTGCCGCTGATCTGCGTCGGCATCTACCTGGGCGTCAACGCCGGTTTCGACTTCTTCGGGACCTCGCCCGGCCAGGTCTGGGACCAGCTGATGCAGGTCAAGGCGATGATGGAGAAGCGCTCGGGCACGCAGGGCGCGCACGGATAGGGCGGCTGCGGATCCCGAGGCGTGGGAGCGTGCGCGTCTTCCGCGCGGTTCCGACGATCATGGGGCGCGGCCCGCGCTCGAGCGGCCAGAGACGCCCGCGCGTTCCAGGACATCGCGGTCCGCGGGTGAGCGCGTGCCGGTCGCGCGACGCAGCGGCCTCGGCGCAGACTTCTGCACACGGGTTGCACTGCACAAGCTGGAACGGCCCCGGCACACCCAGGGTTCGACGTGAAGGGGCGGGCGCCCCGAGCAACGCGGGAGCGTTCATGCGCGCAGCGCGACCACCGACCCGACGCGCGATCCTCGCCGCGCCGCTGCTGGCGGCGCCCTTGCTGGCGGCGCC
>CAXTCV010000262.1:1363-5019 GCA_964242725.1 uncultured Methylobacterium sp.
TGCTGGCGGCGCCCTTGCTGGCGGCGCCAGCCCTCCGTGCGGCGGCACGCGGCGGCACCGTGGTGGTGGTCGGCGCCGGGTCGGCGGGCCTGGCGGCCGCAGCGCTCCTGCGCAAGGCGGGTCAGAGCTTCACCCTTCTGGAGGCGCGGGACCGGATCGGCGGCCGCGCCTTCACCGACAGGACGCTCGGCCCGGATTGTCCCTTCGACGCCGGGGCCGAATACATCCACTGGGCCGAGCGCAATCCGTGGGCCCCCATCGCCCGGGCGGCGGGCGTCCGCTTCGCCAGCGAGGACGGTTGGGCCCGCACCCTCACCATCGACGGCCGGGCGGCCACGGAGGCCGAGCAGGCGGCCCGCCGCGCCGGGTTCTCCGGCCTGGACGCCCTGCTGGCGCCGAAGGGCGGGGACCCGTCCCTGGCCGAGGCGGCGCGGGCCGGCGGGCCGAATGCAGAGCAGGCCGCCGCCGGCCTGAGCCGTCTGTCGCTCGGTGAGGATCCCGAGCGGGTCTCGGCCGTCGATTACGACCGGCTCTGGTCCGGCACCGACCTCTGGGTCGACGGCTACGGCGACCTCGTCGCCCGCCACTTCGCCGACCTCCCGGTACGCCTGGCCTGTCCGGTCGAGGTGATCGACTGGTCCGGGCCGGATGTCCGGGTCGAGACCGCCCGGGGTACCCTGTCGGCGGCGGCCGTCATCGTCACGGTGCCGGTGGGCGTGCTGAGATCCGGGGCGCTGCGGTTCACGCCCGGCCTGCCCGACATCCAGCAGGCGGCGCTCGACGGGCTCCATATGGGCGCCTACACGAAGATCGGCCTGCGCCTCGACCCGGCGAAGATCGATCCGGCGGCGTTCGGCGACGCGGTCTCGGTCGCGACCGGCGGGCCGACCCTCTATTTCGAGATGGGCCCGTTCGGACGGCCGCTGGCGGTGGCCAATCTCGGCGGCGACGGGGCCCGGGACCTGTGCCGGGCCGGCGAGGCGGCGGCCGTGGCGCACGCCACCGAGCGCCTCGGCGCGCTCCTGGGCGCCAAGGCGCGGGGCGCGGTCCTGGCCGGGCGGCTCGCGGGCTGGTGGACGGATCCGCAGGCCCAGGGCTCCTACGCGATCGTGGCGCCCGGCCATGCGCAGGCCCGCGACCGCCTGCGAACGCCAATGGGCGGACGGGTCTTCCTCGCCGGCGAGGCGCTGGCCGGCGGCGGCGCCATGACGGTCGGCGGCGCGACCCTCGACGGCGAGCGCGCCGCCCGGGACGTGCTGAAGGCGCTCGGCGCCTGATCGGGCCGGGGAGGGGGGTGGTTCCCCCGCCTACTCGGCCGCGTCGGACCGGTGGAATCCCTCGATCCCGATCTGATCGGGATTGATCGCGTGGAGGGCCCGCCGGGCCGCCTCCAGGGGGTGCTCGGCCTCGATCCGGACCGAGGTCAGGTCCGGGCTCTTGTAGACGGTGACGATGGTGTCCATCACCTCGGTCAGGGTCGTACGCTTGTCCTCGGGCGCCGCGATCAGCAATTGCAGCCCCCACGCCCGGTAGAGATCGACCAGCGCCTGGCTGTTGCGCACGTCGAGCTTCGAGAAGGCCTCGTCGAGGAGGCACAGGCCGAGACCGGGATTCTCGTCGCCCGGCCGGTCGCCCGGATAGTAGGCGCTGGCGAGGGAGGCGGCGATCGCCACGTAGAACGGCGCCTGCGCCTCGCCGCCCGAGCCCCGCAAAGCCCGCGCCGACATGGTGGTGCGGTTGCCCGCCCGGTCGCGCATGCCGATCTCGTAGACGAAGTAGTTGCGGTAATCGGCGAGCCGCGCGGCATCCTCCTGGCCGGCGATCAGCGCGGTGATCTCCTCGAGCGCCGCCGCCATCGGCCCCTCCGCCTCCCCGGCGAGCACCGCCTGCGCGGCCTCGGGCGAGCGGGCGGTCTCGGTGGCGAGCGCGTGCACGGCGGCGTAGCGGCGGTCCACCGCCGCCTCGAACGCGTAGGTCTGGCCGGTGAAGCTGCGGGCCGAGAGCCGCTCGTTCAGGGCTTCCAGCCGGGCATGCACCCGCTCGAACCGGTCGGCCAGGCGGGTCAGCAGATCCTCGGTCATGAGCCGGCGCATCTCGACCTCGGCGCGCTCGGCCTGGGCGCGGTAGCGCCGCAACTCGTGACCCTCGACGGCGTCGTATTCGCGGCGGACCCAGGTGAACCCGTCGATGGCAGGCGCATCCCCCTGGTTGAGCGGGTTCTCGACCCGCCAGGCGGCGCAGGCCTCCGCCAGTTCCCGCTCGGCGATCCGCCCGTGCGAGCGCGCCGCCTCGGCGGCTTCCCGGGCGAGGCCGCGCTCGGCGGTCGCCCGGGTGCCGGCGGCCTTGGCATCGAGGCCCGCCAGCGCCCGCCGGGCCCCGGCGATCACCCCCGGGTCGAACGGCTCGGAGCGGGCCAGCCGGACCCGGGCCGCGTCGCCGCCCGTCAGCTGTCGCAGCGCCGAGCGCCGGGCCGCGAGCGCCGCGCGGGCGGCCTCCCGCATGGTGATCAGCCGGGCCCGCAGGGCCGCCTCGTCGGCGAGCAGGCGATCGAGGGTCGGTTCCAGGGTCTCCGACAATTCGCGCAGGTAGCCGATCCGCTCCGTCGTCAATGCGGCGATCTCGGTGGTGAGTCCGGCCGTGTCGCGCTTCTCGATGCCCTCGCGCTCGGTCTGGAGGGTGCGCCGCCGCCCGTCGAGACCGTCCAGCTCGGCCCGCAGGGCGTCGATATCGTCGAGGCCGCGCGCGATGCGGGCGCGGATCGCGGCGGCGGTGCGGGCGGCCTCGCGCAGCACCGCAGCCTCGCCGCGCAGGCGGCGCGCCTCCGCGACCGCGGCCTCGTGGACCCGCCGGCTGTCGACGGTCGGCCCGCGATGGCCGCGGGTCATGAGCAGATCGACGCTCCGGGTCACCGAATAGGCCATGCCGGCCGTGGTGCGCCCGCTCGGCGCCACCGCCCGGGCGAGGCGGGCCAGCTCGGCATCGTCCCGGGCGAGGTCGTAGCCGCCGAGCCGCACCCCCAGGAACGCCTCCGCGTGCGGGTCGCTGGTCTCGATCACCGTCAGCGGCCCGTCGTCGTAACGGCGGGCCCGCTGCCTGGCGGTGTCGGTGGTCTTGACCAGGATGCAGCGGCTGAACCGGTCGCGACCCGCCTGGAGTACGCTGAGGGCCTCGTTGAGACGGTCCGGTGCCACCACCAGGGCCTCGCGGGCGCGCCCGAGCAGGCCCTCCAGGGCCGGGCCCCAGGTCGGGTCGACGATCTCGGCCAATTCGCAGACCGGCATCGCCGCGATGCCGCGGCGCTCCAGCTCGCTACGGAACGCCACCGTGTCGGAGGACAGGCGCGCCGCCGGGCCCGCGCCGGTGCGGGGGGCAGTGCGCTCGGCCTCGCTCTCCTGGGCGCGGGCTTTGAGCGCCGCGTCCTCGGCGGCTCGTTCCAGGGCCTCCTCGAAGTCCGGAAGCCGCGTCAGCCCGTCGAGAAGCTCGGCCAGGGGTCCCTCGGTGCGCAGGACCTCCTCGGGCGGCGCTTCCCGGCGCAACCCGGCCCGGGCGCAGGATTCGGCGAGCCGCGCCGCCTGCGGACAGGTTTGGCGCAGGATCGGGGCGACCGGCTGGAGCTTGCCCATCTGGCCGACCAGCCCCACGAGGTCGGCGATCCG
>CAXTCV010000263.1:0-5005 GCA_964242725.1 uncultured Methylobacterium sp.
CGTGGGCCTCGAAGCTCTTGGTCACCCGGCGGACCTCGCGCTCGGGGGCCTCGGCCACCATGGCGGCGCCGCCGCCGGTGCGCCCGCGGCCCGCGGCGTCGCCGGCCGAGCCCCGGGCCTGGCCCTTGCCGGCGTCGATCGACTGCTGCTCGGCCCTGCCCCGGCGGGCGACCTTGCTGTTGCCCGGCAGCGAGGCGCTGGCGTTGGATTCCTTGTTGCCGGCCAGGCCCTCGCCGCTGGAGGCGGCGTTGATCGCGTCGGTCTGGTCCTGGTTGGCGGTGTTGTTGTAGCGGGCGCCGTACTGGGCGGTGCCGTTGGCGATGCCGCCGCCGGGGCCCCGGTCGATCACCTCGGCCTGCATCCGGGCGATCAGCGAGCGGTTGGCCTGGGCGTCGGCGTCCCGGGGGTCGAAGCGCAGGGCCTCGTCGTAGGCCGCGAGCGCGCCGGGGAGGTCGCCGGCGCGCGCCAGGGCGTTGCCGAGATTGTAGCTGGCCCGGCGGCCGCCGGCGCGGAACAGGGCGATCGCCGCGTCGTAGCGGCCGGCCTCGTAGAGGGCGGCGGCGCGCCAGGCCGGATCGGCGAAGACGTCGGCGGCGAGCCCCGGCAGGCCGAGGCCCATGAGCAGCCGGCCGAACCCGGTGCGGGGCTGCGAGACCGCGAGCAGCGCCAGCAGGCCCGCGCCCGCCAGCGCGAGGCCGGCGAGCCGGGCGAGGCGCCGCCAGCGCGGCGGCAGGCCGGCCCGGAGCGGCGCGGCGAGACCCGTATCCGGCAGGCTCAGCCGCATCACGCGCTCCTGCGGAACAAGACCAGGGCCGGCAGGGCTGCCAGCAGCAGCAGCCAGCGCCCGAGATCCGCGTAGGCCAGCACCCCGTAGCCCCCCGCCGCGAGGTGCTGACTGAGCCCCGCGCCGACCGCGTCGAGCACCGGGCCGGGGGCCGCGATGTCGGCGGCGGTGCCCCCCCCGGCCCGCGCCAGGGCGTCGAGGGCGGCCCGGTCGGGCCTGGGCGCGCCGGGCGGGATCGGCCTCGCGGCGGGGACGAACAGGGCCTGCAGGCGCCAGCCCTGCGCGGCGATCGCCCCGGCCTCCCGGGTGGCGGCCTCGCCGACGCCGTCGCCGTCGCTGATCAGCACCACGTCGGCGGTGACCACGTCCGCCTCCGCCAGGGTGCGGCGGGCGAGCGCCAGGCCCCGCTCGGGATGGGAGCCGCGGTCCGGCACCGTGTCGGCGTCGAGGGCGAACAGGGTGGTGCCGAGGCTGTCGCGGTCGGTGGTGGGGGAGGCCGCCAGATAGGCGTCGCCCGCGTAGACCACCAGCGCCACCGCCCGGGTGCCGGCGGCCTCGGCCACGGCGGCGGCGGCCTGGCGGACCCCCTGGAGGTTGCCGCCCTCGGTGACCGAGCGGGAGAGGTCGAGGACGATCACCGTCTCGTCGAGATTGCGAAACGTCCGCCCGTCCGCCCGCTCCACGGCGGGGCCGGTCAGCGCGAGGGCGATCAGCCCGGCCGCCAGAGCGGCGGCGAGATTCGCCTGCCGCCGTCCGCCCAGGACCGCGCCGGCCCGGGCGAGATGGGCCATCAGCGCCGGATCCACCGCCCGGGCCCAGTCGCCGAGGGGCGCCGAGCGCCACGCGGCGCGCAGGGCCAGCAGGGCGATGACCGGGACCGCCAGGAACCACCAGGGGCGCAGGAGGGCGCATGCGTCGAGGGCGCTCATCGGGTGGATTCTCCCGCCCATACCCCCTCATCCTGAGGTGCCGGAGCGCCGCGCCGGCCGCGAAGGCGCGCTCCAGCGGTCGCAGCGATCCCTGGAGCCCTCCTTCGCGGCGCGCTGCGCGCGCACCTCAGGATGAGGGGTCGGGTTGGAGGGGCGGGGTATCGACCCGTCACGTTCCCCTCCGGCTGGCGAGCAACGCGGCGGCGGCCAGCAGCGCCAGGGCGGCCGGCCAGGGCCAGAGGTCCCGGCGCAGCGGCAGGGGCGGCGCCAGGGCGCGGCCGCCCTCCAGCCGGTCGATGGCCTCGGCGACCCGGACGAGATCCGCGGTGGTGCGCACCCGGAACGCCTCGCCGCCGCTCAGCCCCGCCATGTCGCGCAGGGTCTCGGTGTCGACCACGTCCTGCTCGCCGTCCGCGTCGGCCATGTCCCGGGGGCCGAGCGCGATCGTGTAGATCCGGACGCCCAGCTCCTTGGCGAGCTCCGCCACGTCCTTGGGGGCGGTCTGGCCGGCATTGTTGGCGCCGTCCGAGAGCAGGATCACGGCCTTGGCGGGTTTCGCGGCGCTGGGCTCGGCCTCGGCCTCGCGCCCGGCATCCCGGGGGTCGAGGCGGCGCAGGGCCAGCCCGAGGCCGTCGCCGATGCCGGTGGAGCGGCCGCTGATGCCGATCGTCGCCTCGTCCAGCGCGCGGGCGACCGCGGCGGTGTCGAAGCTCGGCGCCGCCGCCACATAGGCCTGGTCGGCGAAGATCACGAGGCCGATCCGGTCCCCGGCCCGGCGCCGGATGAAGTCGGTGCCGACGCGCTTGACCGCGGCGAGCCGGGTCACGGTCTCGCCGTCGAGGGCGAAGTCGCGCCGTTCCATGGAGCCCGAGAGGTCCATGGCGATCATGATCTCGCGGCCGGAGGCGGGGAGCGCGGCGGCCGGCATGACCAGGCGGGGCCCGGCGAGGGCGACCACCAGGGCGAGCCAGAGCGTCCAGGCGAGGGCGGTCCGGCGGCGCCCGCGGGCCGCGCGGTCGGCGCCGGCCCGGCCCGCGCCCACCAGGGTGCCGGGCACCCGGAGGGCGCCGCTGCCGCCCTCGGGCTCGGCCGGGATCAGGCGGGCGGCGAGCAGCGGCAGGGGCAGGGCCAGCAGCGCCCAGGGCGCGGCGAGGTCGAAGGCCGACAGAAGCGCGCTGAGCCAGGCGGGCAGGAGGTCGCTCAAGAGGTCGCTCAAGAGGTCGCCCCCGTCCGGACCCGTCCGATCAGGCGGCCGAGCTCGGCGTCCAGGGCGTCGAGGTCCGGAGCCTGGCGGCGGTACAGCCCGTCGGCGAGCACGCGGCCCGCCCCCCGGGTGAAGAAGTCGGTCCGGAAGAGGGCGTCGAGGCGCCGGCCCCACTCCGCGCCCGCGGTCCGGGGCCCGGCCTCGCCGCCCAGCGTCCGGTCGAGGCGGCGCAGCAACCGGGCCTGGGCCACGAGCCGCGCCTCCGGATCGAGGCCGCGGCTGCGGGCGAGTTCGGCGAGCGCCGCCCGGCGGAGGCCGGCCCGGGACCGGCCGCGCAGGGCGCGCGCGAGCCCGACCAGCAGGGCGGCCAGGAAGCCCAGGAGGGCGGCCGCGAGGATCTCGCCCTGCACGGCGCCGGCGGCCCCCCCGGGCAGGTGCAGGCCGCGGAGCTGGTCCAGGCCGAGCGCGGTCTCGGCCGGCATCATCGCGGCACCCCGCCGGGCCCGGCCTCACAGCACCGCATCGAGGCGCTCCATCAGCGGCGCGTAGGCCTCGGGTCCCGCCTCGACGTCGAGGCGCAAACCCGCGATGCCGCGGCGGGCGTAATCGGCGAGCCGCGCCTCGGCGGACCCGTCCGACCCGCCGGCCGGCATCGCCGTCGGCAGCGCGGTGCCGCGGCTCCCATCCGCCAGGGCGAAGGGGTAGTAGCCCGGCGGCCGGGCGCGCTCGAAGGCGTCGCTCACCAGGATCAGCCGGATGGCGATCCGCTCGGCCAGCAGGGTCAGGAGCTCGTCGAAGCCCGGGCCCGGGTCGTCGAGGGCGCTGGCGACGACGAGGTGGCCGCCGGCGGGCAGCAGGCTGCGGGCGAGGCCCAGCGTCGCGTCCAGCGTCGGCTCCGCCTCGGGCCGGGCTCCGGGCAGGGCCTCCAGGGCCTGCGCGTGGGCCTGGGCGAGGGCGCCGGTCACGGCGATCATGGCGCGCTCCCCGCCCGCGGGCCGCAGCACCGTGGGGGCGCCGGCGGACGCCACCGCGAGGCCGACCCGGCCGCCATCGGCCGCGACCCGCCAGCCGAGCAGCGCCAGGGCCTCGGCGGCCGCCACGGAGCGCAGGGTCCGGCGGGTTCCGAACAGCATCGCGGGCCGGAAATCGGCGAGCAGCACCACGGCGCGGTCGCGCTCGTCGTGGTGGGTGCGGACATGCAGCTGCCCGGTGCGCGCGGTGGCGTTGCGGTCGATGAAGCGGCGGTCGTCGCCCTCCGACCAGAGCCGGACGTCCTCCGGCTCGGAGCCGCGCCCGCGCCGCCGCGTGACGATGCCGCCGGGCAGGCCCGCCAGCGTCCGGGTCGCCGGCGCCGAGCCCCGCCGGGCGAGGTGGCGCAGGCCCATCAGCGCCTCGCCCGAGAGGTGGACGCCCGCAACGCTTCCAATCCCGCCCCCCTCTGCGGGGGAGGGTCCCCTGCGCAGCAGGGGGGGAGAGGGGAGCGCCACTTCGGGCACGGGCTCCCCCGGCGTGACGGCCCCAGCCCTCTGCGGAAGCCGGGCGCCCCTTGCCCGACCCTCGCCGACGCGAGGGCCCCCCGCGCCCGCAGAGGGGGGAGGGAATATGCGCCGCGCGAACCCGAACATCGTCAGAGGGCCCGCACCCGCTGCACGAGCTCGCCCACGAGCCCGCGGGCGGTCCTGCCCTCGGCGGCGGCCCGCCAGGTCAGGCCGATGCGGTGGGACAGGGCGTCCCGGGCCAGATCGGTGACGTCCTCGGGGTTGACGTGGTCCCGGCCGCGCAGCCAGGCCCGGGCCTTGCCGGCCATCATCAGCGCGAGCGTACCCCGCGGCGAGGCCGGGTGCTCGATCAGGGCCCGCAGGTCCGGGGCGGCCGCGTCGGTGCGGGTCGCCGCCACCAGGCGGACGAGGTAGTCCTTGAGCGCCGGCGACACGTAGGTGGCCAGCGCCGCCTCCCGGGCGGCCCGGACATCCGCCAGCGACAGGCGCACGGGCATCGCCTCGATGTGGTGGGTGATCTCGCCCTCCACGAGATCGAGGATCGCCCGCTCGGTGGCCTCGTCGGGCATGTCGACCACGACGTGCAGGA
>CAXTCV010000264.1:0-4976 GCA_964242725.1 uncultured Methylobacterium sp.
CTCGACGCCGCCGCCATCGTCAGGACCGCCCTGGAGACCCTGCCCGAGCGGAAGGCCAGCGCCTCGAACGTGGTCAGCGTCGGCCGCACCCGTCAGCGCTGATCCCCGTCGCCCGGCCGCTGCCCTCATCCTGGGGCGGCGGCGCGCGGTGGAGCCCGCGCGGGCGTGAGGGCTTCTTTTTGCGACGCCGGTGCGGATCCGTTCCGCTCGCCGAAGCCCTGCCGCTCCCGGATCCGCGCAGGCTCCCAAGGCAGGCGCCTCAAAAACGCACGGCCCTTGCATCGTCCTGGCCGGCGCCACGGGAGTTCGTCGCTTGGTCCGCACCGTCTGCCCGCACGATTGCCCCTCCGCCTGCAGCCTCGACGTGCAGGTGGCGGAGGGTCGCGTCGTCTCGGTCCGCGGGGGCGACAATCCCTATACGGCGGGGGTGATCTGCGCCAAGGTCAGCCGCTACGGGGAGCGCGTCCACCACCCGGACCGGATCCTCCACCCGCTGGAGCGGGTCGGCCCGAAGGGCGGCGGACAGTGGCGGCGGATCGCCTGGGACGCGGCCCTCGACCGGGTGGCGGCGGCCTTCTCGGAGGCCGCGGAGCGCTGGGGCCCGGAGGCGGTCTGGCCGTACAATTCGGGCGGGACCATGGGCCTCGTCCAGCGCGACGGCATCCACCGCCTGACGCACGTGATGGGCTACTCGCGGCGCGCGCGCACCATCTGCACGGCGGTGGCGATGGCCGGCTGGAGCGCCGGGGTCGGCCGGATCGCCGGGCCGGATCCCCGCGAGATGGCGCTCTCCGACCTGATCGTGGTCTGGGGCGGCAACCCGGTGAGCACCCAGGTCAACGCGATGGCCCATATCAGCCGCGCCCGGAAGGCGCGGGGCGCCAAGCTGGTGGTGATCGACCCCTACCGGACCGGCACCGCGGCGGCGGCCGACCTGCACCTCGCGCCCCGGCCGGGCACCGACGGGGCCCTGGCCTGCGCCGTCCTCCACGTCCTGTTCCGCGACGGCCACGCGGACCGGGCCTATCTCGCCGCGCACGCCGAGGACACGGCGGCGCTGGAGGCCCATCTCGCGGCGCGCACCCCCGAATGGGCGGCGGCGATCACGGGCCTCGAACCCTCTTCGATCGAGGCCTTCGCGACCCTCTACGGCACGACGGCGCGCAGCTACATCCGCTGCGGCTTCGGCTTCACCCGGAGCCGCAACGGCGCCGTCAATCTCCATGCGGTCACCTGCCTGCCCACCGTCACCGGGGCCTGGCGGCATCCGGGGGGCGGCGCCCTCTGGCAGCACGCGGCGATCTTCAACTGGGACAAGACCCTGACGGAGGGGCTCGACGCCAGGGCGCCGGGGGTGCGCGCCCTCGACATGAGCCGGATCGGCGCCGTGCTGGCCGACGATCCCGACGCCCTGCAGGGCGGGCCGCCGGTCCGCGCCATGCTGATCCAGTCGGCCAATCCCGCCGTCTCCGCCCCCGACAGCACCCGGGTGCGCGCCGGCCTGGCGCGGCCGGACGTGTTCGTGGCCGTCCACGAGCAGTTCATGACCGAGACCGCCGCCCTCGCCGACCTCGTGCTGCCGGCCACCACCTTCCTGGAGCACGACGACATCTACGGGGCCGGCGGCCACAGCCACATCCAGGCGGGGCCGGCGATCCTGGAGCCGCCGGGGGAATGCCGCTCGAACCACGCGCTGCTCGGGGCGCTCGCCGACCGCCTCGGCGCCGACCATGCGGGCTTCCGCCTGAGCGCCCGGGCGCTGGCCGACGCCACCCTGGCCCGCTCGGGCTGGGGCGGCCTCGACCGGCTGGAGGCCGCGGGCTGGATCGACGCGCAGCCGGACTTCGCCGAGAGCCACTTCCTGAACGGGTTCGGTCATCCGGACGGGCGCTTCCGCTTCGCCCCCGACTGGGATGCGCTCGGACCCCGCGGGGCCGGGATGCCGGCCCTGCCCGACCATTGGCCGGTGGCCGAGCCCGCCGAGGCGGGGCACCCGTTCCGCCTGATCGCCCCGCCGGCCCGCCAGTTCCTGAACACGACCTTCAACAACCAGCCCGAATCGCTCCGCCGGGAGGGGCGGCCGACCTGCCTGATCCATCCGGCGGACGGGGCGCGGCTCGGGATCGGCACCGGCGACGCGGTGGAGATGGGGAATGCCCGCGGCCGGGTGCGGCTGCACGCCCACCTCGCCGAGGGGCAGCAGCCGGGCGTCGTCGTGGTCGAGGGCCTGTGGCCGAGCGCGGCGTTCGGCGGCGGCCAGGGGATCAACGCGCTGATCGGCGCCGGGCCGGCGGCACCCAACGGCGGCGCCGCCTTCCACGACACCGCGGTGTGGGTCCGGGCCGCCTAGGACCCGTCCCTGCGCCGGACCCGCCGCCGGACCGGGGGATGACGCCGCCCGGATCGCGGCGGGCCTCCCCCGCCCGGCCGCGCGCGGTGCGGTCCTCCATTCGCGGGATGCACCGCCGGGGGGCCGGCTCTAGCCTTCCCACCGGCGCCCCCCGCGCCGCTCGGGAGAACACCCATGGCCGCTGCCCTGATCCCCGCGCGCCGGCGCAACCTCGGGCTGTTCGTTCTCGCGCTCGCCGCCGCCAGCCTGGCGTTCGGCACCGTCATGCTGACGGCGCCACCGACCAGCCAGGCCGCCGGCGCGAGCCTCACGGACGACGGCATCCTCCCGCCGGTCACCGATTGCGAGGTCCTGCCGACCGGCGACGTCAACCGTTGCACCGTCTACCGGTGAGCGCGCGGCCCAGCCGCACCGAGCCGGGCCGCCGGGGGTCATCCCGCAACGGCCGCGGCATCCCTCCGGCTCGGCATCTCGCCGGCCGCGATCAGGGCGCCGGCGATGGCCACCATCCGCCGGCCCTGATGGCGCGCCGCGTCGAGATCCTCCGTCCGCGGCGGCCGGTTCTCCGCCCCGACGATCGCGGACGCTCCATAGGGTGAGCCCGCTTCGAGCATCGCGGGATCGGTGTAGCCGGTCGGCAGGATCACCATGCCCAGATGCGCCATCGGGGCATACAGCGAGAGCGTGACGACCTCGGAGCCGCCATGGGGCCAGGACGCCGTCGCGAAGGCGCCGCCGACCTTGCCCGCCAGGGCGCCGCGCTTCCACTGCGGACCGAGCTGGTCGACGAAGTTCTTCAGCTCGGTCGCCATGGCGCCGAAATAGCAGGGCGTGCCGAACAGGATCGCGTCGGCCCATTCCGCATCGTCATGCGAGGGCGCCGCGTACAGGGCGTTCTGCCGGGCCGCACCCTCGGCCCAGCCCTCGACCTTCGCCATGGAGGCCGCGTCGACGACCTCGCGGGGCCGGCGCATCCGGACCTCCGCGCCCGCCTCCCGGGCGGCCTCGGCGGCGGCGCCCGCGAGCTGTTCGACGCTGCCGCTGCGCGAGTAGTAGACGATCAGCAGGCGGGTCGGATCGGATGTACGGTCGGCCATGGCGTCCCCCTACGGATTGGCGCTGCGGGCCGCCGGCTGCGGATAGGACGGGTTGCCGCCCGGGACGGCGGTGCTGTTGGACGACGACGTCGCGCCGCCCTGACCGCTCTCGGTTCCCGTGATCTGCTTGCGCGATGCGGCCTGGCTCTGGCTCGCGTAGTCGGGCGGCGAGCTTCCGCCCTGCCAGACCATCAGCCCGGCGAGCGCGGCCAGCATCAGGCCGACGCTGACGATGAGGACGTAGAGCGCCGGCTTGCCGCGCTTGCCTTGCCGTCCGTCCTGCCCGGAGAGTTGTTCCGCCACCGCTAAACCTCGCTCGCCCGCGGGTGCGGACGTGAACCGGCAACGGGCCGTCGGTCCGATCGCTCCCGCCCTGTGGCGCTATGGCTCTCGGGTCCTTTACCGCGGCGCGGCGCGCGTCGTCGTCTCGATCCAGCCGACGATCGCATCGGCGACCTGGGCGTTGTTCGCCTCCAGCATCATCATGTGGCCGTTGCCGCGGATGCCGTGCTCGGCCAGCCGCAACCGGTCGGGCCTGGCCCCGGCCTGGTCGAGGAAGGCGCCGGTGCAATCGTCCATGGTGGCCCGGAACGAGGCCTCGCCGGTGACGATCACCGCGGGCACCCGGGCGAGGTTCGGGAGCTTGCGCGCCGGTTCGGCCTGGAGCCAGCAGCGGATCTGGCCCTCCCGCAGCGGCCTGTCGGCCTGGGCCACGGTCAGGTCGGCGGGCGTCGCCACCGGGGGCTCGAAATGGAGCGGCACCCGGGTGAGCCCGTAGGGCCGGGCCCGGGCCTCGCCGACGCGCTCGTACCAGTCGGCGCCGCCCTTGAAGCGGATGTCGTAGAATGTCGGTCCGTTCGGCTCCACGGCGACATGGGCCTTCACGAGGTCGGGGCGCTGGTCCGACACCGCCCAGCCGAACACGCCGGCCTGCGAGTGCGTCAGCAGGATCGCGGGCCCGATCTTCTCCAGGAGGGCGATCAGCGCCGGGTCGACGAGTTCCTCGGTCCGGACCCCGCTGGCGATGTAGGGCACCTGCGAGAGGTAGAACTGATCGAAGGCGGCATTGCCGCGGACACCCGGTCCCCCCGGCCACTGCGTATGCAGCTTCGCCTCCGGATAGAGGCCGGCGGTCTCCTGCCCCGTATAGACGGTCTCCAGCTCCCCCGGGGTGATCCGCGCGTAGGGGCCGTAGGCCTCCGGATCCGGCCCGGAGCGTCCCCGCCCGACCTGATCGACGACGTAGACGACGAAGCCCTTCTCGACGAAGCGGGCGGCCCAGCCCGGACGGCCGTCGGGGGTGCCGAGGAAGTTGGTGCCGGTCTGCGCGGTGCCGTGCACCATCACGACGGGATAGGGCTGGGTGACCTGGGCCGGGGCCCGATACGCGACGAACATCTGCCCCGCGGCGGCCTCCTTGCCGGCCACGGTCGCGTAGCCGCCGCCGACGAAGAAGTAGCCCTCGGGCTGCGTCGGCCGGAAGACGGCCGGCGTTTCCCCGGCGGCCGGGGGCGTTTCCCCGGCGGCCG
>CAXTCV010000265.1:0-4940 GCA_964242725.1 uncultured Methylobacterium sp.
CGGACGGCGACGTCCTGCATTTCCGCTTCGCCAACTGAGGCTGGCCTCGCGCGCGAGGCTTCCCCGCTCGTCCCCGCGCAGGCGGGACCCAGCGCTCAAAGGCGGCCGAAGGCCGGCAATCTTTACGCGCAGTCCAGTCGCACCAACGGTTGGAGGATGGCGGTCGGCCTTCGGCCGAAGATTTTGCGCTGGGTCCCCGCCTGCGCGGGGACGAGCGGCTCAGCAGCCGAGCCCATTGATATTGACTGAGCCGGCTACCTTCACCGCAGCTGCCGCAGCGCTTCCCCCAGCACCATCGCGGCCGCAACCGCCACGTTGAGCGACCGAAATCCTGCCATCATGGGAACGGTCAGACGAACGTCGGCCGCTTGGTGGACTTCCTCGGGCGCGCCGGCCGATTCGCGCCCGACCATCAGGATGTCGCCCTGCCGGAACGCGAAATCACGATAGTCCTGCTCCGCTCCCGTGGTCAGCAGGATGAGGCGGGGCTTCGGCAGCTCTGCGCTGCGCCAAGCCTCGAAGGCCGAGAAAGAGGTGTGGCGGCGCAAAGCCAGGGCGTCGAGATAATCGAGGCCGGCGCGGCGAAAGTGCCGATCGGAGGTCGGGAACCCTGCCGGCTCCACGAGGTCTGCCCCGACACCCAGGCAGGCGCAGGTGCGCAGCAGAGTCCCGGCATTCTGGGGGATGTCGGGCTGGAACAACGCCAAGCGCAAAACCGGCAACGTCACAGGCGGATTTTGCTGCGCTGCAGCAACGCCTCATGGCGCTGCACCGACGCTGGACAACCAGGGGCAAGGGTGCGACAGATCGATGATCGGCAGCTTGCGTCGTGCTCATCCTGACGTTGCGACGCGGCAGGTCGGCGAGGTGGTTCGGTGGTGATGGGTCGCATTTCGGCTCCTCTGGGCGGGTCTAAACCGTCGGAGTTTGCCCGGCGCGAGTCATAGCCGCAATAATGCCGGGAGTTGGTTCTCCGACTCACCGGCGAATGACAAAATGGGAGTGACGCGTTGTCGACGGCGACTTCGAATCATGGCGAGGCCACGTCGGGCGGCGTGACCCGACGGGACATGCTCTTCATTGCGACTGGCGCGATCGGTGCCGTCGGGGTCGGAACGGTCGTCTGGCCTCTGATCTCGTCGATGAGCCCCGATGCCTCGACCCTGGCGCTCTCCTCGACCGAAATCGACATCTCCAAGATCGAAGCCGGCCAGATCGTCACCGTGAAGTGGCGCGGCAATCCGGTCTTTGTGCGGCACCGCACGCCGAAGGAGATCAAGGAGGCCGAAGATGCGCCTCTGGCCGATCTCAAGGATCCCGCCACGGACCAGTCCCGCGTCCAGAAGCCGGAATGGCTGATCGTCATCGGCATCTGCACCCATCTCGGCTGCGTGCCGCTCGGCCACGATGGGCCTTTCGACGGTTGGCGTTGCCCCTGCCACGGCTCGATCTACGACACGTCTGGCCGGATCCGCTCCGGCCCGGCCCCGCTGAACCTTGCTGTTCCGACCTATAGTTTCCTGACCGATACCAAGGTGAAGATCGGCTGATTTCAAGCCGCCCCATCGATCAGCCGACCGCGCCAAGAGAGCCAGACGCCATGAGTGGAGCCTCGACCTACGTCCCCAAGAACCCGGTGCTGCGCTGGTTCGAGAGCCGGCTGCCCATCGTGGGTCTCGTCCATTCGTCCTTCGTGGTCTTCCCCAATCCGAGAAACCTGAACTACTTCTGGACCTTCGGCGGCATCCTGGCCTTCATGCTGGTGTCCCAGATCGTCACCGGCGTCGTCCTGGCGATGCACTACACCCCGGAGGCCACGCTGGCCTTCGCCTCCGTCGAGCACATCATGCGCGACGTGAACTACGGCTGGATGTTGCGCTACATCCACGCCAACGGCGCCTCGATGTTCTTCATCGCGGTCTACATCCACATCGCCCGCGGCCTCTATTACGGATCCTACAAGGCACCGCGCGAGGTGTTGTGGATCCTCGGCCTGATCATCTTCCTCCTGATGATGGCGACGGCCTTCATGGGCTACGTGCTGCCCTGGGGTCAGATGAGCTTCTGGGGCGCCAAGGTCATCACCTCGCTGTTCTCGGCCATTCCCTGGGTCGGCGATTCGATCACGGTCTGGCTCTGGGGCGGCTATTCGGTCGGCAATGCCACGCTGAACCGCTTCTACTCGCTCCACTACCTCATGCCCTTCATGATCGCCGGCGTCGTGGCGCTGCATATCTGGGCTCTGCACATTCCGGGCTCCAACAATCCGGTCGGCGTCGAGGTCAAGTCGACCAAGGACACGCTGCCCTTCCATCCCTATTTCACCGTGAAGGACGGGCTGGCGCTCTCCTGCTTCCTGGTGTTCTTCGCCTATTTCATCTTCTTCATTCCGAACTACCTCGGCCATTCGGACAATTACGTCGAGGCGAACCCGCTGGTGACGCCGGCCCATATCGTGCCGGAATGGTACTTCCTGCCCTATTACGCGATGCTGCGCGCCGTGCCGTCGAAGCTCGGCGGCGTCTGCGCGCTCTTCGGCTCGATCCTGCTCCTGGCGTTCATGCCCTGGCTCGACACGTCGCGGATCCGCTCGGCCAATTTCCGTCCGGTCTACCGGGTGTTCCTGTTCATCTTCTTCGCCGACGTGATCTGCCTCGGCTATGTGGGTTCGCAGGAGCCGATCGGTCTGTTCATCCCGGCGTCGGAGATCCTCACCGCCTGGTATTTCTTCCATCTCCTGATCATCACGCCGGCGCTCGGCTTCTTCGAGACGCCGAGGCAGTTGCCGGCCTCCATCACGGAGGCCGTGCTGGGGCCGCGCGGCGCCGGAGGATCGGGAGCCTTCGCGGCGGCCCGGACCGCCGCCTCTCCGTCGGTCGACGGCTGACCTCTCGCGATGTTCGGATCCTGGCTCATGACCCATCGCGTTTCATTTTCTGTTCGCGCCGTTTCCCTCGCGATCGGCCTTCTCGCGGCCCCGCTCATCGGCTGGTCCTACAAGGCCGCGGCTCAGGAGGCGGCCGAAGCTCCGCTGCCGGCCCATCAGTCCTGGTCTTTCTCCGGACCCCTCGGGGTCTACGATACCGCGCAACTCCAACGCGGTTATCAGGTCTACCGGCAGGTCTGCTCGAATTGCCATGCGGCCAAGTTCATGTCCTTCCGCAACCTGGCGGAGCCGGGCGGTCCGGAGTTCTCCGACAGTCAGGTCAAGGCGCTGGCTGCGACGTTCAAGGTCCAGGACGGCCCGGACGATACGGGCGCCATGTATGATCGGCCCGGCCGCCCGTCGGATCCGTTCCCCTCGCCCTTCGCCAACGAGCAGGCGGCCCGTGCCGCCAACGGCGGAGCCCTGCCGCCCGATATGTCCACCCTGGCCAAGGCCCGCTCCTTCGAACAGGGCGGCCTTTGGTTCCTGCTGGACCCCTTCACCGAATACCAGGAGGAGGGGCCCGATTACATCCATGCCCTGCTCAACGGCTACAAGGATCCGCCGCCCCAGGGCGTGAAGATCCCGGAGGGCAAGTATTACAATGACTATTACCCAGGCCACGCCATTGGCATGCCGCCGCCGCTGAGCGACGGACTGGTCGACTATTCGGACGGGTCGCCGAAAACCGGGGAGCAATATTCGAAGGACGTTGCGGCGTATCTGCAATGGATGTCCGAGCCGACGCTCAACCAGCGCAAGCAGATGGGGTTCAAGACGGTCATCTTCCTCGCCGTCTTCGCGGGGCTGCTGTTCGTCATCAAGCGCCGCATCTGGGCCGGCGTGAAGGACGCGAGCGGCACGGCCGGCGCTGGAACGATGCCGTTGATGGACCCCAAGCCGCGCATATGACACCCTCTCCGGGCCATGGCCCGGACGAACTCCGCCATGGTTCGAGGAAGGTTCATCGGCCCGAGGTTCACCCCCGCTCTGCCAACCAGGTGAGGGCGCCTGCGCCGGCCTTGGCTCCAGTGGCGAAACAGGCCTGGAGCAAGTAGCCGCCTGTCGGCGCTTCCCAATCGAGCATCTCGCCGGCGGCGAACGTGCCGGGGCGGCGGCGCAGCATCTGGCGCTCGTCGAGTTCGGCCGCGGGCAGGCCGCCCGCCGTCGAGATGGCGCCGGCGATCGGCAGGGCCGCGTCGAGCCTGACCGGGAGCGCCTTGACGAGACGCGCCAGCGCATCGTCGTCGAGGCTCCCCAAGGGATGCCCCTCCGCATGGGCGACCTCCTGCAACAACCCGACCGCGACCGGCGCGAGCTTCAGCGCCTTGCGCAAGGCGGTCGACACTGTGGCCTTGCCGCCTCGCGCCGACGCAAGTCGGGCCACCACGGCGTCGTGCTCCATGTCGGGCCGGAGATCGACGAGCAGGGTGGCCGTGCCTTCGGCCGCGATGGCGTCCCGCAACCGCCCCGATAGCGCATAGACCCCGCCGCCTTCGATCCCGTCCCGCGTTACCAAGGCCTCGCCGCGGGACCTGTGCTCGGCGAAGGACAGGCCGATACCTTTCAGGGGCTCACCCTCGAACCGGTCGCGGAACATCGCCGACCAAGCGACTGCGAAACCGCAATTCGATGGTTTCAGCGGTTCCACCGCGATGCCCTCCGTGGCCAGCACCTCGGCCCAGCGCCCGTCCGACCCGAGCTGGGGCCAGGAGGCGCCGCCAAGCGCCAGGACGGTGGCGTCGAAGGTCTCGCCGACCTGTCCATACGGCGTGTCGAACGAGAGTGCCCCATCGGTGCTCCAGCCCGTCCAGCGGTGCCGGGCCTTGAAGGCGACGCCCTCGGCGTCGAGGCGCCTCAACCAGGCCCGGAGCAGGGGAGAGGTCTTGAAGCTCGCCGGGAAGACGCGACCGCTCGTTCCGACCACGGTGTCTTCGCCGAGCGTTCGACACCAGCGGCGCAGCGCATCGGCGTCGAACTCCGCGATGGCCGGGCCGACCAGGGCCTGCGCCTC
>CAXTCV010000266.1:0-4922 GCA_964242725.1 uncultured Methylobacterium sp.
TCCCAGGCGGTGATCCGCGCCTCGGGGGAGATCGCGGTGGCCTCCAGCGTCAGCAGGCCCGCCCCGGAGGCGGCGAGCTGGCCGAGATGCATCATGTGCCAGTCGGTGGCCTCGCCGTCCCGGGCCGAATACTGGCACATCGGCGCGATCAGGATGCGGTTCTCGAGCGTGAGCGCGTCGAGCGTCAGCGGTTCGAACAGGCGGGCGGTCGTCGCGGCGGTCATGGGCGGCTCCGGAGGCATGGTGTCAATCTGGCGCAGGACGGACCCGCCGGCCAGTGCGCTGCGGCAGGGCAGCCATGAGGCGCCGTCGTGCGGCCTCGCGGCGTTCAAGAGCCCGTCATCGGGGCGGTGTGCCCGGAACCCGCCGGCCCGGCCACCGGTTTTCGATCCTCTCGCCACGACGCGAACCGCCTGAGGGGGCGAGATCGCCCGAGGTTCCGATGATGCTCACGAAACGCGCCGCCCCGTTTCTCCTGGCCGCCGGCTGCGCCGTCCTGGCGGCGCCGTCCCACGCCCAGCCGGCCGCCTTCGGCGGACCCAAGATCCTGATCCACGGCAATTACTGTGGTCCGGGCAACAACGCCCCGCTGCCGCCGGTCGACGCCCTCGACGCCGCCTGCGCCCGCCACGACGCCTGCACGCCGGAGGGCGGGAGGCCCTCGCAGGCCTGCAACCTCCGCCTCAAGCGCGAGGCCGCGCTGGTCGCCCGCGATCCGCGCCAGACCGACGATCTGCGCGCGATGGCCGGCTTCGTCGCGGCCACCGCGACGCTGATCCCGTCCGAGTCCGACCCGCAGCGCGCGCCGACCGCCCTCGCCGCCACGCTGCGGCCGGACGCCGACGCGCCGGTCCTGTCCCGGGGCATGCCGGATGCCGAGCCCGGCCTCGCGCCGGACGACATTGCGGGCGACGCCGACGCCGATTGAGGGCGCCGGCGTCCCGGCCGCGCCGCCCGGCCTCAGGTCCGGGGGCGCGGCTCGAGCGTGTGGGACAGGAAGAAGCGCACCATCGCGCGGCTCGCGTCCGGGCCCCGCGGCTCCGTGTAGGAGCCGGCCGGGCTGCCCCCCGACCAGGCATGCCCGACCCCGTGCAGGACCCAGTATTCCTGGACCGGTCGTCCGTCCGCGTCGCTGCGGGTCGTGCAGGTATAGGCGATGCCCCCCGGGCTCGTGCCCCGGCTGACCGTCTCGGCGAGGCCCGGGGCGGCGCCGGCCTGCGCGATCACCTGATCGCCGTTGGCCGGATGCACCGTCCGGTCGCCGTCGCCGTGGAACACGATGGTCGGCACCGCCTGGCGGTTGCGCCCGGTGACCCCCGCTTGACCCTTCATGGCCGCGAAGGCCGTCGGCATGTCGCGGGCGGCGCCGCAGGCCAGCCCGGAATGGACGCCGACGGCGGCGAACAGGTCCGGGTAGGTCGCCGCCAGGATCGCCGCCGCGGCGCCGCCGGCCGAGAGTCCCGCCGCGTAGACCCGGGCCGGGTCGCCCGAGAATTCCGCCAGCACCGCCCGGGCGATGCCGGCGATGAGTTCCGGCTCCCCGCCCTCCCGGGCCTGATCGCCGGCCGCGTACCAGTTCCAGCATCGCTGCATGTTGGCGGCCTGCGACTGTTCCGGATACGCCACCAGGAACCCCTGCGCCTCGGCCAGGGCGTTCATCTGCGTGCCCGCGGCGAAATCGTCCGGATTCTGGGTGCAGCCGTGCAGCATCACCACCAGGGGCAGCGCCTGGCCGGCACGGCCGCTCGGCACGTAGATCCTGTAGCGCCGGCTGCCGGCGGCCCCCGTGAAGACCCGGTCCTCGAACCGGGCGCCGGGCGGGACCGGGACCGGCGATCCTCCGCTCCCCGCCGGGCGGCCCTCGCGCAGGGCGCGCATCATCGCCGACAGGTCGAGCCCCGCCTTGGGGCCCGCTTTAGAACCCGCTTTGGGCTCCGCCGCGCCGGCCCGGTCGGGCCGGGGCGCCGTCCAGGCGCCGCCGGGGGCGGCGGGGGCCTCCATGTCGAGGATCCCGCTCTCGCCGCCGCCCGCCGGAGCGGGGGGATCGCCCGGTTGCCCGCAGCTCTGTTTCCACCGGGCGAAGGCCGCGGCCTGCTCGCGGCGGAGCCGCGCCATCGCGTCCGTGAACCGGCCGGTGGAATCGGCGCCGGAGCCGAAGCGGCCGGGATCCAGCCCGTCGAGCTTCGACGGATCGAGTTTGGAGAGGTCGAGTTTGGGAAAACGGAACATGGGGCCGATCCTTCGGGAAGCGGTTCGGACGCGGCCGGACGGTTCATCCGTCTCTGGGACCGGCGCATCGGGGGGCGTCAGGTGATCCGGTCGGCCAGGGCGGCCTTCACGGCGGGGCTGGCCTGGAAGGCGCCGAGCACCTCCACGGCGGCGATGGCGGCGCGGGCCAATTCGGGGGTGACGTCGCCCGCGACGGTGGCGAGGCCCAGGACCTGGATGTGCAGCGGCGTCCCGGCATCCCGGGCCGCCTCCAGATCGGCCCGGGTGTAGTGCGCCACCCCCAGGCGGAGCTGGCGACGGGCCACGGATTGGCGGACCGCCTCGTTCTGGCGGTCGAGCTGGTTGCGCACCGCGGTGCGGATGAAGTCGGCGCGGTTGGCGTAGAACCCGTCGCGGACCATCAGGTCGACGCGCCCGAGGTCGACGAAGCCGAGATTGACGGTGATCTTCTCGCTGTCCGGAACCTTCGGACGCGGGGCGTTGGCCGGCTCGCTCATCGGGTAGGCATCTCCAGGCCATCCGGTTGGATGGTCTAGAGATGGCTAGGGGCGCGGTTCTTACAAGGGCCGGCGGGGCGATGGCCCCCGTCAGCGGTCAGTCGGCGCCGATCCCGCGCGCCTTCAGGCTCTCGCCGATCTCGTCGAGGGCTGCGGACTCGTCGATCGTCGCCGGCATGGTCCAGGGTTCGTGGTCGGCGATGCGCTTCATGGTGGCGCGCAGGATCTTGCCCGAGCGGGTTTTTGGCAGCCGCGGCACGGTCAGCGCCAGCTTGAACGCCGCCACCGGGCCGATCTCGTCGCGCACCTTGGCGACGAGTTCCCGCTCGATCGCCGCGGTCGGCCGGTCGACGCCGGCCTTGAGCACCACGAAGCCGCAGGGCACCTCGCCCTTCAGGGCGTCGCGGATGCCGATGACCGCGCATTCCGCCACGTCCGGATGGCCGGCCAGCACCGCCTCCATGCCGCCGGTGGACAGGCGGTGGCCCGCGACGTTGATGATGTCGTCGGTCCGCCCCAGCACCGTGATGTAGCCGTCCGCGTCGATCACCCCGGCATCCGACGTGTCGTAGTAGCCCGGGAAGGTGGCGAGGTAGCTCGACCACATGCGGTCGTCCGAGCCCCAGAGGGTCGGCAGGCAGCCGGGGGGCAGGGGCAGGCGGATCGCGATCGTGCCCATCGTGCCGGCCGGGACCGGCTTGGCGCCCTCGTCGAGCACCGCGACCGTGTAGCCGGGCATCGGCACGCAGGTGCTGCCGTGCTTCACCGGCAGCAGGCCAAGCCCCAGCGGGTTGCCGGCGATGGGCCAGCCGGTCTCGGTCTGCCACCAATGGTCGATGACCGGCCGGTCCAGCACCCGCTCGGCCCAGGCGACGGAATCCGGGTCGGCCCGCTCGCCGGCCAGGAACAGGCTGCGGAAGGCCGAGAGGTCGTAGTCGGCGATCCGGGCGCCCGAAGAGTCCTCCTTCTTGATCGCCCGCAACGCCGTCGGCGCGGTGAACAGGCAGACGACGCCGTACTCGGCGACGACCCGCCAGAAGGCCCCGGCATCGGGGGTGCCCACGGGCTTGCCCTCGTAGAGCACGGTCGTGCAGCCGTGGAGCAGCGGCGCGTAGACGATGTAGGAATGGCCGACGACCCAGCCGATGTCCGAGGCGCAGAAATAGGTCTCGCCGGGGGCGACGCCGTAGAGGTTCGGCATCGACCACGCGAGGGCGACGAGATAGCCGCCCGTGTCGCGGACCACGCCCTTGGGCTTGCCCGTCGTGCCCGAGGTATAGAGGATGTAGAGCGGGTCGGTGGCGGCGACCGGCACGCAGGCCGCCCGCTCCCCCGCCGCCTGGGCGGCCTCAACCGCCTCGGCCCAGTCCCGGTCCCGCCCCGGCACCAGCGTCGCGGGGCTCTGCGGGCGCTGCAGGATCAGGCAGGAATCCGGCTTGTGGCTGGAGGCGGCGATGGCCGCGTCGAGGAGCGGCTTGTAGGCGACCACCCGGTTCGGCTCGATCCCGCAGGAGGCGGCCAGCACCACCTTGGGCGCCGCGTCCTCGATCCGCACCGCCAGTTCGTTGGCCGCGAAGCCGCCGAACACCACCGAGTGGACCGCGCCGAGCCGGGCGCAGGCCAGCATGCCGAACAGCGCCTCGGGCACCATCGGCATGTAGAGGATGACCCGGTCGCCCTTGCCGACGCCGAGCCCGGCCAGCACGGCGGCCAGCGCCGCCACGGCGTCGCGCAACGCTCGGTAGGTGATGCTGCCCTTGGTGCCGGTGACGGGCGAATCGTAGCGGATCGCGACCTGGTCCGCCCGCCCGCCCTCGACGTGGCGGTCCACCGCGTTGTGGCAGGCGTTGAGCATCCCGTCCGGGAACCAGCGGCCGTAGGGCCCGGACTCCGCCGCGAAGGCTCGGCGCGGCGCCCGCGACCAGTCGAGCGCCCGGGCCGCGTCGAGCCAGAACGCCTCCGGATCGCGGCTGGCCGATTCGTAGATCCCGGGATAGCGGCCCGGCAGGCTGGCGGTCGTCATCGGATCGGCGTTCCCCACCGCCGCTCTCCGGCGGTCGGCGCAGAGTAGATCATTCTCGCGCAGGCGCGAGGCCGGTTCGGTCCGAACCCTGACGATCGCGCGGCGGGCCCCGGCTCTCCGTCGAGACGGGCTGCGGCGGCTCAGCGCGCACACAGGACAACCGCCGCACCGGG
>CAXTCV010000267.1:0-4919 GCA_964242725.1 uncultured Methylobacterium sp.
GGCTCGGCGGCCGGTACGTGGTCAAGGTCAACAACCGCAAGGTGCTCGACGGGGTGATGGAGGCCGCGGGGCTCGCCGGCGACGACCGGGCCGGCCAGCGCCTCACCGTCCTGCGGGCGATCGACAAGCTCGACCGGCTGGGCGTCGACGGGGTGCGCGCTCTGCTCGGCGCCGGCCGCAAGGACGAGAGCGGCGACTTCACCCCGGGCGCGGGCCTCGACGAAGCGGCGATCGGGCGGATCCTCGCCTACGTGTCGTTCCAGGCCGATGCCGGGGACGGCGCCGACAAGCTGGCCTTCTGGGAAACGTTCTTCGCGGGCTGGCACGACGCGGTGGGCGAGTCCGAGACCGGCCGGGCGGGCATCGCCGAGCTGCACGCGATCATGCGGCTCTGCGCCGCCGCCGGCTACGGCCATGCCGTGATCCGGGCCGATCCCAGCGTGGTGCGCGGGCTCGAATACTATACCGGCCCGGTCTACGAGGCCGAGCTGACCTTCCCGGTGACCAACGAGGACGGCCAGACCGTGCGCTTCGGCTCGGTGGCCGGGGGCGGGCGCTACGACGGGCTCGTCGGCCGCTTCCGGGCCGAGCCGGTGCCGGCCGCCGGCTTCTCGATCGGGGTCTCGCGCCTGTTCTCGGCCCTGCAGCTGGTGGGCAGCCCCCTGCTCGCCGGCGCCGAGACCCCCGGGCCGGTGGTGGTGCTGGTCCTCGACCGGGAGAACATGGCCGATTACCAGCGGCTGGTGGCGCTGCTGCGGGCGGACGGGATCCGGGCCGAGCTCTATCTCGGCGCCGCCGGCATGAAGGCGCAGATGAAATACGCCGACCGCCGCCGCGCCCCGGTGGCGGTCATCCAGGGCTCGAACGAGCGTCTGGCCGGCGAAGTCCAGATCAAGGATCTGATCGAGGGCGCCCGGGCGGCGGAGTCCATCGCCAGCAACGCCGAGTGGAAGGCGGCCCGGCCGGCCCAGGTCTCCTGCCCGGAGGCCGATCTGGTGGCGCAGGTCCGCGCCGTGCTGGCTCGGCATTTCCCAGCGCCCGCGGGGTGAAACGCGGATGGCCCCGGAGGCGTTGTTCCCGGTCGATGCCGCGACCCTGTCGGCAGGGAGACCCCGGGGATGCGTGCCGAGACGACGATCAAGCCCCTGATTCTGTCGGCCGCCCTGCTCATCGCCTGCGCGGCGCCGGCCTCGGCGGCCCGCCCGATCCCCGGCCGGCTGCCCAGCGCCGTGGCGGTTGCCACGCCCGGCACCGGCAGCGCCCCCATCCTCAGCGCCGGCGTCGCCGCCGCGCCCGCGCTCAGCGCCCTGGCCCGGCGGAAGCCGGGCCGTCGGCCCCGCGGGGCGCGGCTCGGGAACGCCCGCGCGCTCTGACGGCCCGTTCGCCGCGGGTCCGGGGTCTCCCGAGGGCGAGACCGGATGGGGGGGATTCCCGCGCTACCGCACGCATGCGGGCGGCAGCGCGGCGCGGACCCGGGCGGCAAACGTCTCCAGATCGCAGCCGCCGTCCCGCGCCGGGCAGATCCCGATCGTCAGCGGCAGCGAGACCGGCGGGTCGAGGGGCCCGAGCGGCCGGGCCGCGCGCAGCTGGTCGAGGGTCTGGGCGTAGATCCGGACCCGGACCGTCCGCGCGCCGGTCTCCGGACTGCGCCAGACCTCGAAGGCGAGGGTGGCGCCGGGCGCCGCGGGGTCGGGCTGTCCCGGCAGCGACCAGCCGAGGCCGAGGGCGCCCGACAGGTTCGCCAGGGTCGTGTCGTGACCGGCCAGCATGACGAGGCGCGCGCGCGACCCCAGCGGCGGGACGCCGAGCCCCCGGGGGGCTTCGCCGTCCAGCAGGTCGGCGAGCATCCGCAGCAGCGTCGCGGCCCGGAACAGGGCGATCTCCGGGGTCCGGCGCAGGAGGTCGGCCGAACGGCGGTGGGCGGCGAGCAGCACCCCCAGGGTCTCGGGCGCGCCCTGCCCCCAGGCCACCTGATCGGCCGGCAGGCCCTCGGCATATTCCAGGACGAGATTCTCCGAGACCGTGGCGGCCAGCGCCAGCGGACCGTCGATCTTCGGCCCGGTGGGCGTGGCCAGCAGCGTGCTCGGGCCTTCGAGGCAGGCCGCCGGGACCGCCGTGCAGGCCGCCGGACCCAGGATCCGCTTCAGCGCCGCGATGGCCTTCCCGGACGCCTTGTCGGTCACCGCGGTCCCGCCCGCCGTCCGGCGCTGGATCGCCGCCAGGGCCTCGGCCGGATCCAGGGGGCAGACGCGCCCGCTGTCGAAGACCGGGTCGGGGGCGCCCGCCGGCCCGTGACGGGCGACGAGGCCGCAACCCGGCGCCACGGCCTCGGCCAGGACCTGGCCGCTCCGGAGGGTGCGGGTCGCGGCGCCGTCCGCCCAGACCTGCACGGCCTCGGGTGCCGGGCAACCGGTCTCGGGCAGCAGCTCCGCCCGGGCATAAACGCTCCGCAGGTAGGCCCCCATCCGGGACAGCGCCGCGGCGCCGTGCGGCGTCATTTCGCCCGGCTCGACGGGAAAGGCCGGCCAGGGCCGGCCGGTCCGGGCCTCCAGCGCGGCCGGCGCGGCCGGCGCGGCGGTGGGTGCGCGCACCCCGTGGCGGGAGACCGTCACCACCCGCTCCAGCCGGGGCGCGGCCCGGATCGGGGCCTGCGCCGACAGGAGGATCGCGAGGGCGAGGGCGAGGGTCGGGGCGGCGAGGCGCGAGGCGAGTCCCGGGCCTCGCCACCGGCCGGGAGCCCGCGGGAGCCTCCGCGCCATCACGGTCCGCGCCCGTCCCCGCAGGGCAGGATCCGCGGCGGCCCGGGCTCAGGCCGCCCGCAGGCCGGACAGGAACTGCCCCACGGCGGCGCCGAGCTGTCCCGATTCGCGCGACAGGGCCTGCGCCGAGGTCAGGACCTGGGCGGCGGCCGCACCGGTCTCGTCGGCGGCGCCCGCCAGGCCGGCGACGTTGCCGGTCACCGCGCTGGTCCCGGTCGCGGCCTCCGACACGTTGCGGACGATTTCCTGGGTGGCCGCACCCTGCTGCTCCACGGCGGCGGCGATCGAGGTCGCCACGCCGCTGATCTCCTGGATGCGGGCGGTGATCGAGCCGATCGCCCCGACGGCCTGGCCGGTGGAGGCCTGGATCCGGCCGATCTGCCCGGTGATCTCCGCGGTGGCCCGGGTGGTCTGCTCGGCGAGCGCCTTCACCTCGGAGGCGACCACGGCGAAGCCCCGGCCGGCGGACCCGGCCCGGGCCGCCTCGATGGTCGCGTTGAGGGCCAGGAGGTTGGTCTGGGCCGCGATGCCGGAGATGAGCGCGACCACGTCGCCGATCCGGGACGCGGCGGCGCTGAGGTCCGCCACGAGGGCCGCGGTCTGGCCGGATTCCGCGACCGCCTCCTGCGCCATGCTGGCCGAAGCCTGAACCTGCCGGCCGATCTCCTGAACCGAGGCGCCGAGCTGCTCGGCGGCGGCCGCCACCGTGCCGACATTGCCGGCGGCTTCCTCGGCGGCCCGGGCGACGCCCCCCGACCGGGCCGAGGCCTGGGCGGCGATCGTGCTCATGCCCCCGGCCGTGGTCTGGAGCTGGGCGACGGCGTCCGTCACCGCGACGATCACCCCGCCGACGCTGCCCTCGAAGGCCGCCGCCATGCTCTGCATCGCCGCCCGGCGCTGGGCCTCCGCGCCCGCCCGGGCCAGAGCGGTCTCGGCCTCGAGGGCCCGGTTGCGCTCCAGGCTCGCCCGGAAACCGAGGGCGGCCCGGGCGATCTCGGCGATCTCGTCGCGCCGCTCGGTGCAGGGCACGGCGACCGCGGCGTGGCCGGCGGCCAGCTCCGTCATGGCGGCGGCGACCCGCAGGGCGCGCCCGGCGATGTCCCGGGCGAGCCACGCCATCAGGGCCAGCGCCAGGACCGTCCCGAGGCCGGTGCCCGCCAGGATCGTCGTCACCGCCGTCGCGCTGGCCTCGCGGGCCGCGCCGGTGGCCGCCCGGGCCGCCCGGCTCGCGGATCCCTTCAGGGCGTCGAGGCTCTTCCAGGCGGTGTCGTACAGCGTGTTGGCCGGACCGTTGAAGGCCGCCCGGGCCCGGGCGGCCTCGCCTCCGGCCGCCAGAGCGAAGGCCCCGCGCTGGGCCTCCAGATAGGCCTGCCATTGCCCGGTGAAGGCGGTCATGGACGCGGCCCGCTCGGGGCTCGCCGACACCAGGGCGGCGACGTCGCCGATCAGGCCCTGCATCGCGGCGATCCGGGCGTCGTTGCGGTCCCGGGCCTGGGCGAGGGCGCCGGGTTCGGTCTCGTCGAGCACCCGGGTGGCCCCCAGGCGCACGCGGGTCATGGTGGCGCGCAGATCGCCCAGGAGATCGACGGCCGGCAACAACCGGTCGCCGATCTCCTCGGTGGTCGCCGTGCTCTGCCAGACGCGCAGGGCGGCCTGGGCGCCGACCGCGATGACGATCGTCCCGATGAGGCCGGCGAGCACCAGGAACTGCGTTCTGAGGCGGAAGGGGAGATGCACGGGTCGTTCACCGATGACGGGCCGGGAGCGGCAGGTGTATCCGACGGCTGTTGCAGGTCCGTAAAGGTTATCGCGCATCGGACCGCGCCTCGCGCGATCCTGCGGGGCGCATCGGGCCGGCCCGCCGCACCCGCTGTCGCCAAGCCCGGGCGCGGTTGCTACAGAGCGCCCGCGAGGTGGATGCGATGACACGACCGGAGGCGGGTGAGACGGGGGCGGGGGACGCGGCGCGCACGCGGCTCTCCGCCCATCTGGCGGCGGCGGGCTACCGGCCGGTGACGCCGCCGGTGCTGCAGCCGCTGGAGCCGTTCCTGGAACTGTCCGGCGAGGATATCCGCCGCCGGATCTTCGTGACCCAGGACGCGGGCGGGGCCGAACTGTGCCTGCGGCCGGAATTCACCATTCCCGTCTGCCGCCTGCACC
>CAXTCV010000268.1:0-4916 GCA_964242725.1 uncultured Methylobacterium sp.
TGTCCGAGGTGGTGACGCCGCGGCTGCTCTCGGGCTTGGCGATGTAGTCCACCGCCCCGAGGGCAAGGCATTTCAGCGAGATGTCGGCATTGCGGGTCGTGAGGGTCGACATCATCACGACCTGCACGCTCGGGCTCATGGTGAGCATGCGGGGAAGCGCCGTGGTGCCGTCGAGTTCGGGCATCTCGATGTCGAGCAGCACCACGTCCGGGTCGTGCTTGGCCATCATCTCCAGGGCGATGCGCCCGTTGGAGGCGGTTCCCACGAGGGTGAACCCGGCCTCGCCGATCCAGCGGGCCACCAGGCCCCGGACCACGGCGGAATCGTCGGCCACCAGAACCCGGATGGCCGCGGCGGACCCGGAGGTACTCTGGGTTGGCGGCGTGCGCAGCGGTGCGACCGCGGGGCTCAGGGCCATGATGCTTGCCTCGGGTACAGGGTCGCGGATGCGGGGACGTGCGGGTCGGGCTCAGGCCGCGTCGGCGACGAGCCCGACCTGTTCGAGTTTGGCCGTCAGGATGTCGCGGTCGAAGGGCTTCATGATGTATTCGTCGGCCCCCGCCCGAAGGGCCCGGGCGATGGCGCCGACGTCGTTCTCCGTCGTGCAGAACAGGACCTTCGGCACCCCGCCCCCCTCGCTCCGGCGCAGGGCCTGGAGGAAGGTGTAGCCGTCCATGTTCGGCATGTTCCAATCGAGCAGGATCGCGTCGGGCATGTGGGCCGCGCAGGCTTCCAGGGCGGCGTTGCCGTCCTCGGCCTCGCTGACGTTCATGCCGAGGTCCTCGATGATCCGCCGGGCGACCTTCCGGATCACCGCGGAATCGTCCACGACCAGGCAGGTGGTCTCGTGTGGCGCCTTCATCGCCCCCTCCCTCAAGCCGCCTTGGCGCCGGCAGCCGTGAAGCCGAGGAGCGCGTCCACGTCGAGAATCACCAGGAGGCGCCCGTCGAGACGGTGGACGCAGGTGGCGAGGTTGCGGAAGCGCGGATCCAGGTTGATCGGCACCGCCTCGCGGCTGTCGGCGCCGAGCTTGAGCACCTCGCCGACGCCGTCGACCACGAGGGCGAAGGTCTCGCCGCCCTGCTCCAGGCCGATCGCCATCTTCGGGCTGGCCTTGCCGTCCGTCTCGGGTTCGGCGTCGGGCAGCCCCAGGCGCCGGCGCAGGCTCATGGCCGTGACCACGCGGCCGCGCAGGTTCAGGAGGCCGACGATCTCGGCCGGCGCCAGGGGCACCGGGGTCACCCCCGAGGGGACGAACACGTCGTGGACCCGCTCGATCGCCAGCCCGAACAAAGTCTCGCCGACATAGACCGTGACGAAGTCGTCGGTGGCACCGGTCTCGGGGCCGTTGGCGTTGGCAGCCTGCATCACAACTCTCCGGATTCGATCGTTTTGGGGCCGGCGGCGGGGATCAGGCGGCTTTCGAGACGGTCGCGGGGCCGATCTCGGCGAGCGCCGCGATCAGTCCGGCGCGGTCGAACTTCGCCACGAGGTCGCTGATCGCGAGCGTTCTGGCGCGCTCCACCGCGTCGGCGCCGATCGCCCCGGTGAGGCCGATCACCGGGAGGCCGGCGATCCGCGGGTCGGCGCGGCGCATCGCGGCCACGAGATCGAACCCGCTGCGGCCCGGCATCTCCAGGTCGGTGACCACCGCGGCGATCTGCGGTTCGGCGTGGAGGATCCCCAGCGCCGCGTCAGCGCTCGCCGCCGTGATCACCTGGTAGCCCGCCGCCTTCAGCACCGGGCTCAGCATGTCGCGGAAGAAGTCCGAATCGTCGACCAGCAGGATCGTCGAGAACTGCTCGGGCCGCTTCAGGCCGCGCGCCCAGTCGTCGTAGGCCAGCGGCAGGAAATGGGCGATGTTGATGATGTCGGTCGCCCGGCCCCGCAGCACCGCCGAGCCGATCAGGTCGGAGCGATCCGCCGCGATCTCGATGTCGAGGCGCTCCTCGACGATGTCGACGATCTCGTTGACCACGAGACCCATGGCGCGCTCGCCGTCGGAGAACACCACGAGGGCCTGGGTCCCCTCCGATTTGATCGTGATCGCCGAATCGGCCGGGACCAGGGGCATGAGGCGCCCGCGGTACTGGATCAGCGCGCGGCCGCCGAGCCACTCGACCTTCGCGCACTCGATCTCTTCCAGGCGGGTGACCAGCGAGAGCGGCACCGCCTTGTAGCTGCCCTGGCCGCCCTTGAACACCAGGAGCGTGGTCTTGCTGTCGGTGACCTCGATCGACTCGTCGGCCTCGGAATCCGCGTGGCCGCCGGTGCCCTGAATGCCCTGAGCCACCTGCCGGGCCACGCCGTTGGGATCGACGATCAGCACCACGGCGCCGTCGCCCAGGATGGTGTTGCCGGCAAACATCGGGATGTGGCGGAGCTTCACCGACATCGGCTTCACGACGATCTCCTCCGTGTGGAAGACTTCGTCGACCAGGATGCCGAAGCGCTCGCGTCCGACCTGGGCGACCACCACGAAGCCCGCCTGCTCGGTCTCCGCGCCCGCGGCCGACTGCCCGAGCAGGTCGGTGAGCGACACGATCGGCAGCAGCCGCTCGCGCAGCCGCAGCACCGGCGCGCCGTTGATGCGCTCGACCCGCTGGGCCCCGGCATCGACCCGCACCAGTTCCAGCACCGCCACCTGCGGCAGGGCGAAGCGGTGCTCGCCGGCGCGCACGATCAGGGCGGCCACGATGGCCAGCGTCAGCGGGATCTTGATGGTGAAGGTGGTGCCCCGGCCCGCCGTGGTGGCGATGTCGATCAGGCCGCCGATCGTCTCGATGTTGGTCTTGACGACGTCCATGCCGACGCCGCGGCCCGACACGGAGGTGACCGCCGCCGCCGTCGAGAACCCGGCGTCGAAGATGAACTTGGCGACCTGCGCGTCGGTCATCCGGTCGACGTCGGCCTGGGAGGCGAGCCCGCGCTCCACCGCCTTCTTGCGGATCGCCGCCAGGTTCAGGCCCTTGCCGTCATCGGCGATCTCGATCGTGATCGTGCCGCCCTCGTGGTAGGCGGCCAGCCGGATCGTGCCGCGGGCGGGCTTGCCCGCCGCCACGCGCTCGGCGGTCGATTCGAGGCCGTGATCCGCCGAATTGCGGACCATGTGGGTCAGCGGGTCCTTGATCACCTCGAGGACCTGCCGGTCCAGCTCGGTCTCGGCGCCGACCATGACGAGCTCGATCTGCTTGCCGAGTTCGCCCGAGAGGTCGCGCACCACCCGCGGCAGCTTCTGCCACGCGTTGCCGATCGGCTGCATGCGCGTCTTCATCACCCCGTCCTGCAGCTCGGCCGTGACGTGGGACAGGCGCTGCAGCGGCACCTTGTAGCTCGAATCCTCGTGCCGGCGGGCGATCTCCAGGAGCTGGTTGCGGGTCAGCACCAGCTCCGAGACCATCGTCATCAGGTGCTCGAGCGTGTCGACGCTCACCCGGATGGTCTGGTTCTTGGAGGCCGCGGCGGTCTCCCCCTCGCCGCCCTCGGCCTTCTCGGCGCGCGCCGGCTCGGGCTCCGCGGGTTCGATCGCCACCGGTTCGATCTGCGGGGCCGCCTTCGGCACCGCGCGCACCGCCGGGGCAGCGGCGGGCGCCGGCGCGGCGGCCGCGACCGGCGGCAGGGCGAAATCGGCTTCGTCCGGACCCGGGGCCGACAGGAAGGCGGCCTCCAGATCGTCCAGGGACACCTCGCCGGGCTTCAGCTCCCGGGACACCGGCTCGGGCAGCACCGGCTCGGGCCGCGGCGGAGCAGCCTCGGCCGGGGCCGCGGACATGCGCTCCAGGGCGGAGATGAGGTCGTCGTCCGATCCCGCCGGCTCCGTGCCGGTGGCTTCCAGGTCGGCCAGGATCTCCTTCAGCCGGTCCAGGGTCAGGAGGATCAGCGTGACCGACGCGGAGGTGGCGGGCAGCCCGTCCCGGAACCGCCCCATCAAGGTCTCTGCGGCATGCGCCAAGGCTTCGAGGCGCGGCAGGCCGAGGAACCCGCAGGTTCCCTTGATCGTGTGGACGAGCCGGAAGATGTTCCGAAGAATCGTCTCGTTGTTCGGGTCCTGCTCGAATCGAACGAGCTCTGCGTCGACCGTGTCGAGATGCTCTCCGCTCTCGGTCAGGAACTCGCGAAGCAGGTCGTCCATAGGCGCTACTCGTAACGGAGAGAATGTCTCGCGTACCGTAGTTACTCGGGCGCGGTTAGGGAAGTGTTTCGATTCCTTCCCGCGCCCGGGTTTTTCAAAGTTTCACCCCTGCTCCGCGTCCGAAGCCTCTCCAGCGGCGGCGTCGGATGCTTCGATCACTGTCGGCGCGGCCGTGATCGTCACCTCGTCATCCTGAATGGCGAATCGAACATCCATGGCGGCGGCCCGCGCGACCAGGCCGGCGTAGAACGGCAGGATGCCGTGGGCGTCGACGGTGCCGCTCTCGGGGCTGCCGGCCATCAGCTCCTCCACGTGGGGGGGGATGCGGGCATGCGAGCCCTTGGCCTTGAACACGAAGGTGGGCGCCGCGCCGTCGCCGGAGACCACGACGTCGATCGCGCCGCCCCGCGGGATCGCCGTCGTGGCGATCATCACGAGGTTGAGGAGCAATTTGACCTTGTTCTTGGGGAACAGGGCCTGCGGGGCGCTCCAGGTCAGCTTGGTCTTGTCGTCGGAGAACATCCCCTTGGCCACGCCCTCGGCATCGGCGAGGTCGATCGAGGCGCCGGCCGATCCCGCCGCCCCGAAGGCGATCCGGGCGAACTTCAACCGCGCGGAGGCCTGCCGGGCGCTCTTGCCGATCAGTTCCAGCGCGAAGGTGCGCATCGATTCGTCCTGATCGTCCTCCAGGACCTCGAGCCCGTTCACGATCGCACCGACGGGGCTGATCACGTCGTGGCAGACGCGGGAGCAGAGCAGGGCGGCGAGGTCGAGGCCGTCGAGG
>CAXTCV010000269.1:0-4897 GCA_964242725.1 uncultured Methylobacterium sp.
TCCGCAGCGTCGTGGTCTTGCCGCAGCCGGAGGGGCCGAGCAGGCAGCAATAGGCCCCGGAGGGGATCTTCAGGTCGATGCCGTCCACGGCGGTTGCCGCACCGTAGCGCTTGGTCAGGCCGATCAGCTCGACATCCATGCGAGGCTCCCCCGGGGTTGGGCTAGGCGCGATAGGTTCGGCGCACCGTCGCGCGGGCAGGCCGCGACGGGCCCCCTGTCCCGCACGGGAGAGGGGATCCGCGCCTGATCCGGCCGCCGTCTATCCGCATCATCGCTGCCCCCCGACCCGCCTGACCGGGAGAGCAAGGGCCGGGCCAGTGAAGCCGTCAGGCGCTCCGCCGGTCCGCCAGCTCGACAGCCCGGTCGAGCACCCGCCCGCGGCCCGGCTCGGACAGGACCTTCCCGTCCTCGGCGATCACCTGCCCGCCCGCGATGGTCATCACCGGCCAGCCGGTGACCGAAAAACCCTCCCAGGGGGTGTAGTCGGAGCCGTGGTGGAGGGCGTCCTGGCGGATGGTCTCGCGCCTGTTCGGGTCCCACAGGGTGAGGTCGGCGTCGAAGCCGGGGGCGATGGAGCCCTTGCGCGGGTACAGCCCGTAGAGCTTGGCGTGGTTCGTGGCGGTCAGCGCGGCGAACTGGTTGAGGCTGATCCGCCCCTTGGAGACGCCTTCGGAGAAGAACACCGGCAGCCGGGTCTCGATGCCCGGGATACCGTTCGGGATCCAGCGGAACGAGGTTTTTCCCCGCGGGTTCAGCTTGCCCTGCGGGTCGTCGTAGCGGAACGGCGAATGGTCGGAGGAGACCACGTCGAAGATTCCGCGGCGGATGCCGGACCACACCGCCTCCTGGCTGTCGACGTCCCGCGGCGGCGGCGAGCAGACGTATTTCGCCCCCGCCATCGGGTCGTCGAGGCCGAGGCCCTTCATGTGCTCGGCGGTGAGCGTGAGGTATTGCGGGCAGGTCTCGGCCCGGATCTTCAGGCCGCGCGCCTGCGCCCAGGCGATCTGCTCCGTGGCCTCGCGGCCCGAGACGTGGACGATGACGATGGGCAGGTCGATCAGCTCGGCATGGCTGATCGCCCGGTGGGCCGCCTCGCGCTCGACCACCTCGGGGCGCGACAGGGCGTGACCGTAGGGCCTGGTCTCGCCGGCCCGCTCCAGCCGGTCGCTGAGATAGCGGATCGCGTCGTAGCCCTCGGCGTGGACCATCACCCGGGCGCCTTCGCGCCGGGCGACGTGGAACACGTCGAGCAACTGGCGGTCGTTCAGGACCAGGTCGTCGTAGGTCATGAACACCTTGAACGAGGTGTAGCCGTCGGCCACCAGCGCCGGCAGCTCCTGCCCGAGCACCGCCTCGCTCGGGTCCGAGATGATCATGTGGATCGCCACGTCGACGTGGCACTGGCCCTCGGCCTTGGCGCGATAGGCGTCGACCGCGCCGCGGAGCGACCCGCCCCGGGGCTGGACCGCGAAGGGCATCACGCAGGTGTTGCCACCCGCCGCCGCGGCCCGGGTCGCGCTGGCGAAATCGTCGGCCATGACGATGCCGGGGCCGGGATCCTGGGCGATGTGGACATGGCTGTCGATCCCGCCGGGCAGGACCAGCAGCCCGGTGGCGTCGATCACCCGGGCGGCGTCGGCGATGCCCTCCGCCACCGCCACGATCCGCCCGCCGCGCACGCCGACATCCGCCCGCACCGTGTCGCTCGCGGTGACCACCGTGCCGCCGCGGATCGCCAGGTCGTATTCGGGCATGACGCTCAACTCCTCCGCGCCCGCGGGCGCCTGTCGAAACGCGCCGATGCATCGTCCGCGCCGATTCTGGTCGGGGCGAGGAGGGCACAGCCGTCCGGCGGGGTCCAGGGCCGTCGGGGGTTCCCGGAGGGCGTGCCCCTTCGGCGGGGTTCGGGGCGGAACCCCTGAAGGCACCCAGGGCTCCGCCCTGGACCCGCGACCGGTCACGAGCAGTCCTGGACATCGATGACCAGGCACGCAACAGCGGACATTCCGTGTCTCCCGGGTGGTGACGAGAGTGGCAGGATCGCGCCCTGGCCCGAGCCGCGAAAGAAGCCGCTCAGCCAGCCAGCGGACAGATCCGGCCCTTCAGCGGAGAGCGCCGCATGAGCACTCCAAACAAGATCTTCGTGCTGACCGGCGCCGGCGTCTCGGCGGAGAGCGGGCTCGGCACCTTCCGCGACCCCAGCGGGATCTGGGCTCGGTTCGACCCGATGAAGCTCGCCACCCCCGAGGCCTATGCGGCCGATCCCGACACGGTGCTCGACTTCTACGATCATCGCCGCCGCGGCGTGATCGCGGCCGCGCCCAACGCGGCGCATGCCGCGCTGGCCCGGGCCGAGGTACGGCTGGCCGAGCGGGGCGGAAACCTGTTCCTGTGCACGCAGAACGTCGACGACCTGCACGAGCGGGCCGGATCCCGGGCGGTGATCCACATGCACGGCGAACTGCTGAAGGCCCGCTGCGCCGCCTGCGGCGGGGTCACGCCCTGGCGGGCGGATCTGAGCCGGGCGGATGCCTGCCCGGCCTGTGGCACTGCCGGCCGGATGCGGCCCGACGTGGTGTGGTTCGGCGAGATGCCCCTGCACCGCGACGCCATCGAGGTGGCTTTGGCGGCCGCCGACCTGTTCGTGGCGGTGGGCACGTCGGGGGCGGTCTACCCGGCGGCCGGCTACGTGCGGCAGGCGCGGTCCCTCGGCATCCCGACCTGCGAGATCAACCTCGATGCCTCGGACAACGCCGACGCGTTCGACACGGCCCGCTACGGGCCGGCGAGCGAGGCGCTGCCGCGCTTCCTCGCCGATCTCGGGCTCTGAGGCGCCCGGCGCGACCGGAAGGGCTTGCGGGGCTTGGCCTTTTCGATTCGCCGCGGGACCGCCTCGGCGAGAAGCAAAATCTCAAATGATGCGAATCACGTCCCCGCGACCTGTCAAGAACTGTTCGGCGCGTTGCCCACCGGTTACAACGGCCAAGCTCGGGTTCGGCGTCGCGGCCCTCCCGGGCGTTCGTTGAAGCCACAGGGGAAGCGACGACCCATGCAGCACTTCACCGTAACCGACCGCGAGCGCGACACCGTCCTGGCGGCGCTGCGCTATTATCAATTCTACCGGATGCAGGGACATCCCTTCGACCCGCGCCAGGACCACCTGATCGACACGATCGCCGGCCAGACCGGCGAGGCCCTGAACCTCACGGAGATCGACGATCTCTGCGCCGGCCTGAGCGGCCACCGCCACGCCCTGGCGGCCAAGGCGGCCTGAGGCTGCCCCGCCGCGCCGGGAAACATGCCCTCGCGGCCCCGCGAGGTCCGGGGGGCGTCCCTCCCTGGCGGCGGCGGGCTACGGCGACGTCTCGCGGCCCCTGCGCCGAAAATTCGTGATCGCGATCAGCGCCCTCAGGCGACAGGGGCGGCGGATCGATTGCCAACCCGGGATCCCAAAGGGCGAGCCCTTTGGCGGGGCGCCGGGGCGGAGCCCTGGCGCATCGGGGCCGGCTTCAGAGGAGGGGCTCTGCCCTGCGCCCCCAAAAGGTCACGGACCTTTCGAATCCGTGACCTCGGCCCATGTCCGAGGTCGGCGCCTCAGGGCGTCTTCTTCAACTGCTGCTCGGCGCGGGACAGGGCCGCCTCGCAGCCCTTGGCGTCGTCTTTCGAATCCGCCGTGCGCGCTTCGTCCAGGGCGACCTTCGCCTGCTGGGCGGCGTCCGCCCCCTGGCCGGCCTGGGCGGACTTCTCCGGCGGCGCCTGCGGGGATTCGTTCGCCCGCTGGCCCTCCGTGCCGGTGACCCCTTCGCTGCCACGCTTGGCGGCGTTGCCCTGGCCGCTCGTCGAGGCGGAGATCGACTGGGTCAGCTCGGACTGGACCCGCTTGGAGACGCCATCGATCCGGTCGCCGCAGGGCGAGGCGAGGGCGGGGACCGCCGTCAGGATCAGGCAGGCCGTGAGGGCGGCGGGACGCATCATCGTGTCGGGTTCTTTCCAAAAAACGGGGCCGCGGATCGCCCCGCGGCCCCCAACGTCTCACCAGCCCTGCGGGTTCAGGCGCTGAGCTGATCACGGATCGGCAACTGCCGGACCCGCCGGCCGGTCGCCGCGAAGATCGCGTTGGCGATCGCCGGCGCCACCGGCGGCACGCCGGGCTCGCCGACGCCGCCGAGCGGCCCGTCAAAGGTTCCGCTCGACACGAGGTGCACGCGGATCACCTTCGGGGCGGCGTCGATCCGGATGATCTCGTAGCCGTCGAAGTTGTTCTGCACCGCCCGGCCCTGCTTGAAGGTGATCTCGGAGGTGAGGGCCAGCCCCATCCCCATGACCACCGCGCCCTCCATCTGCGAGCGGATACGCTCGGGGTTGACCTGCGGACCGCAATCCACCGCGATGTCGATCGCCTTGACCTTCACCTGGCCCTTGTCGTCGACCTCCACCTCGGCCGCCACTGCCGTGTAGGTGACGAAGCTGTAATGGCCGGCGATGCCGAGACCGTGTCCCTTGGGCATGTCCCGTCCCCAGCCGGCGCCCTTCGCGGCCGCCTCGATCACGCCGCGCAGGCGGCCGGTGTCGATCGGATAGCGCTTCGGGTCCTCGCCGTAGTTCCAGACGTCGCCGATCTCGGTCGGGTCGATCTTCCGGTCGGGGCCGAGGAGGTCCAGCAGGTATTCCTTCGGCTCGCGGCCGGCGGCGTGCGCCAGTTCCGATACGAAGGACTGGATCGCGAAGGCGTGCGGGATGTTGGACACCGAGCGGAACCAGCCGACGCGGACGTGGGCGGCGGCCTCGGGGTTCTCCAGCCGCATGTTCGGGATGTTCAGCGGCGTGTTGACCAGCCCCATGCCGAGCTCGAACGGCAGCTCGTGCTTCGGATCGGGCGCGAAGATCGAACCGATCG
>CAXTCV010000270.1:0-4823 GCA_964242725.1 uncultured Methylobacterium sp.
GGTCGGCATCGTCTCGCGCTCGGGCACGCTGACCTACGAGGCGGTGTTCCAGACCACGAACGCCGGCCTCGGCCAGACCACCGCGGTGGGCATCGGCGGCGATCCGGTCAAGGGCACCGAGTTCATCGACGTGCTGGAGCTGTTCCTGGCCGATCCGAAGACCGAGTCGATCGTGATGATCGGCGAGATCGGCGGCTCGGCGGAGGAGGAGGCCGCGCAGTTCCTGAAGGATGAGGCGAAGCGCGGGCGCAGCAAGCCGATGGTCGGCTTCATCGCCGGCCGCACCGCGCCTCCGGGCCGGCGCATGGGCCATGCGGGTGCGATCATCTCGGGCGGCAAGGGGGGCGCCGAGGACAAGATCGCCGCCATGGAGGCGGCGGGCATCCGCGTCTCGCCGTCGCCCGCCCGGCTGGGATCGACCCTGGTCGAGGTTCTGAAGGGCTGAGGCCGCGCGCCTGCGTTGCGGCCCTCGCAGGGCCGCAGCTCCCATATGGGGGACGCCGAGGGCGACACAGCGGGGCGGTTTCCCGCCCCGTTTCGGTTTGAGGCGATCCGCGCCGCTGACGGAGAGCCGGGAGGGCAGGGACGCTGCCCGCGCGACAGGATGGACGGACCATGGCACGCCAGGACGTGAACGAAGCGCTCCTCGAAACCTCGTTCCTCTACGGCGCCAACGCCGCCTACATCGAGGAGCTGCAGGCGGCCTACGCCCGCAACCCCGCCTCGGTGGATCCGGAGTGGCAGACCTTCTTCAAGGGGCTGGGCGAGGACGAGACCCTCGTCGAGAAGAACGCCGCCGGGGCCTCCTGGGAGAAGCCGAACTGGCCGGTGCCGCTCAACGGCGAGCTGGTCTCGGCGTTGGACGGCAACTGGGGCGCCCTGGAGAAGGCGGTCGGCGACCGGATCGTCGCCCGCGACGCCAAGGAGGCCAAGCCCGGCAAGCCGCAGGACAGTGTCGCCGCGACCACCGGCGTCTCCGTCGAGCAGGCGGCCAAGGATTCGGTCCGGGCGATCATGCTGATCCGCTCCTACCGCATGCGCGGCCACCTCCACGCCAAACTCGATCCCCTCGGCCTGGCGCCGCGCGGCGACCACGAGGAGCTGCATCCGCAGCATTACGGATTCAACGAGGAGACCGATTGGGACCGCCCGATCTTCCTCGACAACGTGCTCGGCCTCCAGTTCGGGACGATCCGCGAGATCGTCGACATCCTGGAGCGGACCTACTGCCAGACGCTGGGCGTCGAGTTCATGCATATCTCCGATCCCGCCGAGAAGGCGTGGATCCAGGAGCGCATCGAGGGCAAGGACAAGGAGATTTCCTTCACGCCGGAAGGCCGTCGCGCGATCCTGAACAAATTGATCGAAGCCGAGGGTTTCGAGAAGTTTTTGGACCTCAAGTACACCGGCACCAAGCGCTTCGGGCTCGACGGCGGCGAGTCGATGATCCCTGCGATGGAGCAGATCATCAAGCGCGGCGGCGCCCTCGGTGTGCGCGAGATCGTGCTCGGCATGGCCCATCGCGGCCGCCTCAACGTGCTGACCAACGTGATGGCCAAGCCGTTCCGCGCGGTCTTCCACGAGTTCAAGGGCGGCTCGGCCTCCCCGGCCGAGGTCGAGGGCTCGGGCGACGTGAAGTACCACCTGGGTGCCTCCTCGGACCGCGCCTTCGACGGCAACAACGTCCACCTCTCGCTCACCGCCAACCCGTCGCATCTCGAGATCGTCGATCCCGTGGTGCTCGGGAAGGTGCGCGCCAAGCAGGACCAGTGGGCCAAGCCCCATATCGAGCGCCGCACGGTGCTGCCGCTCCTGATCCACGGCGACGCCGCCTTCGCGGGGCAGGGCGTGGTGGCCGAGTGCCTCGGCCTGTCGGGGCTGAAGGGCCACCGCACCGGCGGTTCGATCCATTTCATCATCAACAACCAGATCGGCTTCACCACCGATCCGCGCTTCTCGCGCTCGTCGCCGTATCCGTCCGACGTCGCCAAGATGGTCGAGGCGCCGATCTTCCACTGCAACGGCGACGATCCGGAGGCCGTGACCTTCGCCGCGAAGGTCGCCGTCGAGTACCGGCAGAAATTCGGCAAGCCGGTCGTGATCGACATGCTGTGCTACCGCCGCTTCGGCCACAACGAGGGCGACGAGCCGGCCTTCACCCAGCCGAAGATGTATCAGCGGATCCGCAAGCATCCGTCGGTGCTGGAGAATTACGGGCGCCGGCTGGTGGAGAACAGCACCGTCACCCAGGAGGCACTCGACGCCCGCAAGTCCGAGTTCCGGCAGCTCCTCGACACCGAGCTGGACGTCGCCACCAACTACAAGGCGAACAAAGCCGACTGGCTCGACGGCCGCTGGTCCGGCGTCAAGGCCGTGCACGAGGACGTGGACGATCCGCGCCGGGGCCGCACCGCCGTGCCGGCCGAGACCCTGCAGGAGATCGGCCGCAGGATCACGCAAGTGCCCCCCGGCTTCCACCTGCACCGCACGATCCAGCGGTTCATGGACAACCGCGCCAAGGCGGTGGAGACCGGAACCGGCATCGACTGGGCGACCGCGGAGGCGCTGGCCTTCGGGGCGACGCTGCTCGACGGCAACCGGGTCCGGCTCTCCGGCCAGGATGTCGAGCGCGGCACCTTCTCGCAGCGCCACGCGGTGGTGATCGACCAGGAGAACGAGCAGCGCTTCACGCCGCTCAACGCCATCCGCGACGGCCAGGCCTCGATCGAGATCATCAACTCGATGCTCTCCGAGGAGGCGGTGCTGGGCTTCGAGTACGGCTACTCCCTGGCCGAGCCGAACGCCCTGGTCCTGTGGGAGGCGCAGTTCGGCGACTTCGCCAACGGCGCCCAGGTGGTGATCGACCAGTTCATCGCCAGCGGCGAGCGCAAGTGGCTGCGCATGTCCGGCCTCGTGCTTCTGCTGCCGCACGGCTACGAGGGCCAGGGGCCCGAGCACTCCTCCGCCCGCCTGGAGCGCTACCTCCAGGCCTGCGCCGAGGACAACATGCAGGTCGCCAACGTCACCACCCCGGCGAACTACTTCCACATCCTGCGCCGGCAGCTGAAGCGGGACTTCCGCAAGCCGCTGGTCCTGATGACGCCGAAGTCCCTGCTGCGCCACAAGCGCGCCGTCTCGACGCTGGATCGCCTGGCGGAGGGCTCGACCTTCCACCGGGTGCTCTGGGACGATGCCGAGGAGGAGGGTGCCCCCAACAAGCTGGTGCGCGACGACAAGATCCGCCGCGTCGTGCTGTGCTCGGGCAAGGTCTATTACGACCTGCTGGAGGAGCGGGAGAAGCGGGGCCTCAACGACATCTACCTGATGCGCGTCGAGCAGCTCTACCCGTTCCCGCTCAAGGCGCTCGCCACCGAGATGGGCCGCTTCCGCAACGCCGACGTCATCTGGTGCCAGGAGGAGCCCAAGAACATGGGCGCCTGGGCCTTCGTCGAGCCCTACCTCGAATGGGTGCTCGGGCAGGCCGGCTCCGCGGTGAAGCGCGCCCGTTACGTCGGCCGCCCGGCCTCGGCCTCCACCGCGGTGGGCCAGATGTCGAAGCACCAGGCGCAGCTCCAGGCCTTCCTCAACGAGGCCCTGGCGGTCTGATGTTCGGGACCCGGCGGCGACCCCGCCGGGCCGCCGCTCCATTCTCCAGGCCGTCCGGCACGGCCCAACCGATCCGGAAGTGCGAAACGACATGGCTACCGACATCCTCGTCCCGACGCTCGGCGAATCCGTGAGCGAGGCCACCATCGGCCGCTGGTTCAAGAAGCCCGGCGACACGGTCGCGGCCGACGAGCCGATCGTGGAACTCGAGACCGACAAGGTGACCCTGGAGGTCAACGCCCCGGCGGCGGGCCAGCTCGGCGAGATCCTGGTCAAGGACGGCGAGACCGTGGAGCCCGGCGCCCTGCTCGGTTCGATCGTCGAGGCCGGGGCAGCGGCCGGTGGCGGCAGGAAGGCGGCGGCCCCGAAAGCGGTCGCCGAGACCAAGGCGGAGAGCCGGAGCGAGGCCCCGAAGGCCGACCCTGGCAAAGCCGAGGGCCCGGCGCAGGAATCCTCGGCCGGCTACGGCAACCACGGCGCCGCGGCGTCCCCCGCCGCCCAGCAGCGTCCGGCCGGCGACAACGGCCCGGCGGTGGCCAAGCTCGCCCGTGAGTCGGGTGTCGACCCGTCGAGCGTGAACGGCTCCGGCAAGGACGGTCGCGTCACCAAGGGCGACATGCTCGGCGCCCTCGCCAAGGCCCCGGCCCCGGCCGCCGCCCCCGCCAAGGAGGCCCGCCCGACCCTGCCGCGCGCGCCCTCGGCGCCGGACGATGCGTCGCGCGAGGAGCGCGTGCGCATGACGAAGCTGCGCCAGACCATCGCGCGCCGCCTCAAGGACGCGCAGGACACCGCCGCGATGCTGACGACGTTCAACGACGTCGACATGTCGGCCGTGATGGCGATGCGCAGCCAGTACAAGGACATCTTCGAGAAGAAGCACGGCACGAAGCTCGGCTTCATGGGCTTCTTCACCAAGGCGGTGATCGGCGCCCTCAAGGACGTGCCGGCGGTCAATGCCGAGATCGACGGGCAGGACCTCGTCTACAAGAACTACTACCACATCGGCATCGCGGTCGGGACCGATAAGGGCCTGGTCGTGCCGGTGGTGCGGAACGCCGACGACCTGTCCATCGCCGGCATCGAGAAGACGATCGCCGGCTTCGGCAAGAAGGCCCGGGACGGCAAGCTCTCCATCGAGGACATGCAGGGCGGCACCTTCACCATCACCAACGGCGGCATCTACGGCTCGCTGATGTCGACGCCGATCCTCAACGCGC
>CAXTCV010000271.1:0-4823 GCA_964242725.1 uncultured Methylobacterium sp.
CAGGCGAGCCCGAAGGTCATCCACATCAGCGAGCCGGTGCGGGCCCAGTTGATCAGCTCGTCCGTGGTGGTGAGCAGGAAGCCGCGGTCGGCCAGCTCGTCGCTGATCGACAGGAAGGTCGGATCGTCCGCGCCGATCGGCCGGCCGGTGTTGGGATCGATGATCCCCTTCGGCTGGGGCGCGACCGCGGGCGCGCGGGACAGGCTTTGGGTCGTGTCGGTGATCAGGGCCATCGGCGACTCGGAATCCGGTGCGGGCGGGGGCTGACGGGACTCAATCCCACTCAAGGGCGCCCTTGCGCCACTCGTAGACGAAACCGACGGTCAGCACGCCCAGGAAGACGATCATCGACCAGAAGCCGAACCAGCCCAGGTCCCCGAAGGTGATCGCCCAGGGGAACAGGAACGCGACTTCGAGATCGAAGATGATGAACAGGATCGCCACGAGATAGAAGCGCACGTCGAACTTCATGCGGGCATCGTCGAAGGCGTTGAAGCCGCATTCGTAGGCCGAGAGCTTCTCGGGATCGGGGCTCTTGAAGGCGACGAGGAACGGCACGACCAGTAGCGCCGTGGCGATGAACAGTGCCACGCCGATGAACACGATGAGCGGCAGGTAATCCGCCAACAATCCGGTCATGCCAGGGCCTCGCGAGACGTAGAAAACCGCGGTGCGACGCCGACCCGGATTCGCCCGTGGAATTGTTCTTATGCCAGGATGCGCGCGGCCGGAGGCTTAGTCGACCCGCCGAGCCGTGACAATGGCTTGTCGCGTCGCACAAACCGCGCCGTCCGTCACGTCGGGAGATGGGGGCGCGGGGCGCGGGCGCAACACGACGGAAGCGCGCAGGCCCCCGGGGCGGCCCCGCGACGAATCCGGTCGGGATGCGCTTGACAGGTCCCGAGGCGCCCCATACACCCCGCCCCGTCGCCGGGCGAAACGCCCCCCTTGAGGCGGCCACGCCGTGCGGGCGTAGCTCAGTTGGTTAGAGTGCCGGCCTGTCACGCCGGAGGTCGCGGGTTCGAGCCCCGTCGCCCGCGCCATCTACATCAAGCGCACAGCTCAGATCCCGCGTGCCGCCGTTCAAATGGCGATGACGCGTACCGTTCGATGTTTTGTCCCCGCCCTGGTCTGCCGAGCCCGCAGGCGCGCGCGACCGACTGGCTGCACGGCATCACTGTCGACCGGGTGATAGGTCCGCTCCAGCTCGGCGTTGGCAGCGACCGATCGGCACCGTGCGCGCAATAGAACCGGCGCCTTCGCTCATCGCCGCCGCCACAATCCGCAGCGCCCGCCAGATCTTCGGGGCGCGATGCGCTTCGCGGACGCCCGCGGACTCGATCAAGGGAGCTGTCCACGAGGTCGACGACGAGGGTCCGCGCTTCCTCCTGATCCATGTCCAAAAGGGCGCGGGCAAAGGCAAGCCCAGCCCTGCCGAAGGCTGAGCAGGCCGCCATCTGCAGGGATTCGGCCAGGCGGGCAGGATCCGTCTCGGGACCGGCATTGTCGAGCAGGCCGAAGCCGCGGCCGGCATCGGCAGGCACGTCGAGCAGGCGCACCGCCTGGCCCGCGTAGGCCTTGCGCTGTTTGTCCTCGGCGATCTTGGCCGCCATCGGCAGCTCGCCTGCATGGTCAACACTGCGTCAAGCTTGACATGTCGTCCGACGGATGCGGCGGGGCCCGTCCTGTGATCAGAGGACCACGGTCGGATTGAAAGTCCCATCGCAGAACGGCAGCCGAAACTGGACTGCGATCGAGGCGCCTTCGACCCGCACGACCGTCGCGTATCGCTTTCCGACTACGATGAGCACATCAGCAATAGGTGGCATTGAAGCCGCCAACGCAATCTTGGCTCCGGACTTCGACAGGTCGAGGATCTGACCATCGACGATGGAGCCGTCCGGCAGCCGGATCACGACCGCCCTGTGGAACGGGACAATGCGTGGATTATTACGCTGCTCGATCGGCCGCTCATTCTGCTTGGCATGCCATGCAACACGAGCCGCCACGCGGGCCCGGCGGCCGTCGCTGAGGCGCAGACGCAGCATGAAGCCGGTTGCATGTACGATTTCGATCCGGCCCGACAGCGCGCCGATACCGTCGAGGTAACAGATCGCTTCTGCACCGGTACGGCCGATCGCTTCGGTCGTGACAATCGCCTCATCCGGCGACGAGAAGCTGACGCGACAATCCTGCTCTTTGTCCTCGGCAATCATGATCCTCCCAGACATGAACGTCGCAAGTCCAGAGAACCGCGCAGGAGTGGCATCGTCGGGCTCGATCATGGCCGCACGCGCTCGTCGAAAAGGTGAGGTGGAAACGGTTCAAGGAACTGGACGGCGATGCCTGTCTCGATGAGGCGCAGGACGGTCGCGAAGCGGCGACCTATGCGTACCCGCGCGCCGATAAACGGTGGCTCGGCTCCGTTCAGGTCAATGGCTGCTCCGGACAACGAGATGTTGAGGATTGTCCCACCAAGCACGATGCGTTCGCTCAATCGCACCTCGACGGCGCGATGGAGCGGCACGATCCGGGGCGCTCGTTGCAACTGAGAAGTCAACGTACACCGGGCTTCGTGCCACTTGAGGCGTGCGGTGATCTTCTCGCGTCGGCTCTCCTTGACCATGAAGGTGACGCTGAAGCTGGAGTTCGACGTGGCGATGACCTTGCCGACGAGAATGCCGACGTTGTCGAGGGCGCAGACCACGACCTCGCCGGGCGTGGCTGTGGCCTGCACCCGAATTTCGCCCCGCAACGGCGAGCGCCTCAGCGCGGTGCAAGACAACTCCTCGCCGCTGGCGAGGAGGATCCGTCCGGTAATCGGCTCACATCCTGGCACCGGTTGTTGATCAAGCGAAGGAGCGCGATCTTGCCATTCGAATTGCTCTTTCCCCAAGGGCAGGCTGGGCATCGCAAAGCGCCATGTCATTCGATCTTGGGGCTGATCGACTGCCCACCTTGCTCAAGGAGCGCGGCCGCAACCCAAGGTATAGACTGGAGGCAAAAATTTAACTGGAAGTAAATTCCAAAACAAGCAAGAAAGATTAGTTGGGTGTATTCAAAATTATCGTCCAAGGATTGCCCTAAAGTCCATAGTGCGGACGCACTAGTATCGGGACTAAAGTCTGTTCTGACAGCGTCAAAAGTGCGAGAGGCCAGCCACGTTCCCGAACGGAACACGGTGGGAATGGGTGTGACGCTCTCGACCAGCCTGCCGCGCTGCTCAGAGCGCCTGACAGACCGGGCACGGATCGCATGGGTGGGCGTTGGTCCTCGTCGCACGTCCGCTTCTGCCCGATGATCTGTGGACCGCGATCGCCCCGCTTCTGCCGCCACCCCGGCCGCCCCCGAACCGGCGGCCGCCGAGCCCCTCGTGATCGAGGTGCCCAAGCCGCAGTTGATGCCGCTCGTGTCCGTCGTCCCTGACATCATCCGTTGGATGCCGCCCCCGGCCCGCCGCCGGCCGGTCATGCGCGTGGTTGCCCTGGAGGCCGCAGAATGATCCCCGCCGCCGACGCCTGGGGACGTTCGTTTCGACATCGCACCGGACAAGCGCGCCGTTCACCGGGTGACGAGCCGTCCGATCCGCCGAGTGGCGAGGGCTGCAAGCACAGATCCGACGCCCGGGTGCAGGACCGTCGCGATGGTCTGGATGAGACGACCGCCCGGGTCAGCCGGTAGGTCCATGACCGCGGCGACGATCAGCCAGAGGCTAACTGCACCCAGGGCGGAGGCGGTCGCCTGGGCGGCAATGCCGATGCCTTCGAGCGCCTCCAGAGCCGCGGGTGTGCCCGACATTCGTGAAGATGCACCGTTCCTTTCAACAACCCTCGCCACTGACCGCCGCCGGCTACATCGGCGGCGTGACGCCGTCCCTGCCCACCGCGGCCCGAATCGCCGTCAGTTTGTCGCCGTCCCGCTCGGCGGTGACGAAGATCTTGGCGCCGGCGCGGATGGCCGACGGGTCGGCGAGCTCGTAGGCCACGATCGGCGTCTGGGGCGACACCGCCACCGTCTTCGTCTGGCCGTTGTCGTAGGTCAGCGTGAGAGTCTGCTCCCCTCCGGCCGCGCTGCTCTTGGAGACCGTGCCATTGGTCATCGCGCTCTTCACTCTGGGCGCCGGTGCCGTGGCAGCTTTCACCGTGCCGTTCGTCATCGCGCTCTTCACCCGTCCACCGCCGGCCAGGGTGTCGGGGATCGTGTCCCAGTCACGATGCCCTTCGCCGGTCCCACGCATGGACTCGGGGAAGATGTGCACCTCCAGAGCCTGCGGAGGATTGTCGCCTTTCGTGGCGGTTCCCACGAAGGTGCCGTCCGTGATGGCGCTGAGGCTCGATTTCGCCAGCGAGACGACCTTGGTGTTCTGGGTCAAGGCGATGGTCGCCGTGCCTCCGTCGATCGTGCGGACGGTCATCGAGCCTGCGTCGACCGCCTCAACCGTGCCCCTGATGCGTTCGGGTGTCGTTGCGGCCAGAACCGCGCCAGGCAGCGTCAGCAGGCCAACCACGGCCGGTACCATGAACAGCTTCACGCGATCCTCCTGTATTCGATCCAGGGCGATGTAGCGCAGGACCCAACCCGCGCCGCTTCACCGCCTTTCATCCGGAACGCATCTGTCCCGCACTTTGCGGCCTCGACCATACAGCCTCACGGGCCCGCCGTGCCCCGCGCGCCCTTCGACACCGTGAGCGACCTCACCGCGGGCGACGGCTCGAAACGCTCCATTAACCTTAATCGGTGATTTGCCAGACTATTAGTGGCTTCGTGCGGGCTGCATCTGCCGCAGCGGAAGGATGGCAAATCATGCGGCTGATCGTCGGCAC
>CAXTCV010000272.1:0-4726 GCA_964242725.1 uncultured Methylobacterium sp.
CAACGTCTCGGTCCAGAACCAGACCCAGCGCGAGGTCACCTTCGCGGTGCCGCTGGCCGGCTTCGGCAAGGCCTTCGACGGCCCGGCGATCGACCCGAAGGTCCTGGAGGAGCAGCAGAAGAAGCTCCAGGCGGAGCTGGAGAAGCGCTCCGAGGACATGCGCAAGAAGCTCGAGCAGCAGGGCGGCGCCGCCCCGGCGGCCGGCGCGGCGCCGGCGGCGAAGTAGCCCCCGCGCAGCGCGCGATCCGCGGGGGCCGGACCGGCAGGTCCGGCCCTTCCGCGTTCGCGGCCCGCGTCGCCCGATGCGCCAGGTCTTTGGTTCGGCATCATCTTTTTCCGGGAGGCGGAACCCGCCTTTCGGGATGATGCGCCAACGGATCCCCGTCGGGCCCGGAGCGGGCAGGACGATCAGGACCCGCAGGTCGTGGTCGGGCACGGAGTCCCGGGCCGCCCACCGGAACCGTGCGGGTCCGTCACCGCGCGCTCGCACGCGGGCGCGCCTCCAGCGCCGGCTCGACCTGCGGCAGCGTGAGGGCGGACGCGCCGAGCCTGCGGCCATCGATCCGCGGCAACGGGAACGCGATCCGAACCGTGCGCGGCTCATCCACCGGGTTGCGCAAGACGCAGGACACATCGATCCGGTCGAGCCAGATCGACAGGTCCCCGCCGGCGAGGGCGATCCCCGGCTCCGGCAGCAGGACCAGTCCGCCGGCATCGAGCGCGGCGGCGCTGCCGTCGGCCTGGGCGGGAGCGCAGGGCAGGGCCGCGGCCAGGGGTGCCGCGGCGGGGCATCGGGGCTTGGCGGGGATGGCGACGGCCTCGTCCGACGGCGCGGCGGCCGTCGGACCGAGGCTCATGCGGCGCCCTTGGCGGAAGCGTTACGAGCCCGGTCAGTTCGTGGCGCGGGCGCGCATCCGGTAGGCGCCGGCGGCGTCGCGCACGAACATCTCGGCGATGCCGGCATGGCGCAGGGCCTCGCCCGACGTGTCGGGCAGAAGGTTCTGCTCCGACACGTAGGCGACGTATTCGGTCTCGGCGTTCTCGGCCAGCAGGTGGTAGAACGGCTGGTCCTTGCGCGGCCGGACCTCCTCGGGGATCGACATCCACCATTCCTCGGTGTTGTCGAAGACCGGGTCGACGTCGAACACGACGCCCCGGAAGGGGTAGATCCGGTGGCGCACCACGGCGCCGATGGCGAATTTGGCGGTTCTCAGGGTTACGTCCGTCATGGTCCAGTCCGTCCTGACGGGACAGATAGGTCCGATGGCGGGACCTGTCACCGGGTGGGCGCGGATCCCCCCGTCCCGGCGGCGCGGATCAGCAGGTCCCGGACCGCGATCCGGGTGCGGCCTTCGGGGCGGGTCATCGGATCTCGCCCGCGGGGTCGGCGATTCGGAGGCCGAGTTCGGCCGCGATCGCCCGGGCGGTGGCCTCGCGCCGGGCGGTGAGGTCGGCGGCGCGGGCCCGCGCCGCCGCCACCAGGGCCGGCGGGGCGGTCCCGGGCGTGCCGCTGTCGAAGGGCGGCTCGGGGGCATACTCCATGCCGAGCTGGATCGCCCGGGCGGCCGCGTCGCCGCGCAGCGCGGCGGCGAGGCGCAGCGCCCCGTCGATCCCCGCGGTGACGCCGGCGGCGAACACCCAGGTGCGGTTCTCCGAATCGCGGTCGATCACCACCCGCGCGTCCACCGGCTCGGCCCCGAACCAGGGCAGCAGGTGGACCGCGTTCCAATAGGTGGTCGCCCGACGCCCCACCAGGAGCCCGGCCGCCCCGAGGAGGAGCGCGCCGGTGCAGACCGAGAGGATGTGGGAGGCGCCCGCGGCCTGCTGCCGGATCCAGCCGAGCACGGCCGCGTCGCGCATCAGCGCCTCCTGGCCCTGGCCGCCGGGCACGTGGAGCACGTCGAGGCGCGGCGCTTCGGCCAGGGTCGCGTCCGGCAGGATCCGGAGGCCGCGCACGTCGCGGACGGGCTCGCGGCTCGGCGCGTAGATCCGGTACGTGCTGTTGGGCACCCGGCACAGGACCTCGAACGGGCCGGTGAGGTCGATCTGGTCGAGCCCCTCGAACAGGAGCGAGCCGATCTGCAGGTGGGTGTCGGCGGGACTCATGCGGGGCCTCCGGGCTGGACGGGCGGATCCTAGCGCGCCATCCTCTGGCGCGAATGACAAAGAGCCCTCGTTTCCCGCCAGAAGCGCCGCGCGTCGTGGAGGTGCTGGCCTTCCCGGCGGTGCAACTCCTCGACGTGGCCGGGCCGCTCCAGGTCCTCGCCACCGCCAACGCGCAGGGCGGCGTCGGCACGCCCTACGCGCCGCGGGTGATCGCGGCCGGCGACGTGACGCTCACCGCCTCGGCCGGCCTGCGGCTGGTGGCCGAGCCGCTTCCGGATCTCGACGCGCCCCTCGACACCCTGATCATCGCCGGCGGCCCCGGCGTCACGGCGGCCTGCGACGACCCGGCGCTGGTGGCCTGGGTGCGGGCGCGGGCGGGGCGGGCCCGCCGGGTCGCCTCGGTCTGCACCGGGGCGTTCCTGCTCGGGGCGACCGGGCTCCTCGACGGGCGGCGGGCCGCGACCCACTGGAAGCATTGCAGCGCGCTGGCGGCGCGCTACCCGCGGGTCCGGGTCGAGCCGGACCCGATCTTCGTGCGGGACGGCCCGGTCTGGTCCTCGGCCGGGATCACGGCGGGCCTCGACCTGACGCTCGCCCTGGTGGAGGCGGATCTCGGCCGGCCCCTCGCCCTGGCGGTGGCGCGCCACCTCGTGATGTTCCTCAAGCGCCCCGGCGGGCAGGCGCAGTTCAGCGCGGCTTTGGCCCTCCAGGCGGGCGAGGAGCGGTTCGGGGCGCTGCACGCCTTCATCGAGCGGAACCTGGCGGGCGACCTGGCGCTGCCGGCGCTCGCCGCGGCGGCCGGGATGAGCGAACGCAGCCTCAGCCGGCACTACCGCGCGGCGACCGGCCTCACCCCCGCCCGGGCCGTGGAGCGCCTGCGGGTGGAGGCGGCCCGGCGGGCGCTGGCCGAGACCGCGCAGCCGGTCAAGCGCATCGCCCGGACCTGCGGCTTCGGCGCGGAGGAAACGATGCGGCGCAGCTTCCTGCGGCATGTCGGGGCGACGCCGCAGGCGTATCGGGCGCGGTTCGGCGGGTGAGGGGGCTCACACCGTCGCGCGGCGGTGGAGGGCGGCGAGGATCGTCTCGCGCACACCGTCGCGGTTCTTCCTGGATGTCCGCGGTCGGGACGCGGAGCAGGCTGAAGCCGCAGGATTCCGGAATCCCGGGCGATCTCGATCGCGGTGGAACGCGTTGCCCCGTCCCCGTCAACGATGAGCTTCGCGCCGATGCGGGCGAGGTCGACGATGAACCGGTCGACCGGGTGCCGGCGGCGGAATTTCCAGCCGTCGCGCGCGCGATTGCGCAACACACGCCCGAGCTTGGCCTCGGCCGAAGTCAGGCTGCGGCGCAGGCTGCGGCCTCGCGGGATCGACTTGGTCACCGCCTGGCTCCGGCAGCGCGGTCGGATCCAGCGGATGATACGGCGGCCTCGCTTGCGCGGGCCTGCCCCGACGAACCGCCCGGGTCAGCGATGACACCGGTCCAGAGCAGCGCGCGAGGTCCCTCTCCCGCGCAGGCTCCGGTCTTTCCCCATTTGGGTCAGACACTGATGCTACCGCCAGCGCGCGACACGCCCCCCCTCCCGCACGGGAGAGGGGGTCGGGTCCCGGCATGCCCGCTCACCCCAGCTGATACACCGCCGCCAGTTCCGGATCCTTCGCGGCGACCAGCTTGGCGAGATCGACGATGACCTTGGCCTGCTTCCAGGTGGCGTCGTCCTGCATCTTGCCGTCGAGCATCACGGCGCCGGTGCCGTCCGGCATGGCCGCGACGATCCGGGCCGCGAAGGCCACCTCGGCGGGGTCGGGCGCAAAAACCCGCTTGGCGATCGCCACCTGGCTCGGATGCAGCGTCCAGGCCCCGGCGCAGCCCATCAGGAAGGCGTTGCGGAACTGCGCCTCGCACGCCGCGCCGTCGGAGAAATCGCCGAACGGGCCGTAGAAGGCCTTGAGGCCGTTGGCCATGCAGGCATCGACCATTTTTCCGATCGTGTAGTGCCAGAGATCCTGCTGCGCGCTCGCGCGAGGCGTATCGCCCGACGGGTCCGCGATCACCCGGTAATCCGGATGGCCGCCGCCGACCCGGGTGGTCTTCATGCCGCGGGACGCCGCCAGATCGGCCGGGCCGAGGCTCATCCCGTGCATCCGCGGCGAGGCCGACGCGATGGCGTCGACATTGGCCACGCCCTCGGCGGTCTCCAGGATCGCGTGGACCAGGATCGGCTTGGCGATCCCGTGCCGTGCCTCGAGCTGGGCGAGCAGCTGGTCGATGTAGTGGATGTCCCAGGGGCCCTCGACCTTGGGCACCATCACCACGTCGAGCTTGGAGCCCACCTCGGCGACGAGGGTGAACAGGTCGTCGAGAATCCAGGGCGAGTTGAGGGCGTTGATCCGGGTCCAGAGGCCGGTGCCGGTGGCGGCGAAGTCGGTGGCCTGGGCCATGGCCACGAAGCCCTTGCGCGCCGCCTCCTTCTGGTCGGCCGGCACCGCGTCCTCCAGGTTGCCCAGCACCACGTCGACCGTGCCGGCGAGCTCCGGCACCCGGGCGCGGACCTTGTCGTTGTGCGGCGGCACGAAGTGGATCATCCGCTCCAGCCGCACCGGCAGGTCGCGGAACGGGG
>CAXTCV010000273.1:0-4711 GCA_964242725.1 uncultured Methylobacterium sp.
CGCGCCCGGCGGAAAGTTCGCCCCGGTGGTCTCATCGCGAAGGCTCGGGACGATCGACTGATCGGACAACTTGAAGGCCGCGTACCCGGCGTCGCCCAGTATGGAAATGTAGTCAAATCCGAAGCGGCAATCTTCGACGCTCACGAAATCCGGACGTTCAGCCAGTTGGTTGAGCTGGCGGAGGGCCGTCAGATCGGCGCCCTCGATATCGATCTTGAGATAGTACGGCACTCCGAACGCCGCACATAGATCACGGAGGTTGATCGTCTCGATCGGCATGGCTTCGACGCGACTGCCTTCGCGGCCTGCCCAGCCCGCGTCGATGCTGCTCCAGTGATCGTTGTCGGCATTCACATGGAACGTCACGGAGCCCGGCTCGTCCCAGACCGCGCGATTCAGAACGGCAAGCCTGCTTGTCGAGATCTCGGCCGCGAAACGCCGCTCCGCGGCCTTTGCCAGGGCGGGATTGGCCTCGACAGCCACCACTCTGAAGCCCTGCCGGAGATAGTAGGCGGTGTCGTCGCCGTTGTTCATACCCAAGTCGACGATCAACCGATCCGCATTTGAACGTTGCATGGGCGCACACGGTTTCCCTGTGAATTCACACACCGGCTTCGCCCTGCAGCGCACGCGAGCATCGGAGGGACGGGCGAGCGGCCCTGAACCTCCACAGCACGTCTGCCGGCCACCCGGCCGCCGGAGGCGTCGCCGCATGCGGCCGAAGGGAGCAGGCCGCTCGCACCTCGTTCCGAGCCCGGCGATCGCGTTCGGCTCAGCCCCGCGACGACATCCGCCGTTCAGGATCGACCGACGCGCCGATCCTCACGCCGCGAGCGCCGGCCGCCCGTCCCGACCGTGGGCCTGATCCATGATGGCGCCGATCCGCTCGCCGACGGCGATCGCGATCGCCACCGAGGCCGGCCCCTCCAAACCCTGCCGGCAGATCCGGCCGAGGACGTCGGTCACCCGCTGCTCCATGGCACCGAGGATCGCCGCGGCCGCCTGCGGCTGCGCACCGCGGAGCACGGCCGCGAGGTCGCAATACGCGTCGTGAAGAAGCTGCAGCGTCAGGCGCTCGACCGCTTGCTCGTCCTCCCCCATCAAGACACGCATCAGGCGACTCTCCCGCTCGTCGCCGACAGACTCACCCGGAGCCGTTAACAAGGCGTAAAGAGGCGGGCCGGGAGGGAGGGATCGGCTAACCATGTCGGCGCGCGATGCGCCCGACGCCAGGGTCTCCGGATCACCGCCGCATCGCGCCGGCGGCAGGGTTACGTCGTCGCATGGTCGAACTTGGCGGAGAGCGTCGCGTAGACGGTCGCGTGGGACTCGGCGGGCTCTCGATCCGTCGGACCCATGAGACCCTTGATCCCGGAAGCATCCCGATGCGCATCCTCATCGCCGCCGCCCTCTGCCTGTCACCGGCCGTTGCCACGCCCGTCCTGGCCCAGGTGCAGCAGAACAATCCCAATGGCGCGAACCAATCCATGGAGCGCAACGGCCAGATGCGCGCCCTGCAGCAGGACCAGACCACCCAGACCGACATGCTCCGCATGGACATCCAGCGGAACCAGGCCGCGGAGCCGGGCGCGAATACCGGCCCGAACGCGATCGGGCCCGTCGGCCGGACCGGCGTGATCGGACGCTGAGCGCCGCGCCGTCGGGAAACCGCCTCCGGGGCGGGTGCCTCAGACGTCCGGGAGGCGCCGCCCCTTCACGACCACCCGCGGCCAGCGGTCCAGGCCGATGGGCATCAGGACGGCGATCTGGTGCGGCACTGCGGCGTCGCCCAAGAGGCTCCTGAGCGAGATCCGGCAGGCCTCCTCGAGTTCGGCCCGGCTGCGGGCGCCCGACGTCTTGATGTCGGCGATCAGAAGGGCCGCGATCTCCTGGGCGAAATCGTCCTCGTCCCACATGGCGCTCTCCCGCTGTGATGGGGCGCAGCCTAGTTCCGTGCGTCTTTCGCAGGTATCGGTACAGAATTGCGCGCCCGCCGATTGACTGTGGATACTTGCGGAGCCGGAGCGCGGGAATGCTGAGCCTTTCCGAGGCCGCGATCCCGGCGCACGGGAATCCGGGGCTCCGGCGGCGCGGCAGAGCGTCACCGGAGGATGCCCATCACCTGCGGCGGCATGAAAGTAACGTTTAACTCACACCTGAACCTATACTGGCATCGGACAGCCGATTCGCATGGACGTGCCGATGATCTCGTTGGGACGGTTCCAGACGTGGCTCCGATCGGCCCGGACGTGGCTCGCAGTCGGCGTCCTGGCGCCGATCGGCATGGTCGCGGTCTCGGGTGTGATGCTCGCCGACCTGCGCCAGGATGCCTGGGAGAGGGCCGAGCAGACATCCCGGAACCTCGTGCAGGTCCTGGAACGCGACATCGCACGCAACATCGAGATCTACGATCTCTCGCTCCGGGCCGCCGTGGAGAACCTGGCTGCACCCGGGCTCGCGGAGGCCGGGCCGGCGCTGCGCCAGCTGATCCTGTTCGACCGCGCCGCGACCGCCCGCGACATGGGCGTGATGCTGGTCATCGACGAGCACGGCCATATCCTCGACGACATCGGCGCCGTGCCGCCGCGGCAGGGCAACTACGCGGACCGCGCGTATTTCAAGGTCCACGAGGCCCATGACGGGCTGGGCCTCTATGTCGGCCGCCCGATCGTCTCGCGCCTGACCGGCGAGCCGATGCTCCCGTTCAGCCGGCGCATCAACAAGCCCGACGGAAGCTTCGGGGGCGTGGTCCTGGGCAGCGTGAAGCTGTCCTATTTCATGCATCTGTTCAGCGAGATCGACCTCGGTCCGCGCGGCGCGATCAACCTGTACCTGACCGACGGCACCCGCCTCATGCGCTATCCCTACGAGGCGGCGGACGTCGGGGTGAACATCGCGGGGGCTCCGACCTTCAAGCGGTTCATGCGCGAGCGGCAGGGCCGTTTCGTCAGCACCTCCGTGCGCGACGGGATCGAGCGCGCCTACACCTTCACGCGGATCGGCGCCCTCCCGCTGATCCTGAACGTCGCCCTGGCCACCCAGGACGTGGAGGCGGATTGGTTGACGAAGGCGGTCGTCATCGGCGGCATCGTGCTGGTGCTGTGCGGCCTCACGATCGCGCTCTCGTTCCTGTTCGGGCGGGAGCTGCGGCGGCGCGAGGCGGCGCAGGACGCCCTGGCCGCGCTGTCGCGCACCGACGCCCTGACCGGCCTGCCGAACCGCCGCTGTTTCGAGGACAGGTTCGCCCGGGCCGCGGAGGCGGCTCGACACGGCGGCCAGCCGCTGTCGCTGCTCATCGTCGATGCGGACCATTTCAAGCGCTACAACGATCGGTACGGGCATCCGGTGGGCGACGAGATCCTGAAGGGTCTGGCCCGCTGCCTCGCCGCGAGCGTGCACCGTCCCCAGGATCTCGTGAGCCGCATCGGCGGCGAGGAGTTCGCCATCCTCCTGCCGGATACCGATGCGGCCGGCGCCGGGCGCATCGCCGACAGGGTCCATGCCGAGGTCGCCGCGCTGGCGGTCGGGTCGGCGGGGATCGGAGCGGGCGCCGTCACGGTGAGCATCGGGGTCGCCTGTACGGGGCCCAACGACGGACGCGGCGCGGCGGTGCCGGACCTGTATCGCTTGGCCGACGGCGCCCTCTACGAAGCGAAGCACGGCGGTCGCAACCAGACCCGCATGGCCGCCGCGCAGGCCGCGACGGTGCCGCCCCAGCGGGGCCCTCTGCAACTGGTGAAGACCTCCTGACCGCGCCGCGCCGGATTGCGATCGCCCGCCCAGGGCGCGCTTCGCGCAGATGGATCTCGGTCCCGAGTCCGCTACCGGCCGAGACGGGCCATCAGGCGAGGACCGTAGGCGTCCCACACGATATGCGCGACGTAGGCGGACTGGAAGGTGACGATGACCTCCCAGTCACGATGCAGCACCTTCAGGAGGGTCCGATCGTGGATGGCGCCTTCGACGCCCAGGGCTACGGCCAGGATCGTGCTGATGGCGAAGACGCCGAACCACGAGAACTGACGGGCGGCGACGAGGCCCAAAGACGCGATCACGATGAAAAGCATGCGGCCCGCCGGACTGCCGATTCGGTCTGCTTAGGTAGACTACCCCGCTGAAGCTTAGCAAGCATGTCCAATACTGCAGTGCACCATCAGGACGGCATCAGGTCAACCAGGCCATACGTCACCGCGGTGATAATCATGGTCCAGACAAGCAGAAAACAGGTCCGGAACGAGAACGCGGCCGACACGGGCAAATGCGCGTACCAGTTCCGGACCCTGCGGAACGATCCTGAAATTGAACTGTGCCATGCCCTGTCGATCATTGGCGCGAACTCGACGGCAGCGCTGACGTAACAGAGTGTTTCCAGCAGCTTAGGCCAGTCCCAACACTATCGTCCGGATGACCGGATGAATGCGACATTTCGCACACAGGGCGCAAGTTCCGATTGCCGGCGCGCGGGGCGCGGGCGGGTGGAATCCGCGATCGGGCGGATCGAAGTCGGGACCATCCGAGTGCGCCGCCATACGCCCTTCCGCTCGGCGCGGCGCGATCGGATGACCGTGCCGCGCGCGGATCGCCGTGCGGGGCAGGCGGATCGCCGTGCGGGGCAGGGCGCCCCGATCGGGTGAGCGCGATCCGGCGGATCGCGGGCGCGGCCGGCCTCAGTGGCGGTATCGTTCGGCGAGCGCCATGAGCGCCTGGGCGA
>CAXTCV010000274.1:0-4705 GCA_964242725.1 uncultured Methylobacterium sp.
ACCCCGTCGAGCACCTTGCGGTTGTTGACCTTGACCACGTACCGGCCGCCGAGCCCGAGCCGGTCGAGGGTCTCGGCCATCAGCATGCAGATCTCGGCATCGGCCGCGACGCTGCCGGCGCCGACGATGTCGGCGTCGAACTGCATGAACTGGCGGAAGCGGCCCGGCCCCGGCTTCTCGTTGCGGAAGACATAGCCGGCCCGGAAGCTGCGGTAGGGTTTCGGCAGGGCGTCGTAATGCTCGGCCACGAACCGGGCGAGCGGCGCCGTGAGGTCGTAGCGGAGCGATAGCCACGCCTCGTCGTCGTCCTGGAACGAGAACACCCCCGCGTTCGGGCGGTCGAGATCGGGCAGGAACTTGCCCAGCGTCTCGGTGTACTCGACGAAGGGCGTCTCCAGGGCCTCGAACCCGTAGAGCTCGAAGCTCCTCCGGATCGTCTCCAGCATCCGGTGCTGCGCGGCGATCTCGTCGGCGCGCCGGTCGACGAAGCCGCGCGGCAGGCGGGGTTTCAGGGTCTCAGGCTTGGACATGGGATCGTGTTCGCTTCCCGCGGACCCGGAGCCCGGATCCGGTGTGAGTCGTCCCCGGCGCGGCGGGGATCCTGGGGCCGGGCTCTACAGCATCGTGCCGGATACCGGAACCGGCACGGGGCGCTAGCGGTTTGACGGACATCGTCTTTTTCCGAAGGCCGGCGGCCCCCGTGCGGGACGATGCGCTGAAGCGTGTTCCCGGTCCTTCGATCAGGACGGATCCTGTCCTTGGCCCGTGATGGTTTCGAAACGTCCAGGACCTTTCGCGGGTGCGGGGCGCAAGCTCTGCGATAGCCTCGGGGCTCTGCCCCGAGACCCCGCCAACGGGATGATCCCTTTGGACTCCACGGGGTTGGGTCGACGTGCAAGCCCGGCCGGCCGGATACAGCGCTCCCTGCCCTCGTCCTTGGGGGATTCGGCGAACCTGCGCGGGCGCGGACGGTTGACCCGGCCACATCTCCGAGGATGCCATGAACCCATCGCAGAAGCGCGCGCTGATCGTCGGGGCCTCCCGGGGCCTGGGTCTCGGCCTCGTCGAGACCTTCCTGGCGCAGGGCTGGCGCGTCACCGCCACCCAGCGCACGCCGTCCCCCGACTTGGCGCGGCTGGATTCCGAGGCGCTGCGCGTCGAGACCGCCGACATCGACGACGATGCCGGCGTCGCCGCCCTGCACGACCGCCTGGCCGCGGAGCGCTTCGAACTGATCTTCGTGGTGGCCGGCGTCGCCACGCAGGCCCACGACCCGCTGCACGCGGTGCCCCGGGATGTCGCCGCGCAGGTCTATCTCACGAACGCCGTCAGCCCGATCCGCTTCGCGGAGGCGTTCCGCGACCGCCTCGCCCCCGGCGGCAGCCTCGCCCTGATGAGCTCGATCCTCGGCAGCGTCGGCCTGAACGAGACGGGCGGCTGGGAGACGTACCGCGCCAGCAAGGCGGCGCTGAACACCCTGGCGCGCAGCTTCGAGATCCGCCACCGGGCCGAGAACCTGTCGGTGCTGATCCTGCATCCCGGCTGGGTCCGCACCGAGATGGGCGGGACGGAGGCCGATCTCGACGTGGCCACGAGCGTCACCGGCCTCGCCGCCGTGATCACGGCGGCGCTCGGCCGGCCCGGCGCCCACTATCTCGACTACCGGGGCGAGACGCTGCCCTGGTGAGGGCCGGATCGGCTCAGCGGCGCGGGTCCATGGGGCGGGTGCGCCGCTCGATCACCACGGTCGGCCGGGTGCGCCGCTCGACCACGACGGTGCGTGGCGCCCGGCTCGGGCCCGCATGGGTCAGGATCCGCTCCGGCACGCGCTCCGGCTTGGCCCTCTTGGCCGCCAGGACGTGGGGGCGGACCTCGTCGGCCGGGAGGCCGATCAGGCCCGCGGCGATCTCGACCTGCTGCTCGACATCGTCGGCGAGGTCCTGGGCGGCCGCGACCGCCTCGTTGATCGTGGGCGGCTCGCGGCGCACCCGGATCGGCGGCAGGTCGGCGAAGCTCTTCTGCGTCTTCTTCACGGGGCGACTCGCAGTCTTCATGGAACAGACATAGCGCCTTCGCGGCGGGTTGTGCAGTGCATCAAAAGCCTGTGACCGGCCTTCCGGGCACATGGCTGGCGGACCGGTGCCGCCGCGATGGGCACCGGGGCCGCGTCGCTGTCGAGCCCGTGGGCACGATCGCGCCGAATCGCCCCGGCAGAGGGCGGATGCGACATAGGAGCGCAGGACGGGAGGCGCAACGTCCTCGCCCCGGCGCGGCAATCTCCCACGGGATCCCGACGGGCGCGCCGGGGTCCGGCCTCCGCCCGGACGGGGGCCATCGGCGTCCGGGACACGACGATGCGAACCGGGGATCGAGCGTAGCGTCCGGTTCCCGCGTCCGGAATGACGGCCTCGGCCTCCGGCGCGCATCATCTTTTTTCCGGACGGCGGACACCATCCTTGGGGATGATGCTCTAGGATCGCCGCATGCCTGAGACCCTCGATCCCCGCCTGACCCCGGCCCGGGCCGACATCGCCGCTCAGCACCTGCGCGGCCGGGTCGCCGCGGAGCGTTTCGTCGCCGGCACGCCGCGCCGGGTCACCGCCCCCTCGGCCCCCCTGCGCCGCGCCCCCGCCCCGGACGCCGGGCTGGACACCGAGGCGCTGCTCGGCGACGCCGTCGAGCTCTACGCCGAGGCGGACGGCTTCGCCTTCGTGCAGCTCGCCCGCGACGGCTATGTCGGCTACCTGCCCGCCGACAGCCTCGGGCCGGCCGGGCCGGAGCCGACCCACCGGGTCACGGCGCTGCGCACCTTCCTCTACCCGGCGCCCGACCTGAAACGGCCGATCCGCGCCCCTCTGAGCCTCGGGGCGCGGCTGGTGGTGACCGGCGGGGCGGGGGCGTATCTGGAGACCCCCGGCGGCTACGTGTTCGCCCGCCATTGCGCCCCGGTCGAGGAGCGCGCGCCCGACTATGCGGCCACGGCCCTGCGCCTCGTGGGCACCCCGTATCTCTGGGGCGGCCGGACGACGCTGGGGCTCGACTGTTCCGGCCTCGTGCAGCTCTGCCTCGACGCCGCGGGGCTCGCCTGCCCGCGCGACGCCGACCTGCAGGCGCGGGATCTCGGGCAGGCCCTGCCCCTCGACCGCGCGGCCCTGCGCCGGGGCGATCTCGTGTTCTGGCGCGGCCATGTCGGGCTGATGCTCGACCCCGAGACCCTGATCCACGCCAACGGCCACCACATGGCGGTGGCGGTCGAGCCCCTGGCCGCGGCGGCGGCCCGGATCCAGGCCCACAGCTTCGGCCCGGTGACCGGCCTGCGGCGCCTCTGAGGGCCGGGTCCAAACCCGCGGCAATCGTGCTACAGGAGGGCCCCGCCGCGACCGTCCGGCCCGGTTCCTGGACCTGTTCCGGGACTTGGCCTGTTGACAGGACGGCCCCGCCCTCGCCACATCCCCCGCATGACCGTCGAACCCGCGCCCCTCGCGCCCGCCCAGGGCAATGCCGGCAAGCCGCCGCTGGAGATCCTGCTCTGCGCCCCCCGGGGCTTCTGCGCCGGCGTGGTGCGGGCCATCGACGTGGTCGAGCGGGCTCTCGCCCTCTACGGACCGCCCGTCTACGTCCGTCACGAGATCGTCCACAACAAGTACGTGGTCGAGAGCCTGAAGCGGAAGGGCGCCGTGTTCGTGCGCGAGCTGGACGAGGTGCCCGACGGGGCCGCCCCGGTGATTTTTTCCGCCCACGGCGTCGCGAAGACGGTCCCGGCCAACGCCGATTCGCGCGGCCTCACCACCATCGACGCCACCTGCCCGCTGGTGACCAAGGTCCACCGCGAGGCCGAGATCCACCACAAGCGCGGCCGCCACGTGCTGCTGGTCGGCCATTCCGGCCATCCGGAGGTGGTCGGCACCATGGGCCAGCTGCCCAAGGGCTCGATCACCCTCGTCGAGGATCTGGAGCAGATCGCGGCCCTGACGCCCGAGAACCCCGACAACCTCGCCTGGGTGACCCAGACGACCCTGTCGGTGGACGACACCCGCCACATCGTCGAGGCGCTGAAGAAGAAATTCCCGACCATCACCGGGCCGCACAAGGACGACATCTGCTACGCCACCACCAACCGCCAGGAGGCGGTGAAGCAGGTGGCGCCGCTGGTGGACGCCCTGATCGTGGTCGGCTCCTCCAACTCCTCGAACTCGCAGCGCCTGCGCGAGGTCGCCGAGCGGGTCGGCTGCCCGATCACCCGCCTCGTGCTGCGCGCCGAGGAGATCGACTGGCCGGCCTTCGAGGGGATCCGCAAGCTCGGACTCACCGCCGGCGCCTCGGCCCCCGAGGTGCTGGTCGAGGAGATCATCGAGGCCTTCGCGGCCCGCTACGACGTGATCGTCGACACGGTCTCGACGGTGGTGGAGGACATGGTCTTCCCGCTGCCGCGCGAGCTGCGCAGCGAAGCCGCCGAGTAGGGGGCTTCGGGGCTCGTCCCACGCCCCCGTCCTGAGGTGCCCGTGCGGAGCACGGGCCTCGCAGGCGGGCGCCCGGGATCGCGCGGCCGGCTGGAGGGCTCCTTCGAGGCCTCCGCTGCGCTCCGGCACCTCCGGACGAGGGCGCGGGTCGGATGGCCCGCGCCGTGTGTGATTCTGAACCCGAGCGCGAACACGTGGCCGTCTACACCGAGGTATCCGACGCGGCGCTCGCGGAGTTCCTGTCC
>CAXTCV010000275.1:0-4605 GCA_964242725.1 uncultured Methylobacterium sp.
TGAGACGCCGATGTATGAAGATGACGCGATGGCGCGCCCCGGCCGCCGTCGCCTCGCGCGCGAGGACGACGCGGATCCGGGCTCCGACGGCTCCCCGTGTGCCGAAACCCGCCGCGCGGAGCGGCGGGTCCCATAAGCCCATCGAACGCTAGAACGGGATGTCGTCGTCGAGGTCGTAGCCGCCGCGGCCGCCGCCGGCGCCGGAGGACGCCGGTGCTGGACGCCGGTCTCCCCCCTGGGCGCGGCCGCCGCCGAACTCGCCACCGCGGTCGCCACCCCGGCCACCGCCGGATTCGCCGCCGCGGCTGATCTGGCCGCCGCCCTCGTCCTCACCGGCGATGTCGCCGCCGCCGCCGCCGCGCCCGTCGAGGATCGTCATCTCGCCGCGGAAGCGCTGGAGCACCACCTCGGTCGTGTACTTCTCGACGCCGGAATTGTCGGTCCACTTCCGGGTCTGGAGCTGGCCCTCGATGTAGACCTTCGAGCCCTTGCGCAGGTACTGCTCGGCGACCCGGGCGAGGTTGTCGTTGTAGATCACGACCGAGTGCCACTCGGTCTTCTCCTTGCGCTCGCCGCTCGCCTTGTCCTTCCAAGACTCGGAGGTCGCCAGCCGCAGGTTGCAGACCGGGTCGCCCGAGCCGAGGCGGCGCATCTCGGGATCGCGCCCGAGATTGCCCACCAGAATCACCTTGTTGACGCTGCCCGCCATCGCTCTCTCCTGACCGTACGGATCTCACAGGGCACCGGCCCGGCTTCGCGCGAACCATGCGCCCGGGCCTCTCAGGCGACAACCTGCGGATGGAGCTTGTGCCCGATATCCGCATCGCCGCCGGGTCCGTTTGTTCTACCTCTGTTCGAAAACAGCGGCAAGCCGGGCTCACGACACGTGGACGAGAAGCTTGCCGAAGTTCCGCCCCTTGAGCAGGCCGATGAAGGCTTCGGGGGCGTTCTCCAGGCCCTCGACCACGTCCTCGCGGTAGCGGACCCGTCCGTCCTCGATCCAGCCGCCGACCTCCGTCCGGAAGGTCTCCGCCTGGTCGGCGAAGTCCCAGACGATGAAGCCCTGGATATGGAGCCGGTTGGTCAGGACCGAGCGCATGAGCCCGGGCAGGCGGTCGGGGCCGGGCGGGACCTCGGTGGCGTTGTAGGCCGAGACGAGGCCGCAGACCGGGATCCGCGCGAAGGGATTGAGCAGCGGCATCACGGCGGCGAAGACCGCGCCGCCGACATTCTCGAAATAGACGTCGATCCCCTTCGGGCAGGCGGCGGCCAGGGCCGCCGGAAGGTCGGGCCCCCGGTGATCGACCGCGGCGTCGAAGCCCAGTTCCTCGGTGAGGTAGCGGCACTTGTCCGGCCCGCCCGCGATCCCGACCGCCCGGGCCCCCTTGAGCTTGGCGATCTGCCCGACCAGCGAGCCCACCGGGCCGGCGGCGGCGGCCACCACCACGGTCTCGCCGAATTTCGGCCGGCCGATGTTGAGGAGGCCGGTATAGGCGGTCATGCCCGGCATCCCGAGCACGCCCAGGGCCGTCGAGGGCGGGGCGGCCTCCGGATCGACCCGGCGCGAACCCTTGCCGTCCGTCACGACATACTCCTGCCAGCCCGCGAAGGCCGTCAGCAGCGCGCCGACGGCGAAGTCCGGGTGGTTCGAGGCGACGACCTCGCCCACCGTCTCGGCGGTGATCGGTGCGCCGATCTCCACGGGGGCCGCGTAGGATTTCGCGTCGCTCATGCGGCCGCGCATGTAGGGGTCGAGGGACAGCCACCGGGTCCGCAGGAGCACCTGCCCGGGCCCGGGCTGCGGCACGGGGACCTCGTCGAGGCGGAAGTCCTCGGGGCGCGGCTCCCCATGGGGACGCGAGGCCAGGACGATGCGGCGGTTCATGGCGGTCATGGTGGATTCCCGGTGACTGGCTTCCTGCCCCGATCTGGGGCTCCGGGCCGCGGCGGCAAAGGTGCGGATGCGATCTCCCGGGGGACTCAGGCGTTGTCGTGTCGCCCGAACGCGGAGAATCCCCATGCTGAGGACGGTGCTCGGTCTCGGACTCGCGATGCTGACGGCGGCGGCCGCCGGCCCCCTCGACGGCTATCGGGATCGCGCGCGGGTCCTGGTGCTCTCGGCGCCCGATCCTGCGGATGCGCGGCTGCGGGCACAGCGCGCGGCTCTGGACTCGGCCCGCGGCGGCCTCGCCGAGCGCGACCTCGTGGTGCTGGAGGCCGTCGGGACCGGGGCCGAGGCGCAGGCCCTCCGCGCGCGGCTCGATCTCCCGGCGGAGGGCTTCCGGGCGGTCCTGATCGGGAAGGACGGGGGCGCCAAGCTCATCGCGGACACGCCGATCGCGCCCGCGCGGCTGTTTGCGACCATCGATGCGATGCCGATGCGGCGCGCCGAGATGCGCGGGCGGCGCTAGAGCCGTTCATTTGACGCGCACGCTCAGGCCGAACCGGTATCCACTTCGGCGGCGCACGCGATAGGCGCGAAATCCTGGGATCGGGCGCGCCTGGACCCGGCGACCGACACCAACGGTTAAGCCTACCGGCCTATCACCGGATCGTGTCGACGGCCGCGTCACGGCCGTCCCTTGAGGCCCACCAGGACGCTGCACGAGACGCCCGAGACCGATGAACCGACACCACGTTGCCACCGCCATCCGCCGCATCGTCGCCGCGCAGGTCGAGGACATCGAGCGCGCGGTCCGCGACGGCCACAAGACCATCGCGCTGAACGAGCTGGCGGATCTGAACCGCCAGCTCAAGGCCTTCGCGGCCGCCCTCAAGAAGGCGCCGGCCCGTATCTGAGCCGGGCCGTCCTACCAGCGGGGTCCGCCCCAGCGGCGGGGCGGCTCATCCTCGGGGGGCGGAGGCGGCGGCGGCCCGCTGTCGAAGGCCGGCGCGTCGCAGACCCGCACCCGGCGCACCACCGGCGTGCCGTCCGGATCGAACCGGCGCCGGACGAACTCGCGGCATGCCTCGGGCGGCGCCGCGGAGAAGCGCGGCCCGTGGAAATCCCGCTCGGGCGGAGGTGGGAGCGGCCGCCGCTCGTAACCATCGAGCGGGCCGCCATAGACGCGCGGCGGCGGGAAGGGGCCGTCGAAATCGGCGGCGCGCGCCGGGCCGGCGGCGAGGAGCAGCGCGCCGAACCCGGCGCGCCCGATGACATGACGGAGGAGCACTGTACGGCCTCGGCCGGAAGCGGCGGCGGGGATCGCGGCCATCGATGCCGGAGGCTGCGCCGTACCGGCTGAACCCCCGCCGCGTCCGCTGTTGGCCGCCGTTCAGCCGGCGCTTCGGGTCCCGCATCAGGATCCCGGAAAACCGGTTTCGGCCGTTCCGCAGCACGCGTCAGTTCTGCATCGCGTTGATCTCGCACTGCGCGTAATCCGCGCTCGCCTTCACGTAGGCGTTGAGCTTCTGCGCGTAGGCCTCGGCGATCGGCCGGAACGCCTGCGCCTGCAGATTGTAGGCCTTGACCGCGTCGTTGAAGCTGTAGGCCTCCCAGCCGGGGCAGCCGCCCTTGGCGTCGAGGCAGGCCGGCTTTTCGGGGAGCGCGGGCTTGGTCGGGCGCATCGCGGCCGGCGGCGGCTCCGGCGGCTTGCAGACGGCGGCCATCGGGGCGGCCGCCGCCGGGGCTGCCTTGTCGGGCGCGGGCTTGGCGGGTGCCGCCAGGGCGATGGCCGGGGCGAGCAGGCCCGCGATGAGGAGAAGCGTGCCGCGCATAGCCCAGGTCACTCCGCTGCGGCGATGTCCGCCGGCGGCGGGTTCTGCGGCATCATGCGGGCGGCGACAAGGGTTCCGAGGCGGCGGCTCTGGCGGTCGTCCCGCGCGCCGCGCCCGCGCGCTGCCGGCCGGGCGCCGGACTGGCCGTTGTGCCGGCGGACCGCGCGCCGCGCAGGAGCGCGATGGCGGGCATCAGCAGCCCGGTCGCCAGCACCCACCAGGCCGGCCGGATCGGGCCGGAAAAGTCGAGATTGGCGGCGAGCACGAGGCTGGCCGGGACGCCGCTGGCGAGGCCGTACCAGGCGGCTTCGAGCGCCGCGGTGGTGAGGCCGGACAGGATCGCCAGGAGCAGGAGCGACCACGGCCGCTCCGGCAGCTTGAAGCGCCGCATCGCCCGCCAGCCCATCAGCAGCAGGAACAACCCGGCCGAGAAGACCGGGTCGCTGACATCGATCTTCGATTGCAGGAAGTAGTGGACCAGCGCCAGCACGGCGATCGTGTAGACGAGCCGGTGCAGCCGATGCCAGTTCGGGCCGAGGTTGCGGATCGCCGTGTCCGTGGAGGTCAGCCCCAGGGCGATCAGCCCGATCAGCGCCACGAAGCCGATCGTCAGGTAGAGCCGCAGGGCGATCTCCGAGGCGACCTTCGTGAGGATCAGGTTCTGGTCGACGGCGTAGAGGCTGAGGTGGGCCACCGCGTAGGCCATCACGGTGACGCCGAGCATCCGCCGGACCACCAGGACCTTGCCCCAGTCGGCGATCCGGCGGAGCGGCGCGATCGCGAGCGAGAACAGCAGGAAGCGCACCGCCCATTCGCCGGTGGCGTGGATCAGCGCCGTGATCGGCTTGGCACCCAGCGCGTCGAGCCGGTAGGCGGCCGCCAGGTACA
>CAXTCV010000276.1:0-4588 GCA_964242725.1 uncultured Methylobacterium sp.
CGGGCGAGCCGGGTCTCGCTCTCGGCCACGGACTTGCCCTTGCGGTCGCCGCTCGCCTGCTGGTCGGCCCCCCCGGGGAGCAGACCGAGGATCCGGTAGGCATCCGCCATGTGGGCGAAGGTCTCGGTCATCAGCCGGGTCCGGCGGCCGCCGAAGGGCGCGTGGTCGGCGAGCGCGATCACCGGCGTGCGCACGACGCCGGTATAGACGAGTTCCACCGTCGCCAGGCGCTCCGCGTCGCTGTAGCCCGCGGCGGCCGGGCGGCCACCCACGATCGGGATGAGGTCGGTGGTGGTGGAGCCGATATCGACCAGGAGGGCGTCCGGGGCGATCCGCCCGGCGAGCGCCGCGGTGGCGTGCCAGTTGGCCGAGGCCACGTCGGCGGCGCGTTCGGCCGCCGCCTCCGGGTCGACGAAGCCGGACCGGCCGGCATAGACCCGCACGGTCCCGGCGAGATGCGCCCCGGCCCAGCCGGAGAGCGCGGCCACGCCCTCCCGCCGGTCGGCGAAGCAATCGGTCAGCTCGCCCGTCATGGTGACGGCGTGCGCGGCCTCGCCGCGCGCCCAGTCGGGCAGGGCGGCGAGCGCCTGTGCCAGGGCCGGCAGACCCTGCCAGAGCGGGCACGGAACCTGAACGGCGGCCACGACGCGTCCGGCCTCCACGAGAGCGGCCTTGACGTGAACCCCGCCGAGGTCCCACCCGATCGTCCTGGGGGATGGTGAGCGCATGGGACCGCGATGAACGCCTCGATGGACCACAGGATCGGGCGCCCCGGCTTCGCGGTGATCCCGGTGCTCGACCTCCGGGGCGGCCGCGTCGTGCGGGCGCGCCGGGGCGAGCGTTCCTCCTATGCCCCGATCGAGACGCCCTTGGCAAAGGGATCCGCGCCCGAAGCGGTGGCGCGCGGGCTCCTCGACGCGTGGCCATCCGCGACCCTCTACGTCGCCGATCTCGACGCCATCATCGATCGCGCCGCGCCCGATCTCCGCGCCCTGGAGGCGATCGCCGGCGCCTGCCCGGGCACCGCCCTGTGGGTGGATGCCGGCTTCGCCGAACCCGCCGGCGTGAACGCGTTCCTGGCCTCCGGCCTCGGGCGCCCGGTGATCGGCAGCGAGAGCCAGGCGGATGCCGGGCTGGTGACCCGGCTCGGGGACAGGGCGGTGTTCTCCCTCGACACGCGCGGCGCGGACCGGCTCGGCCCGCAGGCGCTCCACGACGATCCGTCGCTGTGGCCGCCGGAGGTGATCGCCATGACCCTGGCCCAGGTCGGGGCCGGGGCCGGTCCCGACCTCGCGTCCCTCGGCGCCCTGCGGGCGCGGGCGCCGGACCGCCGCCTCTATGCGGCCGGCGGCGTCCGCGGCCCGGACGATTTGCGGGCGCTGCGCGCAGCCGGGATCGCCGGGGCGCTCGTCGCCTCCGCGCTTCACGACGGCACCCTGTCACAAGCCACGGCGCCGGATCTCGCCTGACGCTTCCGGCTCGCGCCCGCGGCTGCTAAAGCCGCCGCCAGGGAATAACCGTCACGAGATCCTCAGCCGATGGACAAGTTCACCACCCTGGAGGGCGTCGCGGCGCCCGTGCGGACGATCAACGTCGATACCGACCGGATCATCCCGGCGAAGTATCTGAAGACGATCAGACGGACGGGGCTCGGCAAAAGCCTGTTCGCCGAGATGCGCTACCGCGAGGACGGCTCCGAGAACCCGGACTTCGTGCTGAACAAGCCGGCCTACCGGAACGCGAAGATCCTGGTATGCGGCGACAATTTCGGCTGCGGCTCCTCCCGGGAGCACGCGCCCTGGGCGCTGGCCGATTTCGGAATCCGCTGCGTGATCTCCACGAGCTTCGCCGACATCTTCTTCAACAACTGCGCCAAGAACGGCATCCTGGCGATCGTGGTCGCCCCGGAGGACCTGGAGAACCTGTTCGCGGATGCCGAGCGCGGCGCGAACGCCACGCTGTCGGTGGACCTCGAAGCCCAGACCATCAAGGGACCGGACGGCGGCACCCTGCATTTCGACATCGACGCCGGCCGAAAGCACAATCTCCTGAACGGCCTCGACGAGATCGGCCTCACCCTGGCGCGCGGCGCGGCGATCGACGCCTACGAGCAGAGGCTCGCCCAGCGGGAATGGGCCTGACCGGGCCGGGCCGGACCCCGCCCCGATGGGGAAGGTCCGGCCCGCCCGTCACGCCGCCTTCACGTCGGCCAGGAAGGTGGCGACCGCCCGGCCGAGATCGTTGGAGTATCGCGAGAGGCCCTGCGCCGCGCCCAGAACCTGGGTTGCCGCGGAGCCGGTCTCGCCGGCGGCCCGCTTGACCTCGACGATGTTGCTGGTGACCTGCTCGGTCCCCGACGCGGCTTCCTGAACGTTGCGCGCGATCTCCTGGGTCGCGGCGCCCTGCTGCTCCATGGCAGCTGCGATGGCGGTCGAGCCTTCAGCGATCTCGCCGACGGTCCGGGCGACCGACCGGATCGCGTGGACCGCCTGGCCGGTCGCCGCCTGGATCTCGGCGATCTGTGCGCCGATCTCGTCGGTGGCGCGGGTGGTCTGGGCGGCGAGCTCCTTCACCTCGGTGGCCACGACGGCGAAGCCGCGCCCGGCATCGCCGGCCCGGGCCGCCTCGATCGTGGCGTTGAGCGCCAGCAGATTCGTCTGGCCGGCAATGTTCGAGATCAGGGCGATCACGCCGCCGATCTTCTCCGCGGTTTCGGCCAGGCTCTTGACGGCACCGTCGGTCTGGACCGCTTCGTGGGCCGCCCGGCCGGCGGCCTGGGCCGCACGGGAGACCTGGTTGTTGATCTCCCGGATCGAGATCGACAGCTCTTCCGTGGCCGCCGCGACCGTGTTGACGTTCGACGAGGCCTGCTCGGCGGCGCTCGCCACCGCCAGCGCCTGAACGTCGGTCTCCTCCGCGACGCCGCTCATCGATCGGGCCGTCGCCTCGAGTTCCGTGGCGGCGCCCGACAGCGCCTGAGTCAGGCCGGAGACCTCGGTCTCGAAACGCTTGACCGTGGCATCCAGATGGAGGGCCCGGCGGGCCTTGGCCGCCGACTCTTCAACGGCCGCGGCGTCGCTCGTCCGCTTGGCGATGAGCGCCTGCCTGAACACCTCGACGGCCGTGGCCATGCGGCCGATCTCGTCGCGCCGCCCGCGATGCGGCACGGCCACGTCGAAGTTGTCGCGGGTCATTTCACCCATCACGTCGGTCATCTGGCGCGTCGGGACGGCGATCAGCCGGGTGAGCAGCCAAGCGCAGGCAGCCGCACTGCCGAGCAGGGCCAGGATGGTGATCAGCGTCGTCAGATACGAGGTCGAGAACGCGTCGGCCGCATCGGCCTGACGCGCCTTCAGCAGGGCTCGCTCCGTCGCATCGATCTCGCCGACCAAGGCCCGGATGCCGTCCATGGACGCCTTGCCGATGCCGCTGGTGAGGAGGGCACGGGCACCAGCCTGCGTGTCGGCCTGCGCCATCATGGCGATCTCAGGCTCGGCGACCTCGGACTGCCACCGTCGGGCCAGGGCTTCGATTTGCCCGATACGGTGCTGCTGGGCCGGGTTGTCCGCCGTCAGGGCCCGAAGCCGCCCCGCGGCGACCCCGAAGGCGTTGGCACCGGCCTCGTAGGGGGCGAGGAACGTGCGGTCCCCGGCCACCAGATAGCCGCGCACCCCGGTCTCACGATCCACCATGCTGCTGATCAGATGATCGTTCACATTCAGCACATCATAGGTATGCTCGGACCATCCGGTTGTCTTGTCGATGAAAGTAAGCTTGTTATAATTTATAAATCCGCCCAACATGTTGATAAATATCAATATCAAGAAACAAGCAATGATCTTTTTTGCAATCGAAATGTCAGAAATTCTCATCTTTACCTCCTTGTGAATCGATCCGACATGATACGTCGCATAGATTATAAAGCCACTAATCCACCGAAAAAATTTACCCGCCCCCTTTTGAGGACTGATTTCTGTCTGTGATCTTTAAATTTGCCAGGATCGACAGTTATACTTCTTGGATCGAACATCCGATCCGACTCGCGCTGAAATAGCCGGCACCAAATTCTGCTGTTGATACTTCAAGTTCGACTACGCAGTCCCGGCTCAGGGCGCGCAGACGCGGGCAAAGGCCCGCGCCGGTACGGATCGCGGCGCGCCACGGCGGCGCAGACGAGCGGATATCCCATCCCTTCAGGTGCCGGGCGGAGGCGGGGACCGATGGCCGGAGCAACGCGGGGTCAGGTCGATCGTCCGGAACACCCGCCCTCGGCAGACCCTCCGCTAACGCGCCGTTAACCCTCGTGCTGCCTGATTCGGCGGCTAGACCACGGGCGACACACGGGAACGCCAGGATGCGCAATCAGTCCCTCGGGTCGGGCGTCGCGCTCGGGTTCGGCCTCCTCTGCGCCGGCGCCGCGAGCCTGCCGGCGCGCGCCGATTTCGACAGCTGCCTGGCCGGCATCCAGGCCCAGGCGGCCGCCGCGGGCGTCTCGGCGCAGACCTTCCAGGCGGCCACGCGCAGCATCAGCTTCGACGACAAGGTGATCGAGCTGTCCCAGGCGCAGCCCGAGTTCAAGACGCCGATC
>CAXTCV010000277.1:0-4581 GCA_964242725.1 uncultured Methylobacterium sp.
CTACTGGGTGATCCGCGGGACCCTCTCCTGCCGGCAGGCGATCACCGCGATCGAGCCGGTGACGGGCGGGGACGGCATCCCGCGCTGCCGCCTCGTCTTCGATCCGCGCCTCGTCCCGGTGGCCCCCCGGCCCTGCCGCCCGTTCCAGGGCTGGCGCTACCTCGCGGCCCACGACGCGCCGGCCGACCTCGGCGCGGCGGCGGCGGGCGACCTCGCCGAGATGCCCGAAGCCCTGCGGCGGGAGCTGGTCGGCCTCGGCCTGCTGTGACGGCGCCGCCCGTCCCGGGGCAGGCCGACGGGATCCATCCGCTGCCGCGCGGATCCCGCCGGACCTGACCTCCCGGCGGGACGCGTCCCGGAACCGCTCCCGGTCGCGGTGCGCCGGGGAACGGTTCCGGCTCCTCCTCAGAACGTGCTTTCCTGCGCCGAACCGGCATCCGCTTCGGCGGACAGCACGCTACGCCCCGTCGAAGCGCCCGCTGGCATGGGCCAGCATCGTGTAGACCTTGCCGGTCTCGGAGGTGAGATAGGCGTCGGTCCGTTTGGCGTCGCTGTCGTTCTTGACCACGTCGCCGAGCAGGCGCTCGAATTCGCTGACGTAGCGGTCGACGCTCCGGCGGAACTCCGCATCCGCCCGGTAGCGGCGCTGGATCTCCGTGAAGGTCGTCCGGCCCTGGGGCGTGTAGATCCGCGGATCGAACAGGTTCGGCTCGCCGCGCCGGTACCGCTCCCACAGGTCGACGGCGGTCCGGTGCTCGATCATCTTGGCGATGTCGGTCGAGATCGTGTCGAGGGCGATCCGCCCGGTCTCGGCGGCGGCCACAGGGGTCCGCCGTCCCGACGGCGCGGCGGCCAGCGCCTCGGCACCCGGTTCCGCCTCCTGGTCGTCGTCCAGCGAGGCGCGGGTCAGCAGGTCGGACAGCCAGCCCCGCTTGTCCCCGGCCTGCGCAGGGCCGGCGGGGCGGGACGGCGCGGCCGTGCGCGGCGCCTCGATCCGAGCCGCCTGACCGGCCGCGGCGGGCCGCGCCCGCGCCGGGGGCGCGGGCAGCGTCAGAGGCGGCATGGCGGGGGGCGCCGACGCGAAGGACGGGACCGGTGCAGGCGCCGGGATCGCGGCCTGGTTCGCGATCTGGCCGGCCGCCGGCACCGCGGCGGCACGGCTGCCGCCCTCGGCGACCCGCCGCTGGGCCTGCGGCTGGGCGACGTCCACCGAGCGGCCCGAGCGGGAGACCAGGCTCGAGAGCTCGTTGAGCGCCTTGATCTGGTCCGCCACCACCCGGCGCATCTCGCCCGTGGCGTCCTGCGTCTCGCGGGGCAGCTCGAGGACGCCCTTGGCGAGTTCGGCGCGGGTCGCGTCGAGTTCGCCGCGGATCGAGCCCGCCATCTCGCGCAAAGCCGAGAAGGAGTCGCCGAAGCTGGCCTGGGCCTCCTGGAAGCCGCTGCGCATCTCCCGCGACGCCTCCTCGATGGCCTGCCGCACGCCGTGGGCGGCCTTCTCGCCCTCGGCGCTGGCGCTGTCCTTCAGGTCGGCGAAGGCGCTCGTCACCGAGGCGCCGGCGCCCTGCGCCGTCCGGGTGAGGGTCTCGCCCACGCTGCGGGCGCGCTCCTCGGCGGCGCGCAGCGTGCGCTCGATCGTCTGCGCCAGGGCGTTGCCGTTCTGCTCCAGGGCGGCGGCGCGGGCCTCGAAGGTGGCCAGCGCCTCCGTGAGCGCCGTCTCGCGGCCCGACAGGGCCGAGCCCAGCCGCTCCTCGATGGCGGCCAGCGCGGCCGCCGCCCGGTCGAGGGTGGCCACATGGGTGGCGGTCTGCTCCCCGAGGGAGCGACCCCGGTCGTCGAGGGTCTCGGCCAGGCGGGACGCCTCGCTCAGGGCCCCGTCGGCGGCGCCGCGCAGGGCTTCGACCTGCGCGGAGACACCCGCGCTGGCCCGGCCGGTCTCGGCGGCGATGCGCTGCAGCGCCCCCTGGACCTGCTCGATCCGGTCCGCGAGGCTCCGCTCCACCGCGCCGAGATTCGTGTCGGCCCCGGCGACCAGCTCGCCGAGCGCCGCGTTGGCGGTCTCGATCCGCTGGAGCAGGGTGCCGAGTTCCCGGCCCATCCGGTCGTTGGTCTCGAACAGCTCCGACAGGGTGCGGCCCGCCCCGTCCTCGACGGCGGCGCGCAGCAGTTCGGCCGAGGCCCGCGACTGGACGGCCAGCTCCTCGGTCCGCTCCCGCAGGCTCTCGGCGAGGGGCAGGCCGGTCTCGGCGAGCGCCCGCTCGATGGCGTCGGCCCGGTCGGCCAGGGCGTGGGACAGGTCGAGCATCGGCCCGTCGATGGCGGCCCGCAGGCGCTCGACATGCCCCTCCAGGGTGTCGCCGACCGCGCGTCCGCTGTCGTCGAGGCCGGCGAGCAGCGCGCCGCCCCGCTCCTCGATGGCGCGCACCAGGACCTCGGCGCTCTCGGCGAGGCGGCGGGACAGGGCCTCGCCGCGGGCATCCACGAGGGCGCCCAGGGCGTTGATCCGCCGCTCGAACCCGGACCCGAGGGCCTCGGTGCGGTCGTCGATCAGGCCGGCCAGGGTCGCCTCGCGCCGGCTCAGCGTCTCGGCCAGCGCCGCGTTGTGGGCGTCGACCTGCTCGGCATGGGCCCGCGCCCGGTCGTCGAGGGCGGCCACGAGGTGCGCGGTGCGCTCGTCCATCAGGCCCGCGAAGGCCTCGTGGCGGTCGTCGAAGGCGTTGGCCAGCGTGTCGGCGCGCTGCGCCACCAGGGTCGCGAACAGCCGCATGCGGCTGTCGATCCGCTGGGTGAAGGCGTCGGCGCGGGCGTCGACGCCGCGGGCCAGGGCCTCGCTATGCGCCTCCACGGCCTGCGCCAGGGCCGCCGCGCGGCCCTCCACGACCCCGTCGAGGTCGCGCAGCCGGGTATCGAACACCTCGACCAGCGCGCCGGTGCGGCCCTGGGCGGCGTCGATCAGGGTCCGGCTGCGCTCGTCGAGCAGCCCCTCGATCGCGGCGCGCGCTTCCTCGAAGGTCGTCCGCAGGGCCTCGATCCGCGTATCCACCCGCTCGGACACGTCGCGGCCGGTCCCCTCGACGATCGCGCCGAGGCGGCCCTGCACCCGCTCGAACAGGAGCTGCAATTCGCCGGTCCGCTCCTTGAGGAGGTGGGCGAGCTGGCCCTCGTGGGTCTCCAGCAGGCCCGCGATGGCCGGGTTGACCTTCTCGATGGTCGCCTGGAGCGATTGCGTCCGATGCTCGATCGTGCCGGCGATCTGGCGGCCGCGGGTATCCACGAGGCGGTCGATCTCGCCCTGCGCCCGCTCGAACAGACCCTGCAGGTCCGAGAGCCGGTTATCCAGCAGGTCCGCCATCTGGCCGGGCGCTGTGTCGAGGATCGTGCGCAGACCCTCGGTCCGGGCCGCGATGGCGTCGGCGACCTCCTGGCCGCGCCCGTCCACGAGGTCGCGCAGGCCGGTCTGGGCCTCCTCGAACAGGGTCTGGAGGCGCTGCGTGCGGGAATCCAAGGTGGCGGCGAGCTGGCGCTCGCGGGTCTCCACCAGCGCCGAGACGGCCGCGGGGGCCTCCTCCAGCACGCTGCGCAGGGACTGGATGCGCGCGTCGACCGAGGCGGTGAAGCGGCCACCGCCGTCCTCCACCACGGCGTCGAGGGCCGATTGGGCCTCCTGGAACAGGGTCCTGAGGGACTGAGCCCGCTCGCCGAGGGTGTCGGCGAGGCGGTTGCCGCGCCCCTCGACCAGGGTCTCGAGGTGGCCCAGCCGCTCGTCGAACAGGCTGCCGAGCTGGCGGGTCCGGTCGTCCAGGGCCTCGGTCGCGGTGCCGAACGCACCGTCCAGGGCGGAGACCAGGGCCTGACCGCGGCCGTCCAGAGCCGCGTTGATCGGGCCCATGCGGCCGTCGAGCGTGGCGGCCAGGGTACCCGCGTGATCGTCCAGCATCACGCGGATCTGGTTGGTGCGGTCGTCGAGCAGGGTGTGGACCGTGCGCACACCGTCGTCGAGCAGGCCGCTGATGTCGGCGGTGCGGCTCGACAGGGTGTGGCCCAGGCGGCCCTCGCCGGCATCGAGCATCCGCTCGGCATCCGCGATGGTCTGCTGGAGCTTGGACAGCACGCTCTCGCCGCGCTGGTCGATCAGCTCGGCCAGCGACGTGCCGCCGCGGTCGAGCAGGCGGGCCAGTTCCGTGATCCGGCCGCCGATCGCCCCGAACACCGCCCGTCCCTTCTCGTCGAGCTCGCCCGACACGGCGGCGATGCGCTCGTCGATGAGGCGGCCGAGCAGGTCGGCACGCTCCGCGAAGGCGGCGCGCACGGCCTCGGTGCGGGCGGCCAGCGTCGCGTCGGCGCTCTCGGTGCGCTCGTCCACCAGCCGCACGAGGGCCTCGGCGCGGCCCGACAACGACGCCTCGAGGCCGCTCGTGGCCGCCTCGATCGTGGCGGTGAGCGCGCGGACGCGCTCGGCCATGGCGCCGTCGAGGCCGCCGGTCCGGTCCGCGACCATCGCCACGAGGTCGCGGGTCCGGCCGGCCAGTTCCTCGTCCACCGCGCGGGTGCGCGCCTCGATGAGGCGGATCGCCTCGAAGGCCT
>CAXTCV010000278.1:0-4580 GCA_964242725.1 uncultured Methylobacterium sp.
GACGGTTCATGCCTCGAACGCTCTCGATAACGCTCGCCGCCGGTCTCGCGCTCCTCGCCCATGTCGGCCCGGCCGCCGCGCAGGCCGGAAAGGCCGAGGCGCCGATCCCGGCCGCCACCCTGGCGCTGATGGCCCATAAGGGTGTCACGGCCGCGTCCCCGGTCCTGTTCCGGGCCTACAAGAAAGAATCGGAGATCGAGGTCTGGAAGAAGGGCCCATCGGGCTACGTCTTCATCAAGACCTTCCCGATCTGCCGCTGGTCCGGGCAGCTCGGGCCCAAGCGCCGGAGCGGCGACCGGCAGACCCCGGAGGGGTTCTACACGGTGCCCCGGCGCCAGATGAACCCGAACTCGCACTACTACCTGTCCTTCGACGTCGGCTACCCCAACGCCTACGACCGGGCCCACGGGTCCACCGGCTCGGCCGTGATGGTCCACGGCATCTGCTCGTCGATGGGCTGCTTCGCCATGACCGACGGCACGGTCGGCGAGATCTACGCCATCGCCCGCGACGCCCTGAAGGGCGGGCAGGCGGCGTTCCAGTTCCAGTCCTACCCGTTCCGGATGACCGCCGAGGCCATGGCCCGGCACCGGCTGGACCCGAACATCGCCTTCTGGCGCGAGCTCAAGGCCGGGTCCGACCGGTTCGAGGCGAGCCGCGAGGAACTCCAGGTCTCGGTGGTCGCCGGCCGCTACGCCTTCGCGCCGTCCCGGAATCCCGCCGTGGAGGCGGCCGTGGCGACCCGCCGGGCCGTGGAAGATGCGCGAATCGCCGCCCTGGCCGAGACGGGGGAGCCCGCCGTGCGCATCACCTATTCCGACGGGGGGCAGAACGCCTTCTGGGCGGCCTACACGGCCCGGGGCGGCACGGTCGGCGACATCAGCCGCCCGGAGGCCCTGGCCTTCGCCGGACAGGAGGTGGTGGTCGTGCCGGCGCACCGCGCCCCGCGCCCGGTGCCCGAATCCGTCTGGGCCGCCTGGGCCGCGGTGGACTCCGTGCTGTCGCCCCGGCGGATGGCCGGCTTCGTCCCGGTCTACGAGCGCGCCGCCGACCGGTTCGGGGCGCTGGCCGGCCCCCTGCCGACGCGCTACGGCGACGGCCTGCCCTCCTGGCTCGCCGCCGGCCTCGGCGGCCGGGCTCCCGGCTCCCCGAATCTGCCCGGCGCGACGCCCGGTCTCCTGGCCTCGGCCGAGGACCCCTGAGGCATGCGCGAGCCCGACCCGGCGGCCCGTCCGTGTGCGAAGACGCACATCACGGGGGCTCGCGGCACACCAATTCATGGTACGGCAGGGGACGAGCGGTACTCTCGGTCCGTCGGCCTGCCGGAATCAGAGCACTCTTCCCGGAACGGCGACGGGGTTTCGATCGTAACGGATCGGGATCGACGTCCGCAGATTCGTGATCGCCATGTCCAATCGTTTTGAGCCGGCCGTCCCGGCGGCCGACCAAGACCTCGTCCTCCGGTTCTGGGGCGTGCGCGGCTCGACACCGGTCAGCGGCCCGCAATACGCCGAGTTCGGCGGCAACACGCCGTGCCTTGAGGTGCGCTGCGGGCAGCGCCTGTTCATCGTGGACGCGGGCTCGGGCCTCTACAATCTCGGTCAGGGCCACCGCACGGACCTGCCCCGGGAAGTCGACCTGCTGTTCAGCCACCTGCATCTCGACCACACGGCGGGTCTGCCGTTCTTCAAGCCCGCGGTCCTCGACTGCGACCGCGTGATCAACACGTATTGCGGCAACCTTGGCGGCGAATCGGCCGGCCCGACCCTCGACCGCCTGTTCGCGCCGCCGCTCTTTCCGGTTACGCTCGACAAGCTGTGCTGCACCTTCCACCACCACGGCTTCGAGGCGGGACAGACCCTGACCTTCCCGGATGGGGTGCGGGTCGACACGATCCCGCTGAACCATCCGCAGGGCTCGGTGGGCTACCGGTTCGAGCATGGCGGCCGGCGCCTGTGCCTCATCAGCGACATCGAGCACAGCGATCCCTGGCCGGACCCGGAGCTCGCGCGGTTCGTCGCCGGCGCCGACCTGATGGTCTACGACGGCATGTTCACCGACGGCGAGTACCCGACCTGCCGGGGCTGGGGGCATTCCACGTGGCAGAAGGGCGTGGAGCTGGCGCGGGTCGCGGGCGTGAAGGCGCTGGCGATCATCCACCTGCATCCGGCCCATTCCGACACGGTGCTCCGGGACATGGAGGCCGATCTCCAGGCCGAGATGCCCACCGCCTTCATCGCCCGCGAGTCGCAGAGCATCACCGTGGGCACTCCCAGGACCTTGGCCCGCCGACCCGCCGTGGCGCGCGAGGTGCGCCGTCGGATCAAGGTCGCCTGAACCGCCCGACCCCGAACAGCGCGAACAGGGCGACGCCGATGGTCAGGATGCTCCAGCCGTAATTGCTGACGAGCTGGTCGTCGATCGGATGGCCGATCCAGCCCAGGGCGACAAGCAGCCCGAAGGCGGCGATCGCCGCTGATACGAGCATCCCGACAATCATCGCACTCTCCGGCGAACCGCGCCCGCGCCGTCCGGCGCGGCGCGCAAGACCGGGAGAATGCGCGGGACCGGCAGCCGTTCCGTGCCTCCGCCGGGGGCGTCCACCGCGGCATGTCCCCTTCGGAGGCAGGGGCTCTCCGGCGTCAGGAAGCGGCGCAAACCGCGATCTTCGCACCGCACCTGATTGCAACGCCCTCGGGCCCCGCTCTAAGTAGGCGCCCTGACGGCGCCCCGGGGCGCGCGCGGAACCCGAGACCACGGCGATGACCGGCCACCAGAACACGACCGCGGGCCCGACCGCGGATACGGCGGCGAACACGCCCCGGGACAGCGGCCCCGCCACCATGGCCGGGCCGGGCCTGCTGCGCCCGCAATCCCAGCTCGTGACGATCTACGGCGGCTCCGGCTTCCTCGGTCGGCACGTGGTGCGGGCGCTGGCCAAGCGCGGCTACCGGATCCGCGTGGCCGTGCGGCGGCCGGACCTCGCGCTGTTCCTGCAGCCCCTGGGACAGGTCAACCAGATCGTCGCCGTCCAGGCCAACCTGCGCTACCCCGATTCCGTGGCCCGCGCCGCCGAGCGCGCGGACGTGCTGATCAACCTCGTCGGCATCCTGCAGGAGACCGGGTCCCAGAGCTTCGCGCGGCTTCAGGTCGAGGGGGCCGAGACGATCGCCCGGGCGGCGGCCCGGCAGGGGGCCCGGATGATCCAGGTCTCGGCGATCGGGGCGGACCCGGCCTCGCCGTCGCACTATGCCCGCACCAAGGCCGAGGGCGAGGCGAAGGTCTTCGCCGCCTGCCCGGACGCGGTGGTGTTCCGGCCGTCGCTGATCTTCGGCCCCGGCGACGGCTTCTTCAACCGGTTCGCCGGTCTCGCCCGGGCCCTGCCGGTCCTGCCGCTGGCCGGCGGGCAGTCGCGCTTCCAGCCGGCCTTCGTGGGCGACGTCGCCGAGGCGATCGCCCGGGCGGTCGACGGCACCGTGGCGGGCGGCCGGGTCTACGAACTCGGCGGCCCGGAGGTGGGCACGCTGGAGCACTTCGTGCGCTACATGCTGAAGACGATCCAGCGCAAGCGCGTCGTGGTCGACCTGCCGCTGCCGGTCGCCAAGCTCCAGGCCCGCATGCTGGAGATCGCCGACACCCTGACCTTCGGCCTGCTGCCGGACTCGCTCAAGCTCACCCGCGATCAGGTGATCCTGCTCCAGAACGACAACGTCGTCTCGGAGAGCGCGAAGGCCGAGGGCCGGACCTTCGAGGGACTCGGCATCCTCCCGACCGCCGCCGAGGCGGTGGTGCCGGGCTACCTCTGGACCTTCCGCAAGGCGGGCCAGTTCGCCACCGACCGGGACGAGGAACTCCTGTCCGAAGTGCCCGACACGCTGGCATCGAAGCCCATGGCGGCCGGCTCGCAGCACAGGCCCCAGACCGCCTCCGGCCCGGCGATCGGCGCCGATGCCGGGAGCTCGCCCGGGCGGGGCGGCGGAAGCGTGCGCTGGGGCACCCGGAAGCCGGGCTAGATGGCGCATCCCGTCCCGAGCCGCGCGCGGCCCGCGCACCGCGAACCGGCGATCCGGGCGTGAGGCGCATCCTCGTCACCGGCGCCGCCGGCTTCGTCGGCGGGCACGTCCTGCCGCTCCTGGCGGCGGCGGGGGATCGCGTCGCGGGGATCGGCCGGGGGCCGTCCCCCCGCCTGCCGGAGGGCGTCACCTACCAGACCGTCGACCTCCTCGACGACGCCGCCCTCGGCGGCTTCGTGGACCGGTTCCGGCCGACCGCGATCCTCCACCTGGCCGGCCTCGCCTCGGTGGCGGATTCCGCCAGCGGGCCCGGCCAGACCTGGCGGGTGAACGTCAACGGCCTGATGAACCTCGTCGCCGCCGTCGAGGCGGTGCCGGGCTGCACGTTCTTCTTCGTCAGCACCGGCGAAGTCTACGGCAGCGCCTTCCTGGCCGGCCATGCGCTCACCGAGGCGGCCGAGCCGCTGCCGCGCAACACCTATGCCCGGTCGAAATGGGTCGGCGAGCAGCTCCTGCGCGACCTGCTGCCCCGGATCGGCGTGAAGCTCGTGGTGCTGCGGCCGTTCA
>CAXTCV010000279.1:0-4579 GCA_964242725.1 uncultured Methylobacterium sp.
ATCATCGGCAAGGCGGTGGGCAACGCCATGAACATGGGCACGACGCTCGCCTGCTACGCCACCCTGTGCCGGGAGCTGGGGCGTCCGTTCGTCTTCCCGGGCTCGGCCGCGCAGTGGAACGGGCTCACCGACATGACCGACGCGCGGCTGCTCGCCCGCCAGCTGCTCTGGGCCTCCACCGAGCCGAGGGCTGCCAATCAGGCCTTCAACGTGGTCGACGGCGACGTCTTCCGCTGGAGCTGGATGTGGGATCGGATCGCCGCGTGGTTCGGGATCGCGGCGGTGCCGTTCGACGGCACGCACCGGCCGCTCGAACCCCGGATGGCGCAGGACGGGCCGGCCTGGGCGGAGATCGCCCAGCGCCACGGCCTCGCCGAGCCGGACCTCGGGAAGCTGGCCTCCCCCTGGCACACGGATGCCGATCTCGGCCGGCCGATCGAGGTCGTGACCGACATGAGCAAGAGCCGCCGCCTCGGCTTCACGGCCTACCAGCCCACCGACGACGCGTTCTACGATCTGTTCGGCCAGCTTCGGGCGGATCGGCTGATTCCGTGACGATCGCCCCGAAAGCCGCCGATCGGCTTCCGGGGAGATGTGATTCAAGTTAATCATCTGAGGGTGATGTTTTTACGCGCAACCGTATTCACGATGCCGGCCCCGGTCGTGGACCGCGCGATCTTCACTTCGCTGCGCGCGGAATTATTACATAACCGCATGCTGGCGCGAGGTCACCGTTGACGGCATCTATATCAACGTCGATTGTCACCGCTTAGATGTGGTCGCGAGCTTTGGTGGAGCGGGTTTGGACTGAAGCTGCCGGGATAGACAGACTGTTCTTCCCTCGGCTTCACGTACACCTCCGATAAGCTCTTTGCGGGCGGGGAAAGTGTTTGTTGCCAAAGGCGAGACGGGAATTCACGCCCGAGTTCAAACGCGAGACCGTGGCGTTGCTGGAGAACAGCGGCCGACCACAGATGCTGATCGCGGCCGAACTCGGGATCCAGCCCCCCATGCTGAGGCAGTGGCGCACGGCGTTGATGGATGGCTCTCCGCCATCGCGCCTAGCGGGATTGCCGGGAGCCGCGCCCACGAACCCGGTGGCTTCCCCCTCCGATCAGGAGGCCGAGGTCGCCCTTCTACTTCGTGAAGGCGACCGGACGCGTATGGAGCGCGACGTCCTAAAAAAAGCGATCGGCGCCTTCGCGGAGATGCCCAAGTAACCTTGGCTTTCATTGAGCAGCATGCGAGCGCTTGGCCGGTGTGTCTCATGTGCCGCGTGCTCGAAGTCTCCCCCAGCGGCTATTACGACTGGCGGTCCCGCCCCGAGAGAAACCGGTCGGCCTCCAACCGTCGGCTCCTGGACGACGTCCGGCATATCTAAGCCGAGCATCACAGGTGCTACGGCTCACCTCGTGTGGAGGCCACTTTTTGCCCGGAGGGCCGGACGTCAGCCGCGGACGGGTGGAGCGTGTGATGCAGAGACACTGCAGATCAGGTTGAACGGATCGTCGCCCATATCGAATCTCTCGGCTGCGCTGGTTACAGACGGCAGGTTCGTGAGGGTCGGTAGAAAGAGATGGCTTCAGGCACATCCGAAGAAGCAGAAACGAGAAACTTCCGGCGATCGCCCGGGAGCAAGGGCAGGCGACGCCGACGAGCCTCCTCCGGAATGACGCAGAAGCGGCCCGCCGTGTCTAGGGTGACATCGACCGAAGATGCTTGCGCCGCTCGTGCGACACGTCGACGATGTCAGCCCGACCGACCCGGCATCCGCGCGGTCATGATTGCGTAGGCGGCGGCTTCCCGCCACGCCGAGGCGCGGGACCCCGAGATGCGTGCTTCGAGCGGGCGCGATCGGTCGCGTCCCGACGGGGATCGCGGCTCTCGACGACCCGCGCCTGATATCCGCGCTCCGCAGCGCCAAGCGGCGCTCGGTCATCGCTCGCTTCCAGGCATCGGACGGACGAGCAGCCTCTGTTCGAGTCTGGACAAGGGCGAGGGAGCCGTCGTTGCACCTCGACCACGGGGCCTTGCGATCTCGGATGCCCCCCCGATGGAACAGGTCTCCGCGTCGCGCGGCATCCCGCGGGCGCCCGCGGCCGGCGGGTCAGCCATGCTCCTCACCGCGCCGACGAATCGTCTGGCCGCGTCTTCAAAGCCGTTGAGAGACGCCCGCTCCGCCGTGGGTATTACCGGCCGACCTGGATCCTCCCGGCTCGCGGTGACCGTGAGACCGACCTATCGTCCCCGAACACGCTCAAGGAGTCTTCCGAGACTGTTCGCGGTCCGCGCCGCGGCGGCCGGCCGGGACGCGGCTGACGCGGGAGGCACTCCACGTGTGGCGGCGTCGGCGCCCTTCTCGATCACGAACATGCCCCAGCCGATGTAGCTGCGGTCGCGCAACTCGGCCATCGGCACCGAAGCCCGGGGATCGTCGCTGAAATACGGCTTGAGGAAGATCTGCCGGGCCGGTCCAACACCGTCGATTCCGTCGATGTAGCTCTGCACGTCGGCGAGCTCCATGCCGACCTCCATGATCCCATAGGTGTCCATGACCTTGACCGACACAGCGTCCGTCTCGTGCTGGCCACCTGGTTCGAGCAGCATGATTCGGCCCGGATCCTTGAGCGCACGCGCGTAGCGCCGCATCGCGGCTGGCCGATCAGGGATGTGGTGGAAGGCGTCGAAGCATAGGACCGCGTCGAACACGCTGGCGCGGAAGGGTAGGTTCTCGGAATCGCCGACGACCAAGTGCGGCTGGTTGTTCGGCCCCATCCGCCGCCGTCCGATATCCGGGTAGACCCGGGAGATGTCGATGCCGACCGCGTCGAGGCCGAGTTCCATCAACCACTCGGTGGTCCAGCTGTAGCCGCACCCGGCGTCGAGCACGCGCTGCCCGTGCTGCAGGTTCAGGAACGGCAGACAATTGCCGAAGCCGCGGATTAGGTCCGCCGGGTGGTTGTAGATGTTGGGATTGAACGGCGACAGCAGTCCCGGCGCCAGGAAATTCTCCTTGTCGTCGACCTTGTCGAGCAGCCCGATCTCCGAGGACTTGTGGTTGTCCCCCCTCCGGCCGCCGGCGTCGACCCCGGCGACAGCCTGCCGCAATGCCTCGGCGAGGTCCGCTGGGATGCGTGGGGCGATGACCTGATCGAGAAAATCGCGGTGGCTTCGCCAGTCGCGCAGGGACGCAGGCAGGATCTCCGGGATCGTGTCGACGATTGGGTACCAGAGCCCCGTGTCGGTGGCGACGAGCAGACCGTCGACCACCACCGCGTGGCGGCTCCGCTCCGGATCGTCTGGTGCCGTCACGTGCTGGGCCAGATGACGGGTGAAGAACGCGCCCGCCTCACCCGCCGGAGCCGGCCCGACCGGTGCGCCCGGGCGACTGACCCGGTCGCCGGGCGTGCCGTAGGGGCCGATATAGGGGACCGCCGCCTCTGTCGCGCCGACGAGGATGAACGGCGCACCGGTATCCGGCACGGCAAGCAGATCTAGCAGGCTGTAGCGCATCGCTCTTCCATTGCGGTTGGTTCGGGCGCGCCTTCTATCGCCCCCGCACCGTCGAAGCCAGCAATGGCCGATCATCCGCATATTCGAACAAGCTGCCGCATCGCGGGACGGCGCAGCGGCGACGGTCGATGTCATCGCACGCAAAGCAACTTGGCGTTGTACAACTGGTTTCACACTCGCTCAGGTTGAAGATCGAAGGCATATCTCACGCGGAACCGCGGGTCGCTTTTGCGGGACCTGTTCGGAGCCGTGCCCGAACGCCTCGAAAATTGTGCGCCATGAAAACCAGGATCGGAAAGGTCTGGTATCAGAAGGTCGGGACCCAGCCCGTTCGAGGTGTTTGGCCACGTGGGTTGGGTGAGATCGCGACCCGGATCGAAACGAGCGCTTAGCGACGTCCTGTGCCTGGTCCCGGGTCGCATTCCGCGGCGCTCCCTGCGCCGGGGGGATGGCCCAAACGACGCCCCTCGGCACCGGAAAAGGGCTGGCCGACGGTCGTTCGGAACCCCAGGATCGGGCGTCGATGCGCGACGATGTCCTCGTCGAGACTCGATCAGCCGCTCCCAGCCCGTACTTCGCCGTACGTTCCAACGACGAACCGGCATCCACGGCGTCGGAGAGCGCTCTGGCGCGCTCCGATCAGAACACATGCACCTCGTCGAGGTGTAGGAACGCGCGCTCGGCCAGTTGCGGGCGCGCTCACCAGCGAGCCGAACCTGCAGCGGCCGGCCATCGGCACAGCCGAAAGTGCGGCCGGCCGGCTCGTGCGCGCAGCGTCACGCAGCGCCGTCCTCCGACAGGAGCACCCGCAACGTCCGCGACCGCTCCCGGGAGCAATCCATGCGGTTGAACACCCGCACCTCGTTCAGGGGGCGCACCGCCTCCAGGTCCACCTGCAACCACGGGGCGTCCTCGATGTCGGTATGGAACCCGGGCCGCCCGGTCGGCAGGCCGTAGACGCCCCCGCGCGGTGTTTGATCCGGTGGTATGGTGATACGATTAAGCACCATGCTGCGAGGGATGCGCTATGGGCCAGGTTCTCCATGGAAGCGCCACCACGACGGAG
>CAXTCV010000280.1:0-4564 GCA_964242725.1 uncultured Methylobacterium sp.
GGCGAGAACACCATCACGAAGTTGATGCCGAGGTTGCGCCATTCGACCCGGCGCAGGTTGAAGATCGTGGCGGTGAGGTCGCGGCCGAGCACGTTGACGGTCACCGAGTCGCCGGGCTTGAGGCCCAGCTGGCGGGCGAGGTCGGCCTCGAAGGAGACCAGCGGCTTGGCACCCTGTTCGGCGCTCCACCACGCGCCCTCGGTGAGGCTCGAACCCTCCGGCACCGTGTCGGCGTAGGTGATGCCCCGGTCGCCGTCGAGCACCCAGGCGGCGTCCTCCGGTGGCCGGATCTTGCTCGCCGGCACGCCGTTCAGGGCGACGATCCGGCCGCGCATCATCGGCACGTCCTCGATCTTCCCGTTCGGCGCCGCGCGGGCCAGGAACTCCCGGAACGCACCGGCGTCCCGGGACGGGATGTCGAGGAAGAACAGGTTCGGAGCACGGGCCGGCAGGGTCGCGCTGATCGTGCGGCGGACATTGGCGTCGATCAGGCTGAGGGTGACGAGCAGCGTCACCCCGAGGCCCAGAGACAGGACGATGGCGGGCGTCAGCGCTCCGGGGCGGTGGAGGTTGGCGAGCGCCATCCGGGGCGCGGGCCAGCGCGGATGCGGCAGGCGGCGGGCCGCCGCCATCAGCCCGAGCGCCACGACGTGCAGCAGGCCGAAGGCGATGGCGGCGGCCGCGATGAAGATCAGCGCCACGCGCCGGTCGAAGGCGGTCGCCACCGACAGGCCGACCAGGGCCGCGAGGCTCAGGCCCAGCCAGATCCGGTAGCGCCAGCGCGTGCTCACCCGGGCCGGGTCGACCGTGTCGCGGAACAGGCCCGAGACCGGCACGTCGTGGGCGCGGCCCAGCGGCGTGATCGCGAACGCGAAGGCGGTGATCAGTCCATAGGCGGCGGCGAGGGCCAGCTCGCCCGGGGCGAGGGTCGGGTTGAGCGGCAGCGGCAGGTCGGCGGAGAACAGCCCGTCGAGGAGGAAGGGCAGGCTCGCACCGATGACGAGGCCGATCAGCGTGCCGAGGCTGGCGATCAGCATCACCTGGGTCAGGTAGAGGGCGACCACCTGGGAGCCCGGCGCGCCGACGCTCTTCAAGGTCGCGATCGAGGGCCGCTTGCGCTCCACGAAGGCGTGGACGGCGTTGCCGACCCCGACGCCGCCGACGATCAGCGCGGTGAGGCCGACCAGGGTCAGGAACTGCGTGAACCGTTCGATGCTCTTGGAAAAGCGCGGGTCGGCATTGGTGCGGGACCGGATCTCCCATCCCGCCTCCGGCGTCGCCGCGCGGATCCGGCTCTGCGCGGCCTCCAGGTCCGCATCCGACGCGCCAGGGGGCAGGAGTATCCGGTAGCTCCAGCGGTTGAGGCTGCCGGGCTGCACGAGGCCGATGGCACGCAGCGTCGGCTCCGCAATCATCAGCCGCGGCCCGAAGCCGATGCCGCCGGCGATCTTGTCCGGCTCGGACACGATGGTGCCGCGGATCGCGACCGGATGACCGGCCAGCGCGATCCGATCGCCGATTTTGACGTCGAGGCGCGTGAGCAGGGCCGGGTCGGCGAGCGCCCCCGGCACCCCCTCCCCGTCGGCCAGCAGGTCGGCGAGCCGGCCCGGCGGATCGGTGACAAGCTCCCCCGCGGCCGGGTAGGTGGCGGGGTCGACGGCCTTCAGCTCGACGAGGGCGGCGTCGCCGCTCGCCGCCGCCATGGCGCGCAGGGACGCGACCACGTCGAGGCGGCCCTCCCGGGCCAGGGCCAGCCGCTCGGGATCCGTCGCCTCCCGGTTGATGAGGTTGTAGGCGAGATCGCCCCCGAGGATCCGGCGACCCTCGCGGCCGAGCCCGTCCGAGAGCGAGCGCGAGATCGAGGCGACCCCGGCAATGGCTGCGACGCCGAGGGCGATGCAGGCGAGGAACACCCCGAAGCCGCTGAGGCCGCCGCGCGATTCGCGCAACGCCAGACGCAGGGTGAGCGGGATGCGGCGGGGCGCGGGTGCGGGGTGGGTGATCGTGCCGTGCATCAGGCGGTCACCGCCTCCTCGATCCGCCCCGAGCGCAGGCGCACGGTGCGGTCGCACAGGCGGGCGAGGCCATTGTCGTGGGTGACCAGCACCAGCGTCGCGCCGCGGTCGCGCTTCAGCCGGAACAGGAGGTCGACGATCTGGCGGCCGGTGGATTCGTCGAGGTTGCCCGTGGGCTCGTCGGCCACCAGGATCGCCGGGTCGGGGGCGATCGCCCGGGCGATGGCCACGCGCTGCTGCTCGCCGCCGGAGAGCTGCGCTGGATAATGATGCAGCCGGTGCCCGAGGCCGACCGCCTCCAGCTCGGCGCGGGCCCGTTCCAGGGCGCCGGGCCGGTCGGCGAGTTCCAGAGGCAGCGCCACGTTCTCCAGCGCCGTCATGGTCGGCACGAGGTGGAAGGCCTGGAACACGATGCCGATGCGCCGGCCCCGGAAGCGGGCGAGCCCGTCCTCGTCGAGGCGGACGAGGTCGGTCTCCTCGATGATCACGCCGCCTGTATCCGGCCGCTCCAGGCCGGCCATCACCATCAGCAGCGTCGATTTGCCCGAGCCGGACGGGCCGACGAGACCCACCGCCTCGCCGCGGCCGACGGTCAGCGAGATGCCGCGCAGGACATGGACCCGGGCGGCGCCGCGGCCGAGGCTGAGATCGATGTCGGACAGCGCGATCGCCGGCTCGCGCAGCACCTTGCCTTGGCTCACGGACGAGCCGATCTGTGGGCGATGACGAGCATGGCGCGGGAGGTCCTCGGTTGGCTTCGATCTTGGCTGCACGGGCCGCGAGTGCACCGCGATATGGGTTCCGCATTGGGGCCACGCCATGACGGCGCCGCTGTGTTCCGCCGCACAACCCTGTTTGCCGCAGCGCTAGCCCTCGTCATGGTCCCTTTCATGACAGCCACCCGGGCGGCCGCGGGCGGACCGGTCAGGCTCGTCGCCCTCGGCGACAGCCTCACCGCCGGCTACCGGCTGCCCGGCGACGCTGCCTTCCCCACCGTGCTGGAGCGCCTGCTGAAGGCCGGGGGCGCCGACGTGACCGTGGCCAATGCCGGGGTCTCCGGCGACACCGCCACCGGCGGGCTCGACCGGGTCGACTGGTCGGTGCCGGACGGGACGGCCGGGGTGATCCTCGAACTCGGCGCCAACGACATGCTCCGCGGCACCGATCCGACGGTGACCGAGGCGGCCCTGACGGCGATCATCGAGCGGCTGAAGGCACGGGGGATCCCGGTGCTGCTCGCCGGGATGGAGGCCGCGCCCAATCTCGGGCCCGACTACAAGACGCGGTTCGACGCGATCTACCCGACGCTCGCCAAGCGCTACGACCTGACCCTCTACCCGTTCTTCCTGGATGGGATCATCGGCGACCGGGCGCAGCACCTCGATGACGGGCTGCACCCGAACCGCCAGGGGGTCGAGACCATCGCGGCCCGCATCCTGCCGACGGTTCAGGCCTTCCTGGGCCGGATCCGCCAGGAACCGGCGCGCTGATGCCGCGCCTGTTCACCGGGCTCGCCGTGCCGCCGGAGATCGCCGCCGCGCTGAAGACCTATCAGGGCGGCCTGCCGGGTGCCCGCTGGATCGAGCCCGGCGACTTCCACGTGACCCTGCGCTTCATCGGCGATGTCGAGGCGCCCTTGGCCGAGGAGGTGCTGGAGGCGCTGGCCGAGATGCGGCCCCGCTCCGCCCTGACGGTGATGCTCGGAGGCCTCGGCGTTTTCGGGGGCGACAAGCCGCGGGCGCTCTACGCGGCGGTGACCCCGGACCCCGCGCTCAGCGAACTCCAGGCCGAGCAGGAGCGGCTGGCACGCCGGGCCGGCCTGCAGCCGGAACGGCGGAAGTTCAGCCCGCACGTGACCCTCGCCCGCCTCCGGCGCGACGCGACGCCGGAGGCGACGGCGATGTATCTCTCGCAGGCGCCGGTCTTCGCGCCGTTGTCCTTCCCAGTGGACCGGGTGACGCTGTTCTCGGCACGAGACTCGACCGGGGGCGGGCCCTACGTGGCGGAGGCGGCGTTTTCGTTCGCGTAGTCGGCGGTTCTGATCAGCCGCGCGCCGTCCCTCCCCCGCAGAGGCTACGAGGATCACACGTCGTCATCGGACGGCAACGCGGGCCGCAGCGCGCAATGCACGCCCTCTTCCGCACGGGAGCGGGGACCCGCGTACCACCCCGTAGCGGTGTTGCCGAACCTGATGTGTGAACCCGAAAGCCCGCAGAAGGGAAAGGGAAACGCGCGGTGCCGGGCGGGGCCTCACTTTGCGCATGCGCGCTACAACCGCCGCAGGGCCACGCTCTCGATCCGGTGGCTCGCGCCCTTGGTGAGGATCAGGCTCGCCCGCTGGCGCGTCGGTAAGATATTCTCGCGCAGATTCAGCAGGTTGATCGTGGTCCAGAGCCGGTCGGCGATGTCCAGCGCCTCGGCCTCCGGGATCCCGGCGTATTTGCGGAAGTAAGAGCGCGGATCGCGGAACGCGGTCTGGCGCAGCTTCATGAACCGGGTGACGTACCAGCGGTGCAGGTCGTCCTCGTGGCCGTCGAGATAGATCGAGA
>CAXTCV010000281.1:0-4517 GCA_964242725.1 uncultured Methylobacterium sp.
TACCACCTCAAGTATATCGGCTACCTGATCGCCCGCCGGCGCTGGATCGCCGGCGACAATCTCACCTATGCCGACCTCGCCGCGGCCGCCCATCTCTCCTGCGTGGACTATCTCGGGGACGTGCCCTGGGACGAGGACGAGATGGCCCGGAACTGGTATGCCCGGGTCAAGTCGCGGCCCTCGTTCCGGGGCCTGCTGGCCGACCGGGTGCCCGGCATGCCGCCGTCGGCCCACTACGCGGATCTGGATTTCTGAAGCCCCGGCGGATCCATAGCGGCACCGATCTGCGCCGCCTCGTCGAGACCCGGGCCCAGATGCTGGGCTTCTGCGGCCTGGGCGTCACCCGGCCCGACCGCCTGCCGGATCTCCCGGGCCGGCTCTCGGCCTGGCTCGCCGAGGGCGCCCACGGCACCATGGACTGGATGGCCGAGCGGGCCGACCAGCGCGCCCGGCCGATCGGGCTGTGGCCCGGCCTGCGCAGCATCCTGGTCCTGGCCATGAGCTACCGGCCGGAGCACGATCCGCTGGCGCTCGTCGGGCAGGCGGAGCGCGGCGCACTCGCGGCCTACGCCCAGCGGCGCGACTATCACGAGGTTTTGAAGGGCAAGCTGAAGGAGCTCGGCGGCTACCTCTCGGCCAGGGGCGATGTGCGGGTGAAGGTGTTCTGCGACACCGCCCCGGTGATGGAGAAGACCCTGGCCGAGGCGGCGGGCCTCGGCTGGCAGGGCAAGCACACCGTGCTGATCTCCCGCGAGCACGGCAATTGGCTGCTCCTCGGGGCGATCTACACCAGCGCCGAGTTCGAGCCCGACGCGCCGGGGCGCGATCATTGCGGCTCCTGCCGCGCCTGCCTGGACATCTGCCCGACCGACGCGTTCCCCGCGCCCTACCGGCTCGATGCGAGGCGCTGCATCTCCTACCTCACGATCGAGCATGCCGGGCCGATCCCCGCGGCGTTCCGGCCGGCCATCGGCAACCGGGTGTTCGGCTGCGACGACTGCCTGGCCGTCTGCCCGTGGAACAAGTTCGCCCGTACGGCCGCTGAGACGCGCCTGGCGGCGCGGGCCGACCTGGCGGCGCCGCCCCTCGCCGACCTCGCCGCCCTGGACGAGGCGGCCTTCCGCGGGCTGTTCGCCGGCACGCCGGTCAAGCGCACCGGCCGCGACCGGTTCCTGCGCAACGTGATGATCGCGGTCGGCAATTCCGGGCGCCCGCATCTGGCCCAAGCAGCGGTGGCGCGCCTCACCGATCCGTCGCCGCTGGTGCGCGGCATGGCGGTCTGGGCCTGCGGACGCCTGCTCGGGCGCGCGGCCATCCGGGATCTGCACCGGCTGCACGGGTCTGGTGAGACCGACGACCATGTCCGCGAGGAGTGGCAGGCCGCCGCCGGCTTGACGGGAGCCTGCGCCGGCGAGACATCCGCGGCATGAATCTCTTCGTCTTCGGGCTCGGCTTCACCGGCCGCCGTTTCGCCGAGCGGGCGCGCGACCAATTCGGCCTCGTGCGCGCCACCGTGACCGACCCCGCCTCCGCCGACCGCCTCGCGGCGGAGACCGGGTTCACGATGCGCGCCTTCGGCCCCCGGGCCGACGATCCGCGCATCGCCGCCGACTTGGCCGACACCGACGTCCTCCTGGTCTCGGCGCCCCCGGGGGAGGCGGGCGATCCGGTGCTGGCCCGCTACGCGGACGCCGTCGCGGCGAGCCGGATCGGCTGGATCGGCTATCTCTCGACCATCGGCGTCTACGGCGACCAGGGCGGCGCCTGGATCGACGAGGCGACGCCCGCCGCACCGCGCAGTGCCCGCTCCCGGATCCGACTCGACGCCGAGGCGGCGTGGCTCGCGCTCGGCGCCGCCACCGGCAAGGCCGTCCAGGTGTTCCGGCTGTCCGGCATCTACGGGCCGGGGCGCAATCCGATCGTGAAGCTGCGCGAGGGCCGCTCCCAGCGGATCGTCAAGGCCGGGCAGGTGTTCAACCGCATCCATGTCGACGACATCGCCACTACGCTGATCGCCTCCATCGACCGGCCGCGGGCGGGGGCGATCTACAACGTCACCGACGACGAGCCGACCGCGCCCCAGACGGTCACCGAGCACGCCGCCGCTCTGACCGGGCTGCCGCTGCCGCCGGAGATCGACTTCGAGACCGCCGACCTCTCGCCGATGGCCCGCAGCTTCTACGGGGAGAACAAGCGCGTGCGGAACCGGCTGATCCGCGAGGAACTCGGCGTCGCGCTGGCCTATCCGACCTATCGCGAGGGACTGGCCGCCCTGAAGGATCAGCCTTAGCGCATCGTCCCGAACGGCGGACACGGTTCGGGACGATGCGCCAATCACGCTTCGAGGTGGCGCGACCGGACGAGGCGGCGGAGCAGGCCGTCGCGCGGCCCGGCCAGCATGGAGGCGAGGTAGAGCGCCCCGGCCGCCAGCACGATCGCCGGGCCGCTCGGCAGGTCGAACCGGTAGGACAGGCTGAGCCCGGAGATGCTGGAAAGGGCGGCGATCACGATCGAGACCGGGATCAGGCCGCCGAGATCCCGGGCCCAGAACCGCGCCGCCACGGCCGGGAGCAGCATCAGCCCCACCGCCAGCAGGGTCCCGAGCGCCTGAAACCCGCCCACGAGATTGACGACCACCAGGGCCAGGAAGGCGAGGTGGACCGGGCCGCCGCTGCGGCTCACCGTGCGCAGGAACAGCGGGTCGACGCATTCCATCACCAGCGGCCGGTAGATCACGGCGAGCGCCAGCAGGGTCAGCGTGCTGATGCCGCCGAGCAGCCAGAGGGCGGCGTCGTCCAGCGCCAGGACCGAGCCGAACAGGAAGTGCATGAGGTCGATCTGCGAGCCGCGGAGCGAGACCAGCAGCACGCCGCCGGCCAGGGAGATGAGGTAGAAGGCCGCGAGGTTGGCGTCCTCCCGCACCACGGTGGTGCGGGTGACCGCCCCCGCCAGCAGCGCCACCGCCAAGCCGGCGACGAGGCCGCCCAGCGTCATCGCCGGCAGCGAAAGCCCGGCGACCAGGAACCCGGCCGCGGCGCCGGGCAGGATGGCGTGGCTCATGGCATCGCTCATCAGGCTCATCCGGCGCAGCGTCAGGAACACTCCCACCGGCGGCGCCGAGACGGACAGCGCCAGGCAGCCCGCCAGCGCCCGGCGCATGAAGCCGAACTCCACGAACGGCGCGACCAGGGATCCGAAGGGCTCGATCACGCGGCATCCTCGTGGTGATGATGCGCATCGACCCCATGGCCGCCGTGGTCGTGGGCCGGCGCCCCTGCGGAGCGCGGCCCGGCGCAGATCGGCGCGGAATCGTCCCAGGCCTCGGAGAGGTTACGGGCGCGGGCGAGGTTCTCGGGCGTGAGCACCCGGCCGGTCGGCCCCCAGGCGACGGGCTCCCGGGCGAGGAGCAGCGTCGTGGGGAAATGGGCGCGGACCTGACCGAGATCGTGCAGGGCGGCGACCACGGTGCGGCCTTCCGCGTGCCAGGTCCGGATCAGCGCCAGCAGATCGTCGACGGTGCGGGCATCGATCCCGGTGAAGGGCTCGTCCAGGAGAATGACGGGGCAATCCTGCAGGATCAGCCGGGCGAACAGGGCCCGGCGGAACTGCCCCCCCGACAGGGTGCCGATCGGCCGCCCCTCGAACCCGTCGAGGCCGACCGCCGCGAGCGCGGCCTCGATCGTCCGCCGCTGCCGACCCAGGCCGCGCCACGCGCCGTTTCGGCGCCACAGCCCCATGCCGGCGAGGTCCATGACGCTCAGCGGGAAGCTCCGGTCGATCTCGTCGGCCTGCGGCATGTAGGCGATGGGGCCCGCGCGCTCGATGCGCCCGTCGAGGCAGCGGATCTCCCCGACCATGCCCTTGAGCAGCGTCGACTTGCCGGCCCCGTTCGGCCCGACCAGGGCCAGGAGGTCGCCGGCGCGCACGGTGCCGTCGAGATGGTGGATGGCCGGATGCCGGTCGTAGCCGAGCGTCAGGCCGACGAGGCGGATCGGATCCGGATCGCGCGGCCCGGCGCTCATGTCGCCAGCGCCCAGGCGATCGCCAGCCAGACCAGGGCGGAGAGCGCACCGGCGAGGGCGAGGCGCGGGCCGATCCCGCTCTGGAACAGGGAATGCCGGGCCGCCGGTCTCGGGTGGGGCGTGATGGGCAAGGCGTCCTCGTCGCGCTGGCGCCGGCGCGGAGACCGTGCGGGATGACTGGTGCGGTCCGGGGCGGCGGTGATACACTGTAACAAACCCGCGGGACAACCTGCGGATCTGTCGTTGGAGCGATGATGCACCGTCACGAGGGGCACGACGCCTGCCGGAGCGGTACCCGGGACACGGTCGCGCGGGCCGAGGCCGTCTGCCGCGAGCGCGGGCTTCAGTTCACGCCGCTGCGCCGCGAGGTGCTGGAAGCGGTGGTCGCGGTCGGGAAGGTCCAGGGGGCCTACGACATCGCCGAGCGGCTCAGCGCACCCGGCAAGCGGGTGGCGCCGGTCTCGGTCTACCGCGCCCTCGATTTCCTGATGGAGC
>CAXTCV010000282.1:0-4507 GCA_964242725.1 uncultured Methylobacterium sp.
CGCGCCGCGATCGGCATGGTCCCGCAGGACACGGTGCTGTTCAACGACACGATCGGCTACAACATCCGCTACGGCCGCTCGGACGCCAGCGACGCGGAGCTGCGCGAGGCGGCGCAATTCGCCCAGATCGACCGCTTCGTGTCCGGCCTGCCGGAGGGCTACGACACCCCGGTGGGCGAACGCGGGCTGAAGCTGTCGGGGGGCGAGAAGCAGCGGGTCGCCATCGCGCGCACGATCCTGAAAGGCCCGCCGATCCTGGTGCTCGACGAGGCGACCTCGGCGCTCGATTCCTTCACCGAGGCCGAGATCCAGGCGGCCCTCGACCGGGTCAGCCGCGGCCGCACCACCCTGGTGATCGCCCACCGGCTGTCCACGGTGGTCAACGCCGACGCGATCCTGGTGCTCGACCACGGGCGCATCGTCGAGCGCGGCACCCATGCCGAGCTCTTGGAGGCGGGGGGCGTCTACGCGGCGCTCTGGGACCGCCAGCGGGAGGCCGAGGCGGCGATCGAGGTTCTGCAGCGGGCCGAAACACCAGTGGTACCTGTCCGCGCCGCGCGTGCCGCCGAGCGGCGCTCGGAGCCGCAGGCCGCGCCGGCGGAATAGGCGGGCGTGTGGCGTCCGGGACCTCGACCTTCGTCGCGTCCGCCCGCGAAAGGCGGCGGCGATCGTCGCCGACGCCGCGCTCACCGGACAACGAGACATCGCGGCGGTGCACCGCAACATCGCGCGGCACTCTGATCCTCGGCGACAAATGACTTGCAGTCCCGTCTCATCTAGATATGATGTTTCTGCAACAAAGCCCGTCAGATCAAAAAATTTGAGACTTCAATAGGCTCAATCGATGGACCGAATTTTCAATTTTCATCGTCCCTTCGATCGCCGGAAATACGACTGTCCCGAAGGCGCGCTCGTCGGAATCGGGGTATGTCGGGCGGAAACATCGTAGAAAGCGCGTCGAGCCCGATCGGACGGGGACAACAGCGGCCATCGTCGAAGATATACAGACAAAGCATATTGTAGGTCTGGACGAGGACACTATATAGGCTTTTCCGCAGGCGAGCGGGCATGCTGTGCGCATGCGGCTCGTATCTTCATACAATTTGCCGCGTCGTCCCGGCACCGGGGCCTGGAGCTGTGAAACATGCTCATGAATGCTGAAGAATTGTTTCTCACCATCCATGGACAGACCGGTAGATATTTGCTCGCTTCGATGAAGAAAATTGCATTTGTTGCTTCGCGCGATCGAGACAAATTCTCCCCATCGGGCGATAATAGCCTGAGTTTGAGCCTGAGTTTGACAGGCCCAGTGTCTTAAAGACCGGCGCATGAGCAGTCAGGAGACGATGCTGGTCGGCGCGCCACTGCTTCAGGTTTTCGGGCGCCTGGGTTGCGGTGGCCTCATCCTGTCGACCCAGGGTCAGGTGCTTGCCGCCAACGCCGAAGCGCAGCGCATCCTGCAGGATGTGATCGGAGAGTCGGACGCGGGGCCGGATCTGCTCGACGGGAGCGGACGCGACACGATCAAGCAGCTTCTCGCCCGCTCGAAGGCGCGGGTTCAGCTCGACGGCGAGAACTGGATCTTGACCATGCGCGAGGGCAAGCGTCCGCTCATCATGAGCGCGATCCTCGTGCCGGTCCTCGGCGAAGAGCTGTCCCACACCGTGCTGCTCCTGATCGACCTGGAGCAGGCCCCGCGCCCGCACACGGCCGCGCTGGAACGCGTCTTCAGCTTGACCGCCGCGGAAGCCCGGCTGGCCGCGCTCCTGGCCGGCGGCGCCACGGTCAACGAGGCGGCCACGACGCACAACGTCAGCGTGGCGACCATCCGCACGCAATTGGCCGCGATCTTCGCCAAGACGCGCACGAATCGGCAGGCGGAGTTGGTGATGTTGATCTCGCGCCTCTCGGCGCTCGTCTGACGGACAGGCGACGCGACTTGCGCCGCCGCCCGCCTCAGGGCCGCGGGCCGGTCACGACGACCTCGACATCGTCGACGCCCATTCCGATGGGCGCATGCACGTGACGGCTGCCCGGCGGCCTCGGATCACGGTCGGGACGAACATCGAACCCGATCTGAGCGGCCTTCAGCGCCTGCACCACCCGCTCCTGAAGCGCCGTGATCCCGCCTCTGTTGACGCGCAGCAGGATTCCCGAGTCCGGAGGATTGGCGAGACCCAGGATGATCCCTGAGGAGACATTCCATCCCGCACTCCGGAAGGCGTCCTGGAGTTTACCGCTCAGCGGTTGTGCCTCCCGGTTCCCGCCCTCGTAATCGATCGAGATATTGCCCCGCGCGGTCCCGAGCGCGCCGATCAGCGCGGTCGCCTGTGCGGGGGTCAGATCGGCATCCTGCGGTCGAAACGGAGGCGCATCCGAGCTCGCGTCATTGTCCAGCACGGAGCGCTGTGCGCCTGCCTCTCTCACGAACCGCGGCACGTGCGGGTTCTCGACCCCGGGCTGCGCGCGGCCGGGCCCCTTGACGGCGGGCCCTGCGGCTTGATCCGCCGCGACAGCGTCCGCTCTCGCCTCGACACCCCGCTGGGCGGCGTCCTTGTACCGCTTCAGATGCCCTTCGGCGGCTGCGGCGTCTCTCTTGTGGGTGATGATCGATCCGGCCGCCGACAGTCCGACGAAGACCGTCGCGATGGCCGCAGCGATCAGCGAGTATATCAGAGCCCGGTCCCAGGCATCGCTGTCGAGCCCGAACATCAGCGTCGAAGCGGGCTGTCCTGTGCTCGCGATCACGGTGGCTTCCTGAGGTCCGGCTGCGTTCACGGGAGTGGTTTTGCCGATGATCACATACATCAATGCAGAAAGCGTGAAGATCAATCGACCCTCAAGGGAAGCAGCAAGCCCGCCCGGCCCGGACATTCCGTGATCGAACGGGCGCGCCGTCTGCGGCGTCAGCATCGACGAGAGCCGCGGCCGCAGGACCGTGACGGGCGCGATCCGGCATCGGCGTGGGATACGGATCCGGCATCGTCGCGAGATGCGATCCGACACCCGCTGCCGCGCTCACGACATAGGACCCGTCGCACGCCGATCGTCCATGCGGCCCTATCGTGCCGGTGCAGCGCGCGGTCTCGATCGAGTCACGCCGGCGTCCCGGCGGGCCAGTCCCCGAGCTGACACGCGGATACGCCCCTCGGTTGTTGAGCCTCGCGGCAGATGGTAGAGCCAGCGCCGCGACATTCCGCTGGGTTTGGCGGCCGGAAGCCGTGGCGCTTCCGGCTCCCCGGCTCGCAGTGGAGCCCGCGTGGTCCTCCGAGGGAGCGTGATGCGCCCATATCGTGCTGCTGCAGGTCTCGGCTTTCTCATCCTGGCGAGCACCGGGTGTCTCGCACAATCGGCACCGCCGGCGGCGCCCGCGCGTCGACCACAACCGTCCGCCGCAGTCCCAGCTCCGGCGACGGACGCGGGCCCGGTCGATCTGGAAGCCACCCGCAAGCGGTTCGATACCAATTCGGCCAAGACGGCCGCGTCCGACCGGAAACGGGACGCGAAGCTCAAACAGTCGATGGGATCGATCTGTGCGGGCTGCGAGGCGACGCCTCAGGCAAAACGCGGCCGGGCGGCGCGACCGGCGGCCACGGCTCCGGAGGATGAGCCATCGGCCGCCGACTGATCCGGCCTGAGGCCCCCGTCCCGGGCGAGGCCGACCGGCGTCCGAGCATCCGGTCGTAGCCCGATGCGCACGCGGCGCGGGCGGGCCGAACCTGGACGAAACACTCGACCGTGTGGCCCTGGTCCGGGCGACCGCCCCCCCGGGACATGAGCGCGTCGCGCCCGCAGGCCGCCGATCCCGAGAGGGCGCGATGATGCGCATCACCGCTGCGGCCTTCGCCCTGATGCTCGCCGGATCACCGGCTCAGGCGGAGCCGTCCAATTCGCTGCGCGCGCTCTGGGAGACCCTGGGCGCCTGCGCGCGCCGTGCTCAGGTCGCGCCCGAGGCGGCGGGGTCCGAAATCACCGTCCTGTTCACGCTCAAGCGCGATGGAACGCTCCAGGGCAAGCCGCGGATCACCTACGCTCGGCTGGTCGGCGACCGCGACCAACAGCAAGCCTTCATCGCCGCCACCCTCTCGGCCATCGCCGGCTGCTTCCCGATACCGATCACCGACGGGCTCGGCGGGGCCGTGGCCGGCCGGCCGATCCGGTTTCGGATGAGCAGCGGCTCCCGCGGGGCGTGACGGAGTTCGGCAAGCCCGGGGGCGGGATCATGCCCCCCTCAGAGGCGCCCGCTCGGCGCTCAATCGCCGCCCTCGGTGCCCGTGAAGGCGCGGAACGCGGCCACGAGACGGGAGGCTTCCCGCACGTATTTCTTCCACGCGGGCTCTTCGACGCTTCTGAGGACCGCGATCCCGTCCTCCGTGACGAACGGTTCCGTCCGATCCGATGACGCGACGGAGTCGGGCTCACGCCCGTCGAACTTGCAGAGGGCGCGGGCCACCCGTTCCACCGGATCGGTCCGCCTCACGGTCTGCCAATCCAGCCAGATCGGATC
>CAXTCV010000283.1:0-4492 GCA_964242725.1 uncultured Methylobacterium sp.
GGCGCCGCCCGCGCGGAAGTACGAGCACCTGTGCCTCGCGGCGATCACGCTGCCGGCCTGGCGAAGGGTCGATGCGCCGGTCCCGCCGGGCGTGCCCTACACGATCGAGGTCTGGGATCGAATCGGCGCGAAGCTGGAACTGCATCTCGCGACGATCTATCCGCTGTCGATGGCGCGGGCCGCATTCGAGGTCGCCTGCCAGGAATGGCCGACGCACGAGGTTACCCTGCGGGATCGGGCTCGGATCGTGGCGAAGCGGGAGGCGCCGCTGCGGAGCGCCAATGCAGCGCCCGCGTCGCCTCGATCCTGAGCGCGAGGCCGTCCGCCTCCCTGCGCCTCAGCGCGCGGGTCGCATGCATGGCCCGCCCCCGGTCGGGCAACCCGGCGCGTTCGGCGATCTCGCTCGCGGTGGATGGTTCCGGCGTGAGCGCGGCCAGGATGCGCGGGCGAATGTCCTGGCGCGGCCGGACGCCCCGCGGCGCAGGGTCCTTCGGCATCGGCGCGACGCTGACGCGGCTCGGTCGCCTCGATCAGGCTGCGGCTCTCGGCCCGTCGCAACAGGTTGCAATCGGAGACGACCCCGTCGCCGATCCGCCAGCGCCCCGACTCGGCGCCGGTCGGTATCACGACGATGCTGGCGGCCCGCAGCGCGGCGAAGGCCTCGAGCACCGGGTCGGCGTCGTCGAGCGTCATCCCTGGACTGGAAAGCCCATGACGACGGCGGTCATGACCATCGTGCGCCGGAGGCCGGGTGTGGTGGCCTCGTCAGCCAGGAGCTTCTTGGCCTGCGGGTGCGTCTCAACCAGCAAATCTTCATCCGTCGTGGACGCACTTTTTGAAATACTCCCTCCGGATTTCACGGGTTTCCATAGCGCGCTGAACCGCTCCTTTCCCGTGGCCACCGCCGATCAATGCCGCTTCTGACCTGCACTTCGCCTGGAGCGGGCTGTCTCCCGCACGGATCATGCCGAAGTTGCCGCGCGCATTGCCGGCGTGAGCCAACGGCATTGCGGCAAGTGCCGCTACCCCTATGAGGAGTGTTCTCGCACCGCGCATCAATGCCAGCCTCATTCGCCCGCTGCTAATAGACTTGCCATATCGGCACGATGCCTCAGATTATCTGACTATATTATCGGCGCGCCATGCATTCTTTCATGAATTCCTGACGCTGGGGCGCCATCATTTGATTGAATTTTCCAGGATTTCTGCTGCCTGACGTATAAAGACCCTTTGTCTCAGCTTCCTTTAGGCAGGCGTCACGCTTTATATTCACTTGAGAAAACGCCGAAGACGAATATGAAATGAGGAAAACCAGGGCGGAAAAATAGACGGATTTCATGGCCAGTTCAACTCCAACGTTTAGGAATTCAGTAGATCGAAAAACTTGATTGCACACAACCAGACAATTTTTGACTCAAGAAGTTGTGATCGGATGAATATTAAGTTTATGAGAGGTGACCGGGCGGCTAGATCATCACAGATCGCCCGGCCTCGCGCATTTCCGATCGCGCCACGGCCGGTGTCGCGATACAGGGCGCGAGTTCGTGCGCTCGACATGCGGAAGGCTTAGCTTCGCTTGGGGTCCGTCATCGCCCCGGCGATCTGCACCGCGACCCGGTCCGCTGCTGCGAGCAGCACCGCGTCGAGTGAGGGATGTACTGCGAGGTGACCCCGTGGCGGGCGTGACCCAGCATCGCGCCAATCGTCGAGGCGCTGTATCCGAGATCGCCGGCGGTCGCGGCAAACGAATGCCGGAGGGTGTGTGCTGAGACGTCCTCCAGCCCGGCACGGTCGATGATGCGCTCCAGAGCGTCGTCGCGGCTGGCGAAAGGCCCCTGCCCTCCTCGACTTCGACGAGGGTCCGGCCGAGCGCCGCATACGCCGCCGGGGTCAGGCGGTGCTTCCGCTTCCGGTCCGCCGGCCGCTTCACGCCCGTAGCCGGATGCAGGGTGATGACACGCTCGCTGACCGCGTGGGAACTCAGGATACCGCCGGGGGACTCCACGGTGCGCGCTGCGGTGCCGGGGTCGCCTCGACCACCGCCTTGCCCCGGAAACCCGTCTTGACCACGCCAGAGGTCGTGCGGGCTTGTACATCGCGAACGAAGCGCTGCACGTCTGGTGCAGTTAGGCCTGCGACCAGGCGACGGCCCAGCAGCGGTTTGATGTGCCGCCCGATTCGGCCCGTGTCGACGTAGTGCGGCGAAGCCTTCTTGGTCTGACCGCCCTGTCCCGTGATCAGGGCCCTGTCGGCGGCAGCGCGATAGGCGTCGCACGGCTCGGCGATCGTCATAGGGGGGGATCGGCCCCCGGTTTGGTGGATCCTGCGCGACGCGGCATGCGGGGATGGCGAAGGGATGTGCATGCCTCCCACGGTCGGAAGGGCCGTTCAGGCGATCACCGGCCCGAGTCAATCCGCCGCCGTCCATGCACAGTGAGGAAGAGCCACAGGAGCGGGGCAATCCCCGAAGACCGGGGTTTCAAGACGCTGCGGCGCTGATCCGCCGAGGCTCAAAGGCAAACGATCCGGATCGCAGCGCATCACTCGGCCTCGACACCGCCATCCCCGCGGCTATCCTGCCGGGATGCGCACAGCCCTCGCCGCCCTCGCTCTCGTCGTCGCTGCCGGTGGGGCGAGCGCTCAGCAGCATGTCCCGACAATCCCCGAACTGCTGACAGCCGAAGCGAACGCCACCCAGGCCTGCGAGGGCTCCGGGGATCCCGCCATCATCCGTGAGCAATGCCGGCTCCGCGATCGTCTGAGCGGCCGTCTGGCCCAGGCCGGCTACTGCTGGGGCCGCAAGGGCCAGACCGACGAGAAGAAGGAGTGGCACGCCTGTCAGCCGGACTCGATCTACGAGGACGACATCGAGGCGGTGCAGCGCTGAACGTTATTTCAGAGCCTGCGGGTGACGCTTCGGCTCGCCCTTGTAGTGCCGCGGGATCAGCGAACAGCCATCGTGCGTTCGGCGGTGCGACAGCGTCGCATGTCCCTGCGCGCTGTAGATGCCCTGGACCGTCACGCGACCGTGGCAGACCGGACAGCGCTTCAGGGCATCGCGATGCAGGGCCTTCGCCTCATCGAGGCCAAGGGTGCGCCAGGCACCGTCAACCATCACTTCGCAGGTCAGGGCTGATGGCTTTGACATACCCAACCATGCCGCGCCGTCGAGCGGATCGCCAGGGCAAGCCGGCCACATACCCCGACCGCTCGGCACGGCCGCGATCGTCTCACGGGGCGGGAATCACCGTTCCGAACCGCTCAACAGCTTCTCGACGGTGGCCAAGCCGGCAGCTTGCGCTTTTGCTTCGGTCGGGTAGCTGCGATCAGAACGCTGGGCGAGCTTCCCGTGCTTGCGGATCGCCCAGTTGTAGGCCCCGCCGTCTTCCTTGGGAGGAAGGACCTCCAGCGAATAGGGATGGATGTTCGTCTCGGTCTCGCTCATTGCCGACTCATGCCACGCATGCGCAGTGGAGCCAAGGCTTGTCCGCCTTCGTCAACCGCCGCGCGCGGATCTGCACGAGGTCGGGGGCGGGCGAGACCTGCGCAGGCGCGGTGTCCCGGAGCGCACCGCGCCGTGCCGCGTGGTGATTAACCTGTCTGGCACCGTCGGCGCCGGCGTGACCGATGCAACGCAGGTGCTGGAGGGTCTCCACCCTGTTGACTCGCGCCGCCGCCCACCTCCCCGCCCCGGTGCCCCAGCCACCACCGCGGGGCGGTCGTCGCGTCGCTGGCCGTTGCCGGGCGTCGGCAGGGGGACACCGGGGCGACCGAGCACAGCGGTGAGCACTCGATCTTGATCGTCCGGCCGCCACGCGACGAGCCGATGGCCTGCGCCCTCGCCCCCCCTGTGTCGCCAGGGCTGAGCGGTTGGCCCGGACGCAGGTGCAGACGATCGCCGCCGCCTCGCCCGACCATTTCGCCTTGGCCGGCGGTGCGCGGGCCCTCGGAGGCCGGGCCATCGCGCCAGCGGCCGCCTGACGTCAGGACGTGCAGGACACCGGAGATGATCTGCCGATCATCCGTGCGCCCGGGTTCAGGTTGATCCCTCGGCCTGAACGGCTGAGCGCCGACGGCTGATCACCGCCCGCGACTCATCCGAGAGCCAAACGCGGTCCGCACGCGCGACCTCCGCGTCGGAAACAGCCGCCTGGAATCACGAAACGACAGGCCCGGCAACGGATTGGTTCGGGTCACAGCCGAGGCCGCGTGCGGAGCTTCGAGAACGCCAGGCCGGCGCCCGCCCGCAGGATAACGCACAACTCAAGATTGTGATTATTAGATCAATGCACTGATAAAATGCATTAATGCAAATATTGTTAACTAATATGATTTGATGACGACTGATATTCGCCGAACTTAACCTCCAATCAATTCGGAATTGTTTCTAATGGGAAACCCCGAAAAACGGGCAGCGACAACCAGATAGCTTGACCCATGTCCTCCATCACCCTCTCGGCTGCGACCCGTCAGAACCTGCTTTCGCTGCAGG
>CAXTCV010000284.1:0-4431 GCA_964242725.1 uncultured Methylobacterium sp.
ATGATGATCGCGGTGTGGTACAAGACCTTCCGGCCGAAGGCCCTGCCGTTCTGAATTTTTTGGGAGGTTCGACGAGGGAAGCACAGGCGGCGCGCCGGACCCCCCCCTCTCCCGTGTGGGAGAAGGAACCCGTGCCTCGCTCGGCTCACCGTCGTGGTTCCCGCCTTAGAGTATCCAACATGCGCCTGCTCCGCCTCTGGCCCGATGAATCGCATTTCGACTTCATGCGATTCCGGCGCTTCACCTTCCCGCTCTCGGCGGTGCTCTCGCTCGCCACCGTCGTGCTGTTCCTGACCGTCGGGCTGAATTTCGGCATCGATTTCAAGGGCGGCACCCTCGTGGAGCTGCAGGCGAAGTCCGGGACCGCGGATGTCGCGGCGATCCGGCACACGGCCGTCGGCTTCGGCTTCGGCGAGCCGGAGGTGCAGGAACTCGGAAACCAGGGCACGGTGCTGGTCCGCCTGCCGCTCCAGCCCGGCGAGCAGGGCCAGACCGCGGTGATGAACAAGGCGCACGCCGCCTTCGACGCCGATTACGATTTCCGCCGCACCGAGACCGTCGGCCCGCGCGTCTCGGGCGAGCTGGTCCAGTCCGGCACGCTCGGCGTCGTGCTCTCGGTCGTGGCGGTGCTGCTCTACCTCTGGTTCCGGTTCGAGCGGGAACTGGCGCTCGGCGCCATCGTGGGCACGCTCCACGACATCGTGCTCACCGTGGGCGTGTTCATCATCACCCGCATCGAGTTCAACATGACCTCGATCGCCGCGATCCTGACCATCGTCGGCTACTCGCTCAACGAGACCGTGGTGGTGTTCGACCGGACCCGCGAGCTGATGCGCCGGTACAAGACCATCCCCACCGTCGACCTGCTCAACCTGTCGATCAACTCGACCATGTCGCGCACGGTGATGACCTCGATCTCCTCCGGCCTGTCGCTGCTGGCGCTGGTGCTGTTCGGCGGCGAGGCGATCAAGGGTTTCGCCACCGTGATGCTCTGCGGCGTCGCGATCTGCACCTACTCGGCCATCTTCATCTCGACGCCGGTGCTGATCTATCTGGGCCTGATGCTCTCCGGCGCCCGCGCGGCCGCCGAGCGCGCCGGCGTCCCGCAACCGGCGGAGTAGCGTGTTTCGGACATGGCCGAGCAGGAGACCTCGAAAGGCTTCGAATCCGGCTTCGTGCCCGGGCGCCACATCATCGACACCTACGGCAACGGCGGCTTCCGCTTCGCCGGGATGTCGCATCGGGGCTCGATCCTGCTCCTGCCCTCGGGGGTGCGCGCCTGGGACGTGACCGCACCCCGGGCGATCGACCGGACGGCCCTCTGCCCGGTCCAGGCGGAGGCGGCGGGGATCGAGCTGCTGCTGGTCGGCACCGGCCTCGACATCGCGGCGATCGACCCGGATCTGCGTGGCTGGCTCAAGGATTTCGGCGTCGGCCTCGACGTGATGCAGACGGGGGCCGCGGCCCGCACCTACAACATCCTGGTGGCCGAGAACCGCAAGGTCGCGGCCGCCCTGATCGTGGTCGATTGATGCCGGAGGTCGGCGACAAGCCCGCGGAGAGCGGCTTGGCCTTCGCGCAGTCCCATTGCGAGCAGCTGGTCCGGGAGGGCGACCCCGACCGCTACTACGCGACCCTGTTCGCACCGGCCGCCGCCCGCCCGCACCTCTTCGCGCTGTACGCCTTCAGCCTGACCGTCGCGCGGGTGCGCGAGGCCGCCTCGAACCCGATGGCCGGCGAGATCCGCCTGCAATGGTGGCGCGACGCCCTCCAGGGTGAAGCGCGAGGGGACGTGCGCGCCAACCCGGTGGCCGCCGCCCTGGAGGAGGCGATCCGGGTCAACCGCCTCGGCCGCCAGCCCTTCGTCGACCTGATCGACGCCCGGGTGTTCGACCTCTACGAGGACCCGATGCCCCGGGTGAACGACCTGGAGGGCTATTGCGGCGAGACCGCTTCGGCCCTGTTCCGGCTGGCGAGCCTCGTGATCGGCACCGGCGCCGAGCCGGGGGGCGCGGGGGCGGCCGGCCATGCCGGCGTCGCCTACGGGATCACCGGGCTGCTGCGCGCCCTCCCCTGGCACGCCCGCTCGGGCCAGGTCTACCTGCCGGCCGACATCCTCGGCCGCTACGGCGTCACCCGCGAGGACATCACCAGCGGCCGCGGCGGCCCGGGCCTGCGCCGAGCCTGCGCCGACCTGCGCGACCTCGCCCGGACCCATCTCACAGCCTTCGAGGCCGCCCGCCCGGCCATCGCGCCGCTCGCCGGGACGGCGTTCCTGCCGGTGGCCCTGGTCGAGCCTTACCTCGCCGCCATGGAGCGGGCCTCCTACGACCCGCTCAACACGCTCATCGACCTCCCGCGCTGGCGGAGACTGTGGCGCCTGTGGCGGGCGTCCCGGCGGATCGGGTGAGCGACTTCGAAGGTCCCACTTCCCGCTTCATCCTGAGATGCCCGGCGGTCGAACATCGCCGCCGGGCGTCGGTGGAGCCCTCCAGGGACCGCCGCAATATCCGGAGGGCTCCTTTCAAGCCTACGCCACGCTTCGGCATCTCGGGATGAGGGGGGGATTTGGAGATCCGGATTTCTTGGTCGTCTCCGATCGAAAGGCCCTCACCGTCCTCGCGAGCATAGCGAAGCAGCCCAGGGCGGCGCGCGCTCTCAGAACGGCGGCGTTTCCCTGGGCTGCGTCGCTGCCCGCGCAAGGACGGCGCGAAGCAAGCGGCCTTACAGCACCCGCGCCAAACCCGGCACCAGCGCGACTAAACGCGTGGGCGGTCCGGGCTCCGGTTCAGCCTCGGGTGTCGCCAGGATCGCGATCCGGCATCGGCCGCCCCGAGAGAGCCCTGTCACCAGCCGCCCGCCCGGTTCCAGGGCCGCGCGCCAGTGCGGCGGGATCGCGTCGACGCTGCCGTGAACCAGGATGCGGTCGAAACCCCCGTCCGGCAGCTCCGGGGCGAGGCCGTCGGCCCGGACGACATGCACCTCCGACAGGGCGGCGAGCCGCGCCGCGGCGTCGGCGGCGAGGGTGGCGTAGCGCTCCAGGCTCAGAACCGCGCCGGCCCCGAGCCGGGCGAGCAGCGCCGTCACGTAGCCCGAGCCGGTGCCGATCTCCAGGACCCGCTGGCCGGCTTCGAGCCGCAGCAGCGCCAGCATCACCGCCACCGTCGAAGGCGCCGTCATGGACGCGCCGCAGGGCAGCGGCAGGCCGATGTCCCGCCGCGCATGCTCCCGATGCCGGGGCGGCGCGAAGGCCTCCCGCGGCACCTGCTCCATCGCCCGGAGCACCGCGGTGTCCCGCAGGCCCCGGCCCCGGAGCGCCATCACGAAGGCCGCGTTGCCGGCAGCCGCCTCCAGGCTGCCGAGGTCGATCACGCGTCGAAGGCCTGGGCGAAGCGCGTCAGGGTCGGCTCGTCGGTGAGGTCGAGGCGCAGGGGCGTCACCGAGATGCGCTTCTCGGCGATGGCCTTGAGGTCCGAGCCGTGGCCCGGCTCGAACCGGGCCTTGGCGAAGGCCAGCCAGAAATACGGGTTGCCGCGCCCGTCGACCCGGGCGTCGATCGACAGCAGCGCCTGATTGCGGAACCCCTGCGCCGCCACCGCGATGCCCTGCACGGCGTCGGGCTCGCAATCGGGGAAATTGACGTTGACCAGGATGCCGGGCTCGATCCCGGTCTCCAGGATCTTGCGCACCACCTTCGGCCCGTGCGTCCGGGCGCAGTCCCATTTGAGGGCGCCGCGCCCGCCCGCCCCGTAGGCCTGGCTCATCGCGATGGAGCGGATGCCCAGGATCGTCCCCTCCATGGCGGCCGCGATGGTGCCCGAATAGGTCACGTCCTCGGCGACGTTCTGGCCGCGGTTGACCCCCGACAGGACGAGGTCCGGCCCGTGCTCGGCCAGGATGTGGCGCACGCCCAGGATCACGCAGTCCGAGGGCGTGCCTTTGACGGCGAAGCGCTGCTCCGAGACCTGCCGCAGGCGCAGCGGGTCGTTGAGGGACAGCGAGTGCGACACGCCGGACTGGTCGCTCTCCGGCGCCACCACCCAGACGTCGTCGGACAGCTCCCGGGCGATCTCCTCCAGGGTGGCGAGCCCCGGCGCGTGGATGCCGTCGTCGTTCGTGACCAGGATGCGCATCAGCGGGCCCCTTCGATCCGGTTGAGCCCGCCCATGTAGGGCTGAAGCACCGACGGGATCGTGATGCTCCCGTCCGGGTTCTGGTAATTCTCCATCACGGCGATGAGCGCGCGGCCGACCGCAACCCCCGAGCCGTTGAGGGTGTGGATATAGGCGGGCTTGCCGTCCTTGCCCCGGTAACGGGCGTTCATGCGCCGGGCCTGGAACTCGCCGCAGACGGAACACGACGAGATCTCGCGGTGCGTGCGCTGGCCCGGCACCCAGACCTCGATGTCGTAGGTTTTTTGGCTCGCGAAGC
>CAXTCV010000285.1:0-4426 GCA_964242725.1 uncultured Methylobacterium sp.
AGGTTGGCCACCTCGTCAGCCACTCGAACATCAAGACCAAGACCCGCTTCCTGCCGAACCTGGTCGCCGTCAGCCTGATCTCGGACGCGCTGGGCCGGACCATCCGGCTGCGCATCGCCGCGGCCGCGCTGCGCTCGGTCGAGCACCGCGGCGGCCTCGACGCCTTCCTGATCAAGGCCAAGGATGAGGAACTGTCGCTGAAGACCCGCGCGCTGAAGCGCGAGATCGGCAAGAAGCTCGCCGCCGCTGCGGTCGAAGCGCCCGCGGCCGCCTGATCCGGCACTGCGACCAGCCCGAAACCCGCTTCGCCGAGGCCTGATGGCGACGGCGCGGCGGGCTCGGATCCCGATCCCGCCGCGACCTTTCGAGGCCGCAGGCGGGATTTTCGTTTGAGGGGCCCCGCCCGGATGCTCACCTCCGCGAGCGCTGTGCCACGCCCAGCCGTCGAGCGTCGCGGCGCCGCGTACCGGCCGGACATCGACGGGTTGCGCGCCGTCGCGGTCTCGATCGTGGTGCTGTTCCATTACGGCTTCGCGGGATTCTCCGGGGGCTTCGTCGGCGTCGACGTCTTCTTCGTCATCTCGGGCTACCTCATCACCGCCATCACGCGGGGCGAGATCGAGCGCGGACGCTTCTCCCTCGCCGCCTTCTACGAGCGGCGCGCGCGGCGGATCGTGCCGGCGCTCGTGGCCGTGCTGCTGGCGACCGGGATCGCCAGCCTCTTCGTCTTTCTGCCCGAGGATCTGCGGCTGCTCGCCAAGGGCACCGAGGCTTCGGCGCTGTTCGGCTCGAACATCCTCTTCTCGCATCTCGCCGCCGATTACTTCGACGCCGACAATCTCACTTTGCAGCCCTTGCTGCACACCTGGTCGCTGGCGGTCGAGGGTCAGTTCTACATGCTCTTCCCGCTGGTGCTCCTGGCTCTGGGGCACCGCCGCCGTCCGACGGCATGGGTGCTGGCGCTGCTAGCCGCGTCGTCCTTCGCGCTCGGCGTCTGGGGAGCATTCCATCGGCCGGTGTCGGCCTTCTATCTCCTGCCGGGCCGTGCCTGGGAGCTCCTGGCCGGCGGCCTGCTGGCATGCCGGCCCGTCCGCCTCGCGCGGGCCGGCGACGCCGCCGTGCTGGCCGGTTTCGCCGCGATCGGCGTCGCCGTGGCGGCGGATACCGCGTCGACCCCCTTCCCCGGCGTCGCCGCACTGCTGCCCTGCCTCGGCGCGCTCCTGGTGATCGCGGGGGGCAGCGGTGGCGGCCGTGCCGCGGCGCTGCTCGGCACGGCGCCGGTCGCCTGGCTCGGCCGCATCTCCTACTCGCTCTATCTCTGGCACTGGCCCGTGATCGTGCTGGCGCGCTACGGCGCCGGCCCGGAGTTGCCGCTCGCGACCCGAACGGCGTTGCTGGTCGCCACGGTGGCGCTGGCGGGCCTGTCCCATGCCGTCATCGAGCGGCCCTTCATCGCTCGCGTCGCCCTCCCGCGTCGGCGCGGGTTCCTGGTCGGTGCGGGCGTGGCCACGCTGGCCGCCCTGGCGCTCGGTCAGGTGCTCGATCTCACCGGACGAGGCATCCTGCCGATCGGGAGCCTGCCGCCCGCCGTGGCGACGCTGGCCGAAGGCCATTTCGACCGGCTCGAGGGCGAATGCCCGGTCCCGGCGGCCGATGCCGTCCCCCTGCCCTACCCGTGCCGGTTCGGCGCCACCGGTGCCGCACCCAGCCTGGCGCTGTGGGGCAACAGCTACGCCCGCATGTGGCTGCCGGCCCTGTCCCAGGACGCGGAAGCCAAGGGGGCGGCCGGCCTGTCCCTCATCCTGTCGAAATGTCCGCCGCTGCTCGGGATCGCCGTGACGTCGCTGCCCGGCTGCGTCGGCTTCGACCGCGCCGCCGTCGCCTATGTGGCGTCCCATCCGGCGATCCGGACCGTCGTGCTCGGCGCCGACTGGTTCGATTACGACGCGGACCTGGGACGGCTCGACGCCACGCTCGACGCTCTCGGTGTAGCGGGCGTGCGGGTGTGGATCCTGCTGGCGCCGCCCCAGGCCGATTACCCGGTGCCGCGGACCCTGGCGCTAGCGGCATTGCATGGCACCGCCGTGCCGCCGCCGCTCGACGAGGCCGAGGCACGCCGTCGGCAGAGCGCCTCGACGGCGCTCATCGCCGCCACGGCCGCGCGCCATGGCGCGGCCGTGATCGATCCGACGACGTGGCTCTGCGACGGCACCACCTGCCCGGTGGTCCGCGACGGCCATCCCCTCTTCTACGATGCCGGCCACATCACGGTCTTCGCCGCCAGCGCCATCCACGGCATGTTCGATCCGGTGCTTGCACCGCCGGCTTCCGCGCCAAATCGCTAACCGCCCGTTGACTCTACGGGCAGAACGCAGACCGCCGGTAACGTCCGGCTGATGTGCAATCCGCATCTTCGTCGCCGACAGCGTCCCCGTCCGGGACGCGAGGTGGCGACATGTCGGCTCTCGCGCGATTCAGCTCCTTCGATCCCCCGCTCGGACAGGCGAGGCCCGGCGTGCTGGGCGCCGGACGCGGCATTCTGGACCATCTGGCGCGGGGGCGCGGCCTGCGGCTGTTGTTGCGTGGCGGCCTCATGGCGCTCGCCGCGGCGGCCCTGGCGGCCGGCGGCCTCGCGGTCGCGGCGGGGCTTTTCGCATCCCGCCCCGCCTCGGCCGGTGCGGCGGGCAGCGACGTCCCCGGTCCGACATGGACGGAGATCCGTCATCCCCTCGCGCTCTACGACCTCGCCGGCACGGACTTTTCGAAACTGCCCAGCACCCTCCGGGCGCGCCGCCTCGAGCCCGAGGGCGCTCGCGAGGACATGCTGACCTTCGGCCGGCTCGGGGACCCCGCGGCCTATCTGCAGGTCGCGTTGTTGCGGGCCGGCGCGAACGGGGTCGGGGACGCCGGGGAGGATCTCGCCGACGGCCTGGCGCGGCTCGCCGGCGTCGGAGGCCTGACGGCGACGCGCATTCACGGGGCCGCACCGATGGACACCCGCCTGGGCCGTTTCGAGACGGCGGACCTGCTGCTGTGGGACAAGGACGTTTCGACGCCCTGCCTCGGCTTTCGCGCGGGCGGCGCGGTGCTGCGGGTGTCCGGCTTCGCCTGCGGGGCGCCGGGGCGCCCGATGGGTCGCGCCGCGCTCGCCTGTGCGATCGACCGGATCGACCTCGTATCGGCCGGCGACGATGCCGCCCTGCGCGCGCTCTTCGTGGCGGCGGAGCGGCGCGGCAGCACGACCTGCCTCCTCGGGTCCTCGCTGGCCTTGTCGAACCGGTCCGGCCGCAGCCTCGGCTGGCTGGACCCCGACGGCGCGCTGCCGCCCTTGCGCGGTCTGTTCTCCGCCGCGATCCGCCAAAGGTGAGATTGCGAGGCGGCCGGTGGCCCCGTTTCGGCCGCCCTGCGAGGTAGGGCGGCGTGCCGCGGCCTTGAATGCGCCGCAACCCTGACCGGGAAAGGCCCGCGGCTAGGAGAAACTTAATCGCGATGGCACAGTTGTGTTGTCAAGACGCAGCGAGGCAGAGGCCATCATGGCGAATCGATTGTCCACACTCCTGGCCACCGGCGCCGCCCTGGCTCTGCTGAGCGCCGGTGCCGCCCAGGCGCAGACCAGCCGCACGGCGCCCAGGGTGCCGGCCGTCAAGTCCCATCATCCCGTGCTCATCGCCGAAATGTCCGACGCCATGGCGCGCCGTCCGCTGGTCATCCAGAAGCGGTCGTTCCTCGATCCCGGCAACACCGTCGCGGTCGGCGAAGATACGCCCGCCAATATCGTGTTCAACACGACCGAGCACGTCCCCATCTACCAGACCTTCAGGCCGGCCTTCTTCGGAGAATCCGAGTTGCCGGGCCGGTTCGATCTTCCCCCGACCAATCCTCGCTTCGAGACTTCGTCGCAGCCCCATATTCCGCTGCCCTTCGACGAGTGATCTCGGCGGTCTGATCGCTCATATTGGCCGGCCCGGAGCGATCCGCGGCCGGATTTTTCGTGGGCCGCGTCAGCCGGCACCGAGCGCAGCCACGACCGCGTCGCCCATGGCGGAGGTCGAGATCGCGGTCTCGCCGGGGCGGACGAGGTCGGCTGTCCGATGGCCCTGGTCCAGCGCCGTCGCGATCGCCTGCTCCAGGCGATCCGCCTGTTCGCCGAGATCCAGCGAATAGCGCATCGCCATGGCGAGCGAGCCGATCATGGCGAGCGGGTTGGCGATGCCGCGACCGGCGATGTCGGGGGCCGAGCCGTGCACGGGTTCGTAGAGCGCATGGCGGCGCCCCGACACGGGATCGGCCTCGCCGAGCGACGCCGACGGCAGCATGCCGAGCGAGCCCGTCAGCATGGCGGCGATGTCGGACAGCATGTCGCCGAACAGATTGTCGGTGACGATCACGTCGAACTGCTTCGGCGCCTGGACGAGCTTCATGCCGA
>CAXTCV010000286.1:0-4411 GCA_964242725.1 uncultured Methylobacterium sp.
GGTCGGTCCAGCGCGGCATCTCCAGCTCGCGCAGCACCAGGTAGATCCGCCGGAATTTCTCCAGCACCGTCACCCGCTTGCCCTCGGTGGGGTGGGCGGTGAGCGTCGGCCGGATCCGCAGGTCGCTCAGCAGGGCCTGGATCCTCTCCGGGGGGATGCCCTGGGCGCGGGCATCGGAAAAGACCTTGGCGAAGGATCCGCCGAGCGCGGCCCGCCCCTCCGTGCGCTCCACGTGGCGGCGGCGGCGCATCGCGGCATTCTGCTCGGCGATGGAGATCAGCTGGAACCAGATCCCCTGCACCTGGAGGGCGCGCGCCAGCATCTGCGGCGAGAACCGCGAGATGTCGGCGGTGCCGTGCAGCACCGCCTCCAGATCGGGATCGTGCCGGCGGGCGACGTCGAGCAGCGCCTGGAACAGGATGTCCAGCGCCTGCTCCGACGAGGTGCCGGTGATCACCGGCGGCGCGAAGGCCGTGGCGTCGACGTGGCCGGGGGTCGCGTGAAGGGTACGGGTCATGGGGCCACCTCGTGGCGCACGGTACTTTTGGGACGAAGCGTGACGCGCTCCCGCCCCCGCAGAGGGGGGAGGGAGAGGTCGCGCTCGGCACCTGCGACAGCGCCTAAGCCGCCCGGGCGAGCACGTCGGCCACGGTCTGCCCGAACGAGCCCGGATCCGGCGCCACCGTCAGGCCATACGAGCGCATGATGTCGGCCTTCTCGGCGGCGCTGTCGCCGGCCGCCGAGATGATCGCCCCGGCATGGCCCATGCGGCGGCCCTTCGGCGCCGTCAGACCCGCCACGAAGCCGATCACCGGCTTCGACATGTTCTCGCGGATCCAGGCCGAGGCCTCGGCCTCCTGCGGGCCGCCGATCTCGCCGATCATCAGGACCGCGTCGGTGTCCGGATCGGTCTCGAACAGGGCGAGGTGGTCGAGGAAGGACGAGCCGTTGATCGGGTCGCCGCCGATGCCCACCGAGGTCGAGATCCCGAGCCCCAGTTCCTTCAGCTGCGCGGCCGCCTCGTAGCCGAGCGTGCCCGACCGGGAGATCACCCCGACATTGCCCGGCAGGTAGATATGGCCGGGCATGATCCCGAGCATCGCCTTGCCGGGGGAGATGATGCCGGCGCAGTTCGGGCCGACCACCATGGTGCGGCGATCCCGCGGGTAGCGCATCAGGTAGCGCTTCACCCGCATCATGTCCTGGGCCGGGATGCCGTCGGTGATCGAGCAGACCAGCCGCAGGCCGGCATCGGCCGCCTCCATGATGGCGTCGGCCGCGAAGGGCGGCGCCACGAAGGTGATCGAAGTCGTGGCGCCGGTGGCCGCCACCGCCTCCTTGACGGTGTTGAACACCGGCAGGCCGAGATGGCTGCGCCCGCCCTTGCCCGGGGTGACGCCGCCGACGACGTTCGTGCCGTATTCCAGCATCTCCTTCGCGTGGAAGGTGCCCTTGTCGCCGGTGATGCCCTGGACGATGATCGGGGTGGTCTCGTCGATGAGGATGCTCATGGCGCGGTCTCTCCTCAATGCTTCGTCTTGGCGGCCGCGCAGGCGTCGACCGCCTTGCGCGCCGCCTCCGACAGCGTGTCGGCGGTGATCAGGTCGAGGCCGCTCTCGGCCAGGATCTTCTTGCCGGCCTCCACGTTCGTGCCGGCGAGCCGCACCACGAGCGGCACGTCGATCTTCACCTCCCGGGCGGCCTGGATCACGCCCTCGGCGACCCAGTCGCAGCGGTTGATGCCGGCGAAGATGTTGACCAGGATCGCCTTCACGTTGCGGTCCGAGAGCACCAGCCGGAATGCCGTCGCCACCCGCTCCGGCGAGGCGCCGCCGCCCACGTCCAGGAAGTTTGCCGGCTCACCGCCCGCGTGCTTGATCATGTCCATGGTGGCCATGGCCAGCCCCGCACCGTTGACGATGCAGCCGATCTCGCCCTCGAGGCCTATGTAGCTGAGGTTGTGCTCGGCGGCCTGGGCCTCGCGGGGATCGCCCTGCGAGGGGTCGTGCATGTCGGCGATGCCGGGCCGGCGGAACAGGGCGTTGTCGTCGAAGCTCATCTTGGCGTCGAGGGCCAGCACCCGGTCGTCCTTGGTGACGACGAGCGGGTTGATCTCCAGCATGGTGCCGTCGCAGTCGCGGAACGCCCGGTAGGCGTTCATGATGGTCTTCACCGCGGCCGAGACCTGCTTGATGTTGAGCCCGAGCTGGAAGGCGATCTCCCGGGCCTGGAACTGCTGCAGGCCGACCGCCGGCTCGACCACCACCTGGATGAGGGACTCGGGCTCGTTGGCGGCGATCTCCTCGATATCCATGCCGCCGCGCTGGCTGGCGATGACGCGGACCCGCTCGGCCTTCCGGTCGAGCACGTAGCCGAGATAGAGCTCGCGCTCGAACGGGTCGGCGGTCTCCACGTAGACCCGCTGCACCGGCTTGCCCTCGGGGCCGGTCTGGTGGGTGACGAGGCGCTTGCCGAGGAGGTCCTTGGCGGCGTCGCGGACCTCGTTGTAGGTCCGGCACAGCTTGATGCCGCCGGCCTTGCCGCGGGCGCCGGCGTGGATCTGAGCCTTCACGGCCCAGAACGAGCCGCCGAGTTCGGTGGCGGCGTAGACCGCCTGATCCGGGCTGAACGCGATGGCGCCCTTCGGAACGGCCACGCCGAAGCTCGCGAGCAGCTCCTTGGCCTGATACTCGTGAACGTCCATTCGGCGCCTCCTCCGCGGTTCGTTGCCGCCGTTGATGCGCTCTACTTTAGTTGAGTCGAAGGATTACGCCCGTCAAATTTTTTGAGATGCCGCTTCACGGGGCCTTTTTCGCAAGCGCAACACAGATCCGCAGCGATGCTGCGCTGCGGCATACAGAAAAACAACAAGGCCGGGGCATGCTGCACCCGGCCTCGACTGTTGATTCGTTCTTCAAGCTTGGCTCAGACGAGCCGATGAATTCGACGCGCCAGCGCTCGGGACACCCGGCCCCTCCCCCCGCGGGGGAGGGAGGGCCTCGTGCGGTCGCTCAGTTCACCTTGCCCTTCACCACCGCGTAGACCCTCTCGGTCAATCCGCCGGCCTCGGAGAGCAGCTCTTCCAGCTCCTTCAGCCGCTCGTCGGCGAAGTCGCGGTCGTCCAGGCCCTTGGCGTTGACGTAGACGTTCAGCGCCGCGCTGCGGAGGCCCGCATAGGCCGAGAGCACCGCCACGCCGGCATCCGACACGACGTTGAGATTGCCCTTCTCGGCGGCGATGGCCGCGAGGTCGATCACCGCGCGGCAGGCCCGGCAGCAGGCGAGCGGCACATCGATGGCGGTCTTGAGCGCCGCCTGGATCGTCTCGCCCCGCGCCGCTTTCTCGTCGTCGGTCGCCTTGGGCAGGCCGTAGGCACCCATGACGGCGTCGAAGGCCTGGACGTCCTCGCCGATCATGCCGGTGAGGACGACCCGCAGACCCTCGGAGCGGGCCAGCACGTCCTTCAGCTCGGCCTCGACCTCGACATACTTCTTCTTGCCGATGGTCAGGTTGCAGACCATCGACACCAGGGCCGCGCCCATGGCGCCGGAGATCGCCGCCGCGCCGCCCCCCCCGGGGGTCGGGGCGGCGCTGGCCAGCTCGGTCAGGAAGGTCTGGATGCTCGCCGTCTCGGGCGCGGGTTGCGTGTCCGACATGGGCCCCTCCCCTGCTCAGGCCATTGTCTTGGCGAGGGCGTAGATCTGCTCGGCGTCGAGCACCTGCTCGGTGCTCTCGAAGAGCTGGCCGACACAGGCCCGGTGCAGCTTCAGCTTCAGCCCGCCGATGCCCAGCGCGCCGAAGGCCTTCTTGCCGTTGCGGTCCTTGCCCTTGTCCATCACCTCGATGCCGCCGATGCCCGTCGGTGGCTGGGCGTTGTAATCAGCCACGAACTCGATCGCCGGATCCTGCGCCCAGGCCGCCTCCGGCAGCAACTCGACGCCGATGGCGCCGGCGGTGAACACGAGGTTCGTGCCCTTCACCAGCGCGATGCGGGACGCCGCGTCGGGGGTGGCGGCGGCCTTCACGTTGACCTTGAAGCGCGTGTTGATCTGGTCGGCCGCGGCCTGGGTCTTGTCGAGGGCGCGGCCCGCGATGGTGACCTCGGCGCCCTCGCCGGCCAGCAGCGCGGCCGAGCGCATGCCCACCGGGCCGGTGCCCGCCAGCACGACGGCCTTCTTGCCCTGGAGCGAGCCCGCGGCCTTGGCGACCAGCGCCACGCCGGCGGCGGCCGTGGTGTTCGAGCCGTTCGAATCGAGCATCACCGAGACCCGGAACGGGCCGAAGAAGCGCTTCTTGACCGCGGTGAACAGCTCCTCGCCCGCTGCCATGCTGCCGCCGCCGACGAAGATCGCCGTGGACTTCTTCTCGGAGCCGCCGCGGGTGTAGATCGTGCCGTCGACCAGCGCGCCGA
>CAXTCV010000287.1:0-4387 GCA_964242725.1 uncultured Methylobacterium sp.
GGTCGCCGGGGTGGTGCGCGGGCTGCCCGAGCCGTTCCCGCAGCCCGAGGAGGCCGCCCTCGCCCGGGCGATCGCCCAGTGCGAGGGCTCGGTGGCCCGGGCCCTGGCGATGCTCGACCCGGTCACGTCGGGGCTGGTGGCGGAGGTCGAGACCCTGCTGGCGCGGGCGCGCAATCCCGACTGGGGCCGGGTGCTCAAGCTCGCCGAGACCCTGGCGGGGCGCGATGCGGAACCGCGGTTCGCGGCCGCCCAGGACGCGGTGCTGCGCTTCGTCTCGTCCGAGCTCGACCGCCGCCGGGACGAGCCGCCGGCGCGGCTGGCGGCCCTGGTGGGGATCGCCGACCGCTTCGGCCGGGCCGCCCGGGAGGCGGCGATCTACAACCTCGACCGGCGCCCGGTGGTGCTGTCGCTGTTCGGGGATCTGGCGGAGGTCGGGTAGGGCCGGGCGGAGCCCCTGGCGGCGGGCCATCGCGGGGCGTCGATCGAGCGCGCGTTCCCGCCCGCCTGCGACCCGCCTCGTCGTGGCCACCGAGTCTCGACCGGCGCGAAAGGATGCTCCCGGCGGCGCAGGGGAGGCGACGGTCGCCGGACAGGCCGTCGCCGGACCGCGTCCTGCGGCGCGGAATGCCGGCCTGCGGCGCTTCGGCATCCGGCCTGCGGCGCTTCGGCATCCGGCCTGCGGCGCTTCGGCATCCGGCCTGCGGCGCTTGGCTCTGATGATGCATCGCGCCCCGCTCGATCCCTGGCCGCTCGGAATGCCATGACCCACGATCTGCCTCATCGCGTGGCCGTTCGGACGATCCTGTCCCTCGCCCCGCCGCGGCGGGCCCGCCTTGTGAAGGGGCGGACGTGAGCGACGCGATCGCTTGGGCGGAGCGCCGCCGCATCGCCGAGCAGGCGCGCGGCGAGCGGCCGTGGTCGCTCTGGGGGCCGTATCTGAGCGAGCGGCAATGGGGCACCGTGCGCGAGGATTACAGCCGCGACGGCAATGCGTGGCGCTCGCTGACCCACGACGATGCGCGCTCGCGCGCCTATCGCTGGGGCGAGGACGGGCTCGCCGGCCTCTGCGACGAGCGCGGCCTGCTCTGCCTCGCGCTCGGCCTGTGGAACGGGCGCGACCATATCCTGAAGGAGCGCCTGTTCGGCCTGACCAACGAGCAGGGCAACCACGGCGAGGACGTCAAGGAGCACTACCACTACCTCGACGCGGTCCCGAGCCACGCCTACCTCAAGTTCCTCTACCGCTATCCGCAGGCCGCCTACCCCTACGAGGACCTCGTGCGCGAGGGGCTGCAGCGCAGCCGCGAGGTGCCGGAATACGAGATCGACGATACCGGGATCTTCGACGGCGGCCGCTTCTTCGACGTGACGGTGGAATACGCCAAGGCGGATGTCGACGACATCCACGTCACCGTCTCGGCGACGAACCGGGGCCCGGAGGCCGCCGACCTCCACCTCGTCCCGCAGCTCTGGTTCCGCAACACGTGGTCGTGGCGGGAGAACGGCCCGCGCCCGCGTCTGGCGATCCACCCCGAGGGCGGCGTCGCCTGCGAGCATCCCCGCCTCGGCCGCTACCGGCTGGTCTTCGAGGGCGCCCCGGACGTGCTCTTCTGCGAGAACGACACGAACCTGCGCCGCCATGCCGGCCAGCCCGAGGCCGCGGGCCCGTTCAAGGACGGGCTCCACGCGGCGATCGTCGGGGGCGACGCCGCCGCGATCCGGCGCGATGCCGGGACCAAGCTCGGACTTCACTACGCGCTCCGCCTGGAGCCCGGCGAGACCCGGCGGATCCGCCTGCGGCTGTCGGCGGGGGCGCGGACGCGCCCGCTCGATGCGGATGGCAGCCTCCGCGACCTGCGCGTCGCCGAGGCCGATGCCTTCTACGACGACCTTCAGGACGGGATCGCCGACCCGGATGCCCGTGCGATCTTCCGGCAGGCCGCCGCCGGGCTGATCTGGTCGAAGCAGCTCTATGCCTACGACGTGCGGGTCTGGCTCACGGGCGATCCGCTGCAGCCGGTGCCGCCCCGCGAGCGCGACGGCGGCCGCAACACCCAGTGGCGGCATTTCGCGGCCTCCGACGTGCTCTCGATGCCGGACACGTGGGAATATCCATGGTTCGCCGCCTGGGATCTCGCCTTCCACTGCCTGCCGCTGGCCCTGCTCGACCCGGACTTCGCCAAGAAGCAGCTCCTGCTGCTGACGCGCGAATGGTACATGCACCCCAACGGCCAGCTCCCGGCCTACGAGTGGGAGTTTTCCGACACCAACCCGCCGGTCCATGCCTGGGCGACCTACCGGGTGTTCGAGATCGACCGCGCCCGCCGCGGCGGACGCGGCGACCTCGCCTTCCTCGAAGGCGTCTTCCACAAGCTGCTGATCAACTTCACGTGGTGGGTGAACCGCAAGGATGCGGGCGGCCGCAACGTCTTCCAGGGCGGCTTCCTCGGCCTCGACAACGTCGGCGTGTTCGACCGGTCGCGGCCGCCGCCGGGCTTCGGCATGGTGCACCAGGCCGACGGCACCGCCTGGATGGCGATGTATGCCCTCAACATGATGCGCATCGCCCTCGAACTCGCGCTCCACAACGACGTGTACGAGAGCACCGCCTCGAAGTTCTTCGAGCACTTCCTGCTCATCGCCGAGGCGATGACCGACATGGGCGGCGAGGGCTTCGGCCTCTGGGACGAGGACGACGAGTTCTACTACGACGAGGTCGACATGCCCGGCGCCGGGCTGCTCCCCTTGCGCGTCCGCTCGATGGTCGGGCTGGTGCCGCTGTTTGCCGTCGAGGTGATCGAGCCCTCGGTGCTCCAGCGCCTGCCGGACTTCGCCCGGCGCCTCAACTGGCTGCTGGAGAACCGCCCGCATCTCGCCCGCCTCGTCTCCCGCTGGGACGAGGGCGGCGTCAAGGACCGCAAGCTGCTGTCGCTGCTGCGCGGCCACCGGATGAAGGCGCTGCTGCGGCGCATGCTCGACGAGGCGGAGTTCCTCTCCCCCTACGGCGTCCGCTCGCTGTCGAAGGCGCATCGCGACCAGCCCTATGCCCTGAACGAGTTCGGCGCCTCCTTCACGGTCCGCTACGATCCGGCCGATTCCACCTCGAACATGTTCGGCGGCAACTCCAACTGGCGCGGGCCCGTGTGGATGCCGACGAACTACCTGATCATCGAGGCTCTGCGCCGCTTCCATACCTATTACGGTGACGACTTTCTCGTCGAATTCCCCACCGGCTCGGGGGAGATGCGCACGCTCGCCGCGATCGCCGACGCGCTCCGGGACCGGCTGATCGCCCTGTTCTCCAGGGATGAGGCCGGCCGCCGCCCGGCGCTCGGCGACCGGCCGTCGATCCCGGCGGCCGCGGGCGCCGAGGAGGCCCTGTTGTTCCACGAGTTCTTCGACGGCGACACCGGCCGCGGTCTCGGCGCCTCCCACCAGACCGGCTGGACGGCGCTGATCATCAACCTGCTCCACCACCGGGCGAAGCCGCCTCCGTAGGACGCGTGTCGGACGGCGCTTCAGGCGAAGGGCGGCGGCACCCGCGGGTTCCGCGGCGCCCCGCGGGCCGGTTTCCTGAGCCCTGCCACCGTCGCCTCCGGCGGGTGGGGACGCCGATGCGTGTCCGGAGGCCGGGCGGTGCCGTCCGCGGAGCGGGCGGCGGTTGCGTCCCGGCCGCTGCCGCGCGACAACGCGGGCAGCTTTTCGCGATTATCCGGAACACCCTCGACGTGACGTCCAACGCCCCGGCGCAGCCCCAAAAGACCTTCGGCCTCTCGACCGCGATCTCCTACCCCAATGGCGCGCCGCATATCGGCCACGCCTACGAGGTGATCGCCGCCGACGCCATCGCGCGCTTCCATCGGCTCGACGGATACGACGTGCTGTTCTCCACCGGCACCGACGAGCACGGCCTCAAGATCCAGCAGGCCGCGACCCGGGCCGACACCAGCCCGCGCGCCTATGTCGACGGCACCGCCGCCCGCTTCCAGGCCATGGCCGACCGGATGGATTGCGCCTACGACCGCTTCATCCGCACCACCGAGCCCGGCCATTACGAGGCCGCGCAGGCGATCTGGCGGCGGATGGAGGCCAACGGCGACATCTACCTGGACACCTATGCCGGCTGGTACTCGGTGCGCGACGAGGCCTACTACGACGAGGCCGAGACCCGCCTGGTGGAGGACGGCAGCCGCCGCAGCCTCAGTACCGACACCCCGGTCGTGTGGATGGAGGAGGAGAACTTCCTGTTCCGGTTCTCCGCCTACCAGGACAAGTTGCTGAAGCTCTACGAGGAGCAACCCGGCTTCATCGGTCCGGAAACCCGAAGAAACGAGGTGGCGAGCTTCGTGCGCTCCGGCCTCAAGGACCTCTCGGTCAGCCGCACCAA
>CAXTCV010000288.1:0-4387 GCA_964242725.1 uncultured Methylobacterium sp.
GTCGGGCACCTTCACGCCGGCCGCGGTGCCGTTCCAGGTGAAGACCACGTCGCTGCCTTGCGTGTCGATCGCAGCCAGGTCCGGCAGCACGCCGTAGGGCGTCTGGTGGATGCGCGGATCGATCTTGAGCTCCTTCAGCGCGTCCGTGACCCACTCCTTGCCGAAGGCCTCCCAGGCGGCGACCTCGACCGGTTTCGGCCCCAGCAGCGTCCACATCGCCATCTCGACGGCGCCGGTGTCCGAGGCCGGGACGATGCCGATGCGGTAATCGGCGGGCACCTGCAGGACCGACCGCGTCAGGTCGATGGCCCGGCCGAGCTTGGCCTTGCCGAGGGCCGAGCGGTGCGAGCGGCCGAGGGCGGCGTCGGCGAGGGCGGCGGGGGTCCAGCCGGGGCGCTTGGCGCAGGGGCCGGACGAGAAATGGGGCACGCGCGGGCGCTGCGTGGGGCGGCTGGTCATCGCAATCCATCCTTGCAGGGGGATGCGCCGCGGCGGGGCGGTGCCTCCCGCGCTCGCGCATGCGCCCAAAGCGTCTGTCTTGCAAGCGCCTGCCGGGCCAGCGATCTTCGCTGCCTGCCCCCGGCCGGGACTCTCCGCGGACGGGCATGGAACCGTCGATTAAGCCACGGGCATTAGGCTTAACCGCGTGCCGTGTTGTGTTCGAGGTACGCCCATGTCCATCCACAGCGCCGCGATACTGGCGGTCTGGTCTGCTCTGCTTGTGGTTATTGGAGCCTTAACGGCCCATGTCGCGCTCCCGGGCCATCTCCGGCGGCCGCTGCGGCAGCCGCTGCGGCTCGATCCGCTGGATCACGACCGCGACGGTCCGGTGATCGACCTCGAGGTGGCCTGACCCGGCGCGCCCGCGCCGAGGAGGTCCGGGCGCCGCTCGGCGGTGATGCGTTCGGCCTCCGCCCGCCGCCAGCGGGCGATGGCGCCGTGGTTGCCCCCCGAGAGCACGTCGGGGATCGGCCGGCCCTCCCAGTCCCGGGGCCGCGTATAGTGCGGGTATTCGAGGCGCCCGCCCTCGAAGCTCTCCTCGACGCCGGATTCGACCTTGCCCATCACCCCGGGCCGCAGCCGGACGCAGGCATCGAGCACCACCAGGGCGGCGATCTCGCCCCCCGAGAGCACGTAATCGCCGATCGAGACCTCCTCCAGGCCGCGCCCGGCGATGACGCGCTCGTCGACCCCCTCGAACCGGCCGCAGACGATCAGCGCCCCCGGCCCCGCGGCGAGGTCGCGCACGCGCGCCTGGGTCAGCGGCTGGCCGCGGGGGGACATGAGCAGGCGCGGGCGCGGGTCGCCGGCCGGGCTCGCGGCATCGATGGCGGCGCCGAGCACGTCGCAGCGCAGGACCATCCCGGCGCCCCCGCCGGCGGGCGTGTCGTCGACCGCCCGATGGCGGCCGAGCCCATGCTCCCGGATGTTGCGGGCCTCGAGCGTCCAGTCGCCCCGGGCGAGGGCGTCGCCGGACAGCGACAGGCCGAGGGGGCCCGGGAACATCTCCGGGTAGAGGGTCAGGATCGTGGCCCGCCAGGGCATGTCCGCGCGCGTCATGCCGCTTGATCGCGCGCGGGGTGCGGCACGGTCAACGGCCCGGGCACCGATCCGCCCCCGGCGGGTTGTCGGCGATGATGCGCGCGGCGGCCCTTCTCTCGCTCTTCCTCGCCGGTCCGGCCCTCGCGGCCGGACCATTGGCCCCTCCGGGCGCGCCCGCGGGGGCGTTCCCGAAGCCCGACCGGCCGGTGGCCGAGATCGTGGCGCCGCGCTGGTCCGCGGAGGCGGAGCGCGACAAGGCCGGCGAGTTCGATCAGGTCGCCCGGGGGCTGGGCATCGCGCCCGGCGAGACGGTGGCCGATATCGGCGCCGGCAGCGGCTATTACGTGGTCCGGCTGAGCCCCCGGGTTGGGCCGGAGGGCCGGGTGCTGGCCGAGGACGTGACCCCCGCCTATCTGGCGGCCCTGGAGAAGCGGGTGGCGGGGCTCGGCAATGTCACCGTGGTGCAGGGCGAGCCGCACGATCCGCGCCTGCCCCCGGCCTCCGTGGACGCGGCGCTCCTCGTCCACATGTATCACGAGATCACCCAGCCCTTCGGCCTGCTCCACAACCTCGCCGCGGCGATGCGCCCGGGTGGTCGCGTCGGCATCGTGGACGCCGACGACATCCCGTCCCGGCACGGCACCCCACCGGCGCTCCTGCGCTGCGAACTCTCGGCCGCGGGGTATCGGGAGACCGGATTCCACCCGCTGAAGGGCGGTGCCTACCTCGCGGTGTTCGCGGCGCCCACGCCGGAGCAGCGGCCGAAGCCGGACACGATCCGCCCCTGCCGGGATGCCGCCACAGCGCGGTAGCGGCAGCGGTCGGCGGTACCCTCGTTGAGGGGGGCGGCCGCCGCGGCGGGCACGGTCGCCGTCCGCAACCTGAGTTCATCCGAAAGCGGCCCCGGGACCCTGCGCGATCTCCGGCCGGCGCCTTCGAAGCCCGCCGGTGCGGGCACCGCGAGAGGGAGTGAGGGCTTGTGTCGCGCTCCTCCCGGCGAGGCCTGCCATCGCCGGCGTGCCGGATGCCGGGATCGACGCACGATCAGTCCGTCTTCACCCAGGCCCTGACGTTCCGGTTGATTCTCTGAAGCATGATCTGTCTCGGGGCAACGAAGTCGTCGACCGCCTTTTTGCAGCCGAACGTGTACCCATAGTCATCGATGATGACGACGCCTCCGGGGACGACGCGATCATAGAGATGTTCAAGCTCAAATTTTGTCGTGTCGTAGGTGTCTGTATCAAGTCTTAAAATCGAAATCGCTTTCACATCCAGCGTCGGGATCGTGTCCAGGATATCGCCTTTCACGATGCTTAAATTGGCAAACCCGACTGACCTCATGTTGGCAGTGGAGCCCTCGGTGTAATCGAGATCATTGGCCGGTATGCAAGCCTTCGCACCGGTCTCGATATCGATGTCGAGTTCGTCCGTTCGCCGGACGAAACCCGTGAACGTGTCGAGCGCGAAAATCCTGCGGTCGGGGTGGGTATCGCCCAAGAGCAGTGCATGTTCCATCATCATGATCGAGCCACCGAGATGAACGCCGCATTCCACAAAATCACCGGGCATCCCGGACTGCGTCACATACCGTACGGCCGTATATAGATTGAACAGAATTTCCACGGGGAGTTCGCTGTACTCCCAGACTTGAGGAACGAGAGACCAGAAAACGTCGTCAATTATGTCTTTATGATATTGTTTTTGTAAATTAAAATCGCGATCGACATGGATCCCGCGTTGCGCAAGGGTCAACATTGAGTATGCCCGCAAAGAACCTTTGCCTATGCCGCCTCCTAGCGGAGATCGGGGGTTGCCACAACTGCGTCCAGCGTTGAAATTGATGCCGCGACAGGGGGCTTTGACGCATTCCACGCCGGTCGCGAGGTCGCCGCGTCAGCCCCACGCAAGCCTGGAGGCGTGAGCAACTCCGGGATGGCCATACCGGAGGCGGCATCCGTCGCGCGCCAGACGCGCTCGGCCACGAGTCGTGGATGGACGGTGCCCGTATCTTCCCACGGCGTACAAGCACGCCAGGACCCGGGGCGCGTTCTGGCGGCCATCCGCAAAGCCTGCGCTGCAGGACGGCGCCTCCGAATGCGATGGACGGCTCGGATCCGCGATGCGGGTGTTTGGGAGCGGAGGGATGTCGAGTCCCGGATCGGCGCCTCAGCCCGGATCGTCGGCCGGCTTCTCGCCCACCGGCGCGAACAGATCCTCCGGAACGGCCACGGTGACCCGCCGCTGCGCCAGATCGAGGGCTGGCACGAAGGCCTTCGTGAACGGCAGCAGCGCCGTGGGGCCCCCGCCGGGGGGACGCAGTTCCAGGAGATCGCCGCCGCCGTAATTCGGCACGGCCACGATCGTGCCGACCGCCGAGCCGGCTTCGTCCACCGCCGTGGCGCCGATCAGGTCGGCGGCATAGACTTCGTCGTCCTCGGGGGCGGCGAGGCGGTCGCGGGCGACGAACAGGGCGAGGCGGTTCAACGCTTCCGCGGCGCTGCGGCCGGAGACGCCCGTCACCCGGGCGATCAGCATGTCGGGCGAAGAGCCCGGCGCGAGGCGCACCTCGGCGAGCGACAGGCTGCGCCCGTCCGCCGTCGTCAGGGCGCCGTAGCCGGCGATCGCCAGCGGGTCGGCGGTGTAGGATTTGAGGCGGACCTCGCCGTTGAGCCCGTGCGCCCGCCCGAACTCACCCAGCAGGACGAGGTTCGGGTCGGGCGGCGCGGCCGGCTTCGGGGCCGGCGCCTTGGGCGAGGTCGCGGCGTCGGGCGCGATCGCGCCGACGGCCGCGCGGCCGCGGCGGCCGCCGTCGCGGGGGGAGGGACCTGCGGGGCGGCGCGCCATG
>CAXTCV010000289.1:0-4367 GCA_964242725.1 uncultured Methylobacterium sp.
CCGTCGACGATCATCGTGCAGGCGCCGCACTGGCCGTGGTCGCAGCCCTTCTTGGATCCGGTCAGGTGCAGGTGCTCGCGCGCCGCGTCGAGCAGGCTGGTGCGGGTGTCGAGTTCGAGGTCCCGGCGCTGGCCGTTCACCGTGAAGGTGACCTTGGCCAGGACCGGCGCGTCGGTCGGTGCAGGTGTCCGCGCGGACGTGTCCGCGGCCCTGGCGCCGGCGCCCTCGGGCGCGGCGGCGGTAGCTCCCAGCATCAAGTCTCTCCGGTTCAGGTCACAACGGTGCGGGCGGCGCATCGCCGGCTCGCCGCGCGGGGCGGGATGCGCGGGGGAAAACCCCGATACCCTGGATGTGCTCCAAGGTAGGCGATACCGGCGCCGCGATCAGGGGTCGGGGCCCGCCTGGGCCCATCCGTCGCGCCCACGACGCGCCGGGCGCAGGGGCGGCGCCGGGATTCGCGACGGCCAAACGAAAGGGGCCGGCCCGAAGGCCGGCCCCGATGGCGGGATCGCCGGGCGGCGGTTACTCGGCCGCCGTCATCTCGGGGGTGTAGTGGCCGCACCAATCCTTGGAGGCGACGACGGGCCAGAGGCCCCTGGACTCGGGCGCCGGCTGGCTGACGGGCGGATTGAAGCGGCACAGGCCGGCATCGTTCTGCGCGACGGCGCCGTTGCCCTTGTGCTCGTCGAAGAAACGGCAGGTCTCACACTTCGCGTTCATGATCAGGCTCCCGTGAGACCGGCGGCCTGGGGCCGTCCGGTCCGGCATTCAGAGGACCGCTCCGGATTTAGAAACGATCCAATCTGATCAACCAACGGTGGAGCGATCCGCCGGTTCCCCGGATGACGCGCTCTGCGTCGGTGGCGGACGGACGTGCCGGTGCGGAAACGGATGGAGCCGCGGACGGTCGTGCCGCCGGATTCGGTCAGGCAAGCCCGTCGCAGGGCTCCGCGGCGAAGCCCGCGAGCAGCCGCTGGAGCTCGTCCTCCTGGACGAGGCGCGCCGCATCCTCGGGGGCGAACCAGCGCAGCGTCCGCTGGTCCTGCTCCGGCCAGCGCGCGCGCTGGGCCTCCACCCGCAGCGGGTAGACGCGTACCTTGCAGGGCAGCGCGCGGCCGTCGGCGAGGCGCTTCTCGTAGCGATACCAGCCGACCGGATCCGCCGCGATCTGCCCGATCAGGCCGGCCTCCTCGAACGCCTCCCGCTCGGCGGCCCGATGCGCCTTGCGGCCGGACATCGGCCAGCCCTTGGGGATGATCCAGCGGCCGGTATCGCGCGAGGTGATCAGCAGCACTTCGATCTGACCGTCCGGACCGATACGGAACGGCAATGCCGCAACCTGCTTGAGCGGCTTGGCCTGCGCCTTCCGGAGCAGCTTCCTCAAACCCGACTGTTTCGATGCCGTCTTCAGCGCAGACCTCAGGGATGTGAACGGACGAAATTTCTGACGACGATCCTGCATTCTATCGACGACGGACACATTTACATAGATATAGATTTTGGCTTTACATCTAGGCCCGGTCGTCGGGGAGCCATATCTGTAACGCCGGGCGCGACGCGCGGTCGGCCTCTTGCCGTGCGGCGGTTTGTCCGCGAAAGCTCCCGCCCCCAACGACACCGAGTCACGGCATGGCTGTCGAGATCGAGCGCAAATTCATCGCGAGTCCGGCCGTCCTGCCGCTCTGCGAGTCGGGGACGCCGTTGGTTCAGGGCTATCTCTTCACCGACGCCGCCAACACCATCCGCATCCGCAAGGCGGGCGAGCGCATGCTGGTCACGTGGAAGAGCCCGCGGCGCGGCGCCCGCCGCGAAGAGGTCGAGTTCGCCATCGCGCCGACGGACGGCGCGACGCTGCTGGCCCGCGTGCCGGCCGACCGGCGCCTGGAGAAGACCCGCTTCCGGGTCGAGCATGCCGGGGCCACCTGGGACGTCGACGTCTTCGGCGGCGCGCTCTCGGGTCTCATCCTGGCGGAGATCGAACTCGAACGCGAGGACCAGCCCGTGGTGCTGCCGCCCTGGGTCGAGCGGGAGGTCACGGGCGACGCACGCTACCGCAATTCGCACCTGGCCGGGGGCACGGTGCCGGAGCGGCCGGCCTCCGAGGCCCCGGTGAGCGAGGCCCCCGTAAGCGAGGCTCCGGTGCGCGAAGGACCCGGCGGCCCCGTTCCGACGGGGTGCCGCGGGGCCTGATCACCCGCGATCCGACCGCGCATGCCGACGCCCCTGCGCGCCGCCCTGCGGCGGCGCGGGCCGGACGCCGCTCAGCGGGCGTAGGGCGGGAGACGGCGCTTCCAGCGCTCGCCGAGCCTGAGCGCCTTCGTCCGGCGCCAGGGCGCGGGACGCGGCATCAGGTCCTGAGCGGGTCCGGCCGGATCCGCGGGTCCGGGTCTCGCGGCGATCGGATCGAGCCGGATCGCGGCCGGGCTGGCCTCCGGAACCGGCTGTGCCGCGGGGGTCTCCCGGGCGGGCCGCGCCACCGCGGGGGCCTGGTCGCGCGGCGTCCGGGGCCGCCGCGGGCGGGGCACCGGGTCGGCCTCGACGGCGATCTGCGGTTCGGCCGCGCTCTCGAACATGGGGACGAGGCTCGGCAGGACGCGGCGGGCCGGAGCCTCCGGCTCCTTCGGCTCGGGCCGCGGGGCCGGCGCCGCCTCGAAGGGCGGCCGCACCGGCTTCGTCTCGGCCTGGACCAGTTCCTGCCACAGAACCTTGGCCGGTCGCGTCTGCGGATCGGCGTCGGTCGGTGCTGTACGGTGGGTCCGGGCGTGCTTGACTTCGACCATAAATGGCCGCGCGCTACGGCGCTTCATGTATAACGATCCTCGGAAGCATTCGAGCCGCGACGTCGGCGGCACGAACACACTTAGGTTAAGCCTGATCTCGGGAGATGTCCAGAAAGACGAATCCGTATCCGTTGGATTTCTTGGTTCGGACAACGAGAGCGGCGGCGGCGGTGGACCGCGGCGCGTCGGGGTCGATCAGGCGGCCCGCATCACCGTCGACTCCGGCCGGGCCTGCGCCGGCCCGGGGAGACCGGCGCCGAACAGGGACTGATACAGCGCCGCCGGCGACCGGCCCCGGCCGCTCCCGTCGGTGATCGTCACCTCGGCCATGCCGGCCGCGATCAGGCTCATGCCCTGGTCGAGGGCGTTGAGGACGGAGGCGTGCTGATAGGCGAACCGGCGCGCGGCGAGGCGTGCGGAGACCGTGAAATTCATGGCGCTGCGTGATCCTGGGAACCCCGTCCGGTCACCGGACCGGATGGCAGCGGCGACTTGCCGGCCGGGATCGCGTCCGAGGGACGTCCAGACCGTCGGGCTCGACCGCTCCGGCCCCGTGAGCGCAAATAAAGTCTTTCTGTTGACAAAACATTGTCCCCACCGCCAAGGGCGCGGGAAAGTCGATCTTATAGAGACCGATAAAGTGTTTGTGTTCTTCCGACCGTCCGCCCGCGGCCCGTGCCGCGGCGGCGGCGGTCGTCGCGGTGCGACACCGTGCGCGTCCCCTGGCCCGGCGCGTGCTACGATCCGGCGGACCTCACCGGGGCGGACAGGCTGGCATGCTCAACAGACGATCCTTCATGGCCCTGTCGGGCGCGGCGCTGGCCGCCCCGGCGCTGGCGCAGGGCACGGCCGCGCGGGTGCTCAAGTTCATCCCGCAGGCGGATCTGACGGTGCTCGATCCGATCTGGACCACCGCCTACGTGACCCGGAACCACGGGCTCGCGGTGTTCGACACGCTCTACGGCACGGACGCCGCCTACGCGGCCCAGCCGCAGATGGTCGCCGGCCACACGGTCGAGACCGACGGCAGACTCTGGCGCCTGACGCTGCGGCCCGGGCTGATCTTCCACGACGGCACGCCCGTGCTCGCCCGGGACTGCGTGGCCAGCATCGCCCGCTGGGGCAAGCGCGACGCCATGGGCCAGACGCTCATGGCCTACACGGACGCACTCTCGGCCCCCGACGACCGGACGATCCAGTTCCGGCTGAAGAAGCCCTTCGCGCTGCTGCCGGACGCCCTGGGCAAGATCGGCTCCTCGATCTGCGCCATCATGCCGGAGCGCCTCGCCAGGACCGACCCGTTCACCCAGGTGACCGAGATGGTCGGCAGCGGCCCGTTCCGCTTCAAGGCCGACGAGCGGGTGGTCGGCGCCCGGGTCGTCTACGAGCGCTTCGACAAGTACGTCCCCCGCGAGGGCGGCACGCCGCAATGGACCTCCGGCCCCAAGCGCGCCTTCGTCGACCGGGTCGAATGGCAGGTCATCCCCGACCAGGCCACCGCCGCCTCGGCCATGCAGACCGGCGAGATGGACTGGTGGGAGCAGCCGCCGGCCGATCTCGTGCCGACGCTCGGGAGCCTGACGACGC
>CAXTCV010000290.1:0-4367 GCA_964242725.1 uncultured Methylobacterium sp.
GACGAGATCGCAGAGGATCCGGACCTCGAGGACGGTGGGGACGATGAGCCGTCCCTGGGTGCGTCGGAGAACCATCACGCCTCGCAGGTCGTGTGGCTGCGCGGCGGCGATCGGGATCTGGAAGTATGATCCGGGCATCCACGCCCGCCCGGTGAGCACTGGGGTTGGGCCGTAGGGCGGGCGTGGAGGTCGGCGCGATGCCGACTCGGTGAGGATAAGCCTGAACGGTCTGCCCGGGAACTGCCGTGGGTCAGGGAACGAGCGCCAGACCTGCACCGGCGCATCCGAGCCCGGCCAGGAACAGGCTGCCACCGAACGTCTCAAGGATGGCACGATATTGGACGAACCACTTGGCTACCGCCGCCATGCTGGCACCGGCAACGACACAGTACACGCCCAGCGCAATCATGATGGCCTCTGCATTGATCAGCGACACGAACGCCATTTTGCCGAACCAGATTGGGGTATCCACGCCCGCCTTCAACTGATCAGGGCATGTGAAGGCGAGCGTGGGAGGCAACCGACAGTCAGCCGCGAGAGAGTGCAACCGCCGTCAGGCGTATGCAACCAATAATTGAATCGATACCGACGAACGCCCCTCGCGCATCCGCTTGGAGCTGATTTTCTGAAACGGTCTCGCTTGAAACGGTCTACGGCTGTGCTACAACGGTCTCAGGTGAAACGGTTTGCGCGATGGATGCTCGAAACGAGACCTGCACGACCGCGACCTTGACCGCAGTTGCGGGCTGCTCGACGGGAACGCTGCGGACATGGCGTCATCGCAATGGCCTGTTCCCAGACACTGCCGGCGCGCACGGCTGGAACCGCTTCAGCCACATCGATGTGTGCATCGCTCGAACAGTCGTTTTGATGACGGCGGCCGGAATTGCCGCCAGTGAGGCGGTTTGGTTCGCCGAGACCTACCTCCGCACTCCGTTCGCCCTCGCTCGACGGCGTCGTCTCGATGGCGATCTAAGCGGCATCGTGGCGTTTGCCCCCAAAGGGGTCGCGGACACCGCTTCTTTCCGTCTCTACGTCAAGCCGGAGGAGCTAGGCGACGCACTGGTTCAGTTCGGCGGCCTGGTGACGCTGCTCGATCTCAACCTCATCCACGAACACGTGCGCGCGGGCCTGCAGCCTGACGCAGCTGACGAGGGGGCGTGATGCCCCGGCGCGCGCACCAGGATCAGGATTTGCTGCCAGTTCCTGGTGTCGCCGGGATGCGTGGATCCCGCCATTGTGCCCTGCCACCGACGCTCTCGCCGCGGCTCATCAGTCGCGAAGCCGCAGCGGCCTACGTGTGCGTTTCACCCAACAAGTTCGACGAGATGGTCCGCGACGGCCGGATGCCGCGAGCGCGGCGGATCGATGCCCGAAAAGTGTGGTGCGTCCGCGAGCTGGACGGTGCCGCAGACAACCTCCCCATCGACGGCCAGGATACCGCCCGGGATTCAACCTGGGAGGATATCGATGCCCCGTAAGCTGCCGCCCTACGTCGAGTGCTGGCGCGACCGCCACGGCAAGGTCCGGACCTACTTCCGGAAGGACAAGGGCCCTCGCCTGCCCCTGCCCGGCTCGGTTGGCTCGGAGGCTTTCCTGACGGCCTACCAGGAAGCACTCGCCGGGCGCACGCCGAAGCCGATGCAGAAGCGAGCCGCCGCAGAGCTTGGCACGATCGAGGCTCTGGTCCAGTCCTACTACAAGAGCGGCGAGTACGCCGGGCTGCGCGAGACGACCAAGATCGGCTATCGGCGACGTCTGGAGGCGATGCGGGTCGAGCATGGGCACCGCTCGGTCGCGGGCCTGACCCACGGCCGCATCGTGAAAGCCTTCCTCGACCCGCTGGCCGGCAAGCCCGGCGCGGCGCTCGACACGCTCAAGAAGCTTCGGATCCTGATCCGGCGCGCGATCGTGCTGGGCTGGCTCACCGCCGACCCTTCCGTCGCGATCCGGCGCCCAAAGATCGGCGAGGTGCGCTCCTGGACCGACGAGGAGATCGCCCAGTTCGAAGCGCATTGGCCCGTCGGCAACAAGCGGCGGCTGGCCTTCGCGCTGCACCTCTTCACCGGCCAGCGCCGATCGGACGTGCACCGGATGACCTGGGCCGACGTGAAGGGCAATCGCATCCGAGTCGTGCAGCAGAAGACCGGTGCCAAGATCGACGTGCCCCTGCACGCGGAGCTGCGCGCCATCCTGGCCGACACGCCACGGCAGCACGCGACTATCCTCAACACCGAATACGGGCGCCCGTTCACGGTGGATGGTTTCTCCGGCTTCTTACGGGACGCCATCACAGGCGCCGGCCTTCCGCTCGACGCGCAGCCGCACGGCCTACGCAAAGCCGCAGGGCGAAGGCTCGCCGAGGCCGGCTGCACCGCTCACGAGATCATGGCCGTGCTCGGCCACAACACCCTCGCCGAGGCCGAACGGTACACGCGCGACGCGAACCGGGCGGGCCTTTCGACAGGCGCAATCACGAAGCTGGAGGGATGGAACAGGAACAAGAATGCCCAAACCACCCCGTAAAGGTTTGGGGAAAATCACCGAAATAGGAGATGTTCGAATGACTTACAGCACCGGCTGGCGCTCCCAAGGGGAATCGAACCCCTGTTTTCGCCGTGAGAGGGCGACGTCCTAGACCGCTAGACGATGGGAGCTTTCCGGCGGTGCGGGGGTGCTATAGCCACGTGTCGCCGGGGGGGCAAGGGCCTCCGTCGGGAAATCCGCCGCGGCAGGGCGGATCGAGGCGCGGATGGGAGACGTGGTGGACACGGAGATCGAGGAACGCGCCGGGATCGTCGCGGAGGGCGGCCTGCGGCTCGACCGCGCGCTCGTGGCGCTGTTTCCGGACCTGTCCCGAGCCCGGTTGCAGGACCTGATCCGGGAAGGCCACGTGACCAGGGATGGGGCGCCGGTGCGTGATCCCGCCCAGAAGGTCGCGGCCGGCGCCCGCATCGCCCTGACGCTGCCCCCGCCGGCGCCGGCTGTGCCGGCCGCGGAGGCCGCGGATCTGCCGATCGTCTACGAGGATGGCGACCTGATCGTCATCGACAAGCCGGCCGGCCTGGTGGTTCACCCGGCCCCCGGCCACGAGAGCGGCACCCTGGTCAACGCGCTGATCGCCCATTGCGGAGCGAGCCTGTCGGGGATCGGCGGTGTGCGCCGCCCCGGCATCGTCCACCGCCTCGACAAGGATACGAGCGGCCTCATCGTCGTCGCCAAGAACGACGCCGCGCACCAGGGACTCACCGCACAGTTCGCCGATCACGGCCGCACCGGGCCGCTGGAGCGCGCCTACGCGGCCGTGGTCTGGGGCCTGCCCCAGCCGCGCGCCGGCACGATCCGCGCGAATCTCGCCCGATCCCGCTACCACCGTGAGAAGATCGCCGTGGTCTCCGACGAGTCCGGCCGGCACGCGGTCACGCACTACGCCGTCACCGAAATCTACCCGGAGGCCGCCCTGGTGCGCTGCCAGCTGGAGACGGGGCGGACGCACCAGATCCGCGTGCATCTGGCCCATCGCGGCCATCCCCTGCTCGGGGATCCGGTCTATGGTGGCGCGTACCGGACCAAGGCCCCACGCCTGGCGCCGGATGCCCGGGCCGCCCTGGCGGCTCTGGGGCGACAGGCGCTCCACGCGGCGCTGCTCGGCTTCAGCCATCCGCGCACCGGTGAGACGCTACGGTTCGAGAGCCCGCTCCCGGCCGATCTCGCCGCGCTCGTGCGGCATTTGCGAGCCGGCGTGAGGGATGGCACGGTGCTGTAACCGCTCCCCTGCAGCGTGCGAAAGATCACCCCGTACCGCGTCACATCGTGCCATGGTACGACCAAATCGGCCGGTGGCGCGTTGGTGCCGACGTGGGTGTCCTCAACGGCGACGGGCTCACCGGCAACTCCTCGCAACATGGGTTGCCGGCAGGGTCGGCTCAAGAGCGGCCCGAGTGGACGGCACTGTTGTCCGTCGCGTCCGCCCGACAGGGGGACATAGGTCCAGGAGATTGCCATGGCCGGTACGCTGCCCGTGCTCGCCAACGAAGGTGGCCTGTCGCGCTACCTCGACGAGATCCGCAAGTTCCCGATGCTGGAGCCGACGGAGGAGTTCACCCTGGCCAAGGCGTGGCGGGATGCGGGTGACCGCGAGGCCGCGCATCGCCTCGTGACGTCGCACCTGCGCCTCGTGGCCAAGATCGCCATGGGCTATCGCGGCTACGGCTTGCCGATCGGCGAGGTCGTGTCCGAGGGCAATGTCGGCCTGATGCAGGCGGTCAAGCGCTTCGATCCCGACAAGGGCTTCCGGCTCGCGACCTACGCCATGTGGTGGATCAAGGCCGCGATCCAGGAATACATCCTGCGCTCGTGGTCGCTGG
>CAXTCV010000291.1:0-4366 GCA_964242725.1 uncultured Methylobacterium sp.
ACCGAGGCCCAGTCGACGTTGCCCTGCCACTTGGAGATGTCGATGCCCTGGATCGGATGGAGCTTGGCCTTGGCCACGCCCGGATGGGGCTTCGCGTCACCCTTGGTCGGGTAGAAGTCGTTATTCGACGCGCAGGCCGCGAGACCGGCGAGGATCACCGCCGCCGCGAACCGGCCGGCGAGCCGGCGAGTCACCCTCAGCCGATCGCTCATGCCGCGAGTCCGGCGGGGGGAGGAAGTGCGCGAGAACTGGTCGATCCGCGACATCAGTGATTAGCCCGCCACCGAAGATGCGCCTCAGACAGGCGTATTCGATGGCCCCGGCGCGGTTAACGGACCTTTGCGATCATTGCGGCGGAATTCCGAGATGCGTTGCAACGCAGCGACATACGCAGGACATCCCCGGGTGTTGCACAGGGCGACACCCGGCTAAGTGCCGGACCTGAAACACGAGTTCGGTCACGCCGCCGTGAACAAGCAAATCTTTACCATAGGGTACGAAGGGCTGGATGCGGAGCACTTCCCCGGGATCCTGAGCGCCGCGGGCGTCGCCGTCCTGGCAGATGTCCGGGCGGTGGCGAATTCGCGCAAGCGCGGCTTCTCGAAGGGCGCCCTCGGGTCGTCTCTGCGGGATTCCGGGCTCGGCTACACGCATCTGCGCAGCCTCGGGACCCCGAAATCCGGCCGGCAGGCGGCCCGGGCGGGGGACGCGGCGCTGATGCGCCGGATCTACTGCGCGGAGGTGCTCGACACGGCCGCCGGACAGGTCGCCCTCGACGGCCTCGCCGCGCTGGCCGAGGCCGCTCCGCTCTGCCTGCTCTGCTTCGAGCGCGATCCGGCCTCCTGCCACCGGCGCGTCCTGACGGAGCGCCTGGCCGAACGGGGCTTCGTGGTCAGCGATCTGTGAGGGGCGTTCCGGCTCACGCGAGTCACGCAGACCGGGCCCGTTCTGGTTTTACCCAGAGATTTTTCAGGAGCAGCGGCGTTCGCAATGTGCCGCGCGACCGCCCCATCCTCTGCGGGCGAGGGAGACGCGCGGAGCCCGTTCTTCAAGCGGAAAAGCGTGAATCCGTCGGGGATCCGTGCGAAGGCTGCATGCGTGCACCGATCGCGCCGGCGAGCCTCCGGAGCGGGCGCAGGGTGGCGCCGAATCGCGAGGGCGGGGCGATGCGCCGCGTCCGCCGGTCCGGATCGGCCACCGGCTCGACGGGCATGTAGAGCGCGTCGAGGAACGGGATTTCGAGCTGCGTCGCGCCGGTCTCGTCGGTGATCACCATGGTCGCGTCGAGCAGACGCGGGTCGCCGCCGTGCTGGCGCATGAGGCCCTGCACGATCGTGCGCGCGGTCGCCCGGGCCGCGTCGGGGTCGGCGACCCATTGTGCCGCGGAGGCGGGCAGCGACACGCCGCCGAAGCGGACGATGAAATGGGCGTGGATCATGGGGAGGCTCCTCGGGAGGGCCGGATACGTGCGTCAGGCGGCCTGCACGCCGTCGCCCGGCTCCGCGTCCTCGATCGCCGGCCGCGGGTCGAAGGCGTCGGCCAGGAGTTCGAGGCGCCGCGCCATATCGCGCACCTCGTTCAGGGCGATCGACTTCTGGCCCTCCTTGACCGCGCGGGTGATGTCGCTGACCTGCGTGGTGGCGATCCGCTTCAGTTCCTCGGCGAGTTGCTGGCAGGTCATCATCGCGTCCGGGCTCGGCTTGTCGATCTGAGCCGGAACCGTGGCGCGCGGGCGCTTACCAAGGCGTTGCGCCGGGCCGCGACGCCTGTGGACAAGATGGGGACCGCAGCGCCGACTCAATCCTGAAGATGGCGCGCCGCGATGATCGAGGCCGCGGTGCGGTTCTCCACGCCGAGCTTGGCGTAGATGCCTTCCAGATGCTTGGTCACGGTCCGGTGGCTCAACCCCAGGATCTCGCCGATGTCGCGGCTCGACTTGCCGCGCGAGAGCCAGAGGAGGACCTCCGCCTCCCGGCCCGTGACGGGCAGGCGCGCCCGCAGCCGCTCGACCCCCGCCGCCTGCTCCTCGCGCGACAGGCGCAGCAGAATCTCGTCCGGCGTCCGGCCGATGAAGCTGAGGGCGTAGGCAACTCCGTCCCGGTCGGTCAGCGACAGGGTGCCGGTCGCACCGGCGAGGCAGCCCCGCAGCCATTCGCGGGCCCGCGGCGGCAGGACGAAGACGTCGGAGGGTTCGGCGCCGAGCCCCGCCAGGAGCCGTCCGGCCTGCGGCGTCGACCACAGCACGGTCCCGTCCTCCGCGACGGCGAACAGGGTCCGCCCCGCCGTGTCGAGGGCCGCCCGTGCGCTCTGCGCGGCGCGGGCGCTGGCGAGATGCACGCGGATCCGGGCCAGGATCTCGTCGGGGGCGATCGGCTTGGTGACGTAGTCGATCCCGCCGGCGGAGAGCCCCTTCACGATGTGCTCGGTCTCGCTGAGCCCGGTCATGAAGATCACCGGCACGCCGGCGAGCTGCGGCTTGGCCTTGAGCCGGCGGCAGGTCTCGAACCCGTCCATGCCGGGCATCATCGCGTCGAGGAGGATCACGTCGGGGGTGATCTCGTCGACGAGCGCCAGGGCGAGGTCGCCGCCGACCGCCACCAGAACGGTGGCGCCGGATCGCTCGATCGCCTCGGTGAGGAAGCTCAGCGTATCGGGGGAATCGTCGACCACCAGGACGACGTCCCGGTGCGGCCGCGGGGTCGGGGCGTCAGCCATTGCGGGCGAGCCCCTGAAGCACCGAGAGGTAGCGGCGCAGATCGTAGCCCTCCACCAGCCCGCGTATCTGCGCCACGAAGGCCGGGGGCACCGCGGCGTCCGCCTCCATCCGGTCGAGCTTGGCCTCGATGGCCCGGATATGGCCGATCCGCCCGAGGCGCAGCAGCTCGCCGACATGCTCGGGCCCGGGATGACCGATCTCGGCGAGCGCCGGGGCGGATGCCGGCGGGACCGGCGCCGGATCGGTCCATTCGAGGTGCAGGAGCTTGCCGATCCGGTCCAGCACGTCGCGCAGGTCGAAGGGTTTGGCGAAGATCGCGTCATGGGGGGCATCGTCGCCCCGCACCGGGCTGATCTCGTGGACGTTGGCCGACATCATCGCGATCGGGCCGGTATGTCCCTCCGCCCGCAGGGCGGCGGCGGCGGCCCAGCCGCTCATCCCCGGCATGGCGATGTCGAGCAGGATCAGGTCGATCCCGCCCTCGGCCACGGCCGCCAGGCAGTCCGGTCCCGAGCCCGCCTCGATCACGAGGATCCCGTGCGGCTCCAGGATCGCCCGCATCAGGGCGCGGTGGGCGGTGTCGTCGTCGGCCACCAGGACAGTGCGACGGGCGCCCGCATAGGCCCGTTCCGGCGTCTGCGCGGGGGCGGGCAGGACGATGGGGGCGGGTTCGGCCACCGAGGCCAGCATCAGCCGCAGCCGCGCCTGCGTGCCGCCCCCGGGCGCCGAAGTGACGGTGATCTCGCCGCCGAGCAGCTGCGCCAGCAGGTTGGCGATGGTCAGCCCCAGCCCCGTCCCCGGCGTATTCCGGGCCGCCGCGGTGGAGCCGCGTTCGAAGGGCTCGAAGATCCGCGCGCGATCCACCTCCGGGATGCCGGGCCCGGTGTCGCGGATCGTGAACGCCGCGATCTGGCTCCGGTAGCTGAGGTCCAGCGAGACGGTGCCGGCCTCCGTGAACTTGATGGCGTTCGACAGCAGGTTGAGCAGCACCTGCCGCAGCCGCTTCTCGTCGGTGGCGACCACCGCCGGCAGGATCTCGGGCCGCGAGAAGCGGAATTCCAGGCCCGCCTCCCGGGCCTGAAGGCGGACCATGTCGACCAGCTGGTCGAGGAAGTCGGAGAGCCGGACCTCGTCGCGGTGGATCTGGAGGCGGCCGGCCTCCATGCGCGAGATGTCGAGCAGACCGTCGATCAGCCCGGACAGGTGCTGGGCGCTGCGCCGGATCACCCGGATCGCGTTGAGGCGGTGCGCCGGGATCGCCGGGTCGGATTCGAGGAGCTGCGCGTAGCCGAGCACGGTGGAGAGCGGCGTGCGCAACTCGTGGCTGATCCCGATCACGTAGCGGCTCTTCGCCTGGTTCGCCGCCTCCGCCCGCTCCTTGGCCTCCTGCAGCTTGGCGTCGGTGACCTTATGGGCGGCGATCTCCGCCTGGTAGAGCGCGGTCTGGCGCATCGTCTCGGCCTGGGCGACCCGCCGGCTCTCGTGGGCGAGGACGAACAGCCACGCCACCACGCCGAGGATCACCGTCAGGGTGAAGAACACGCTGGTGAGCGCGTCGCGGAGGAACGCGCGATGCTCCGGATGCGCGATGGTCGCCCCGGCATGCACGATCCCGAGGATCAGGCCGATCACCGCGCAGAGCGTCAGCAT
>CAXTCV010000292.1:0-4332 GCA_964242725.1 uncultured Methylobacterium sp.
CGTGCCGGCCTTGCGTGCGCCGCAGGTAGTTGCCGATCTTGGCCTCGAGGCCGTCAGGGACAGGCGTGCCGCGGAACTGGTGGAACAGGATGTACTCGGACGGGATCGTCGCGTCCGCCTCGAGCTCGAAGCAGATATGCCCGTCGTCTTGCGCCAGATCTGCGAGGGAACGCGTCGCATGCGCGATGCCGCGCTCGACATCGTCGAGCGAGATCCCCTGAGTCTTCGAGCGCTGCAGCGCCTCGACCTTGCTTACGGCCTCTCTCATAATCCTCGACCTCGAACGACCGCCTCGCGGCGGACGTTATGCCTCAAGCTGCGCCGCGCACCCGGGTTCCGGAACGCGCGACAGGTCCGGCGCGCAGGGCGCGCGCGGCAGTCATGCCCGAACGGATCGCTCCCTCGATCGTCGATGGCAGGCCGGTGGCGGTCCAGTCGCCTGCCAGGACGAGATTGTCGTAGGCGGTTCCGGCCCCCGGGCGCCGCGCGGCCTCCGCCGGCGTCGCCGCGAAGGTCGCACGCTTCTCCTTTACGATCTGCCAGCTGGGCAGTTCCGGTGCAAGATTGCAAAGCTGTGCGATCTCGGACCAGATCCGGCGCGCGAGGTCTTCCCGGGGCACGTCGAGCAGCCGGTCGGCACCGCTGATCGTCACCGAATAGCGGTCCGGATAGGCGAACAGCCACTCCGTGAGCGCATTGACCACGCCGAGGACGAGCGGGCTGCTGGGCTTCGGCGCCAGGGCGAAATGGGCGTTCACGATGGAGCGGAATTCCACCGGGGCGAGGAGACCGGGCAACACCTCGCGCGCCACCCAGGGGGGCAGCGCCAGCACGATGCCGTCCTCGGGTCCGAGCGTCTCCGCGCCGTCCGCGAACAGGAGCTGGCCGACGCGGCCTTCCGCAAGGTCGAGCCCCCGCAGGCGACGCCCGAACCGGACCGCGCAGCCGCGGGCCGCGAGGTGGCGCAGGGCCGGGTCGACGAAGGCGTAGGACAGGCCCTCCACCGCCACCAGCGGCCGGCAGGCCTTCCCGCCGGCCCCCAGGGTCTCGCGCAGGATCCGGGCGGCGAGCCCGACATCGCTGTCCCGCGGCTCGGTGTTCAGGGCGGCGAGCAGCACCGGGTGCCAGAGCCGCCGGTAGAGGTCGCCGTCGCAGTCCATATGGGCGCCGATCGTGCCGCCGGCCCCCTCCGGCTTGCCGGAGGCCGCCCGCAGGATCCCGAGCGGGGCGAGATAGTCCCGGGCCCGGCTGCCGGGGACGCGCCGCGACGGGCTCATCACCCACCAGGGCAGCCGCCCGGCATTCGGGCGCAGGCACCAGCGCTCGCCGGTCGCGAGGTCGGCGAAGTCGAACGCCGCCTCGTCCGGACCGGTGAGCGCGTCGGCCGGGGCGCCGATGGTCTTCAGGAAGCCCAGCGCGTCGGCGTTGCCGGAGAGCAGCAGGTGGTTGCCGTTGTCGAGGGTCAGGCCCAGCGCCGGGTCGTAGTAGGAGCGGCAGCGCCCGCCCGCCTGTTTGGCGGCCTCGTGCAGAACCACCCGGGTCCCGGTCTCGGCCAGGGCGACGGCCGCGGAGAGGCCGGCCAGGCCGGCCCCGACGACGTGGACAATGCCCATCAGATCAGGCCGTGGCGGAGGACGACGCCGAGCAGCGCGAGCTTGCCGGGTTTCACCCGGGCCCGGGGCATCGCCCAGCCGCGCGCGATCACCGCCTTCAGGTAGAGATGATATGCGGCCGCCATCAGCCGGGCGGCCTTGGTCGCCCTGCGGGGGCTGCGCCGGATGATCTCCCAGGTCGCCTGGTAATGCTCCTCCGCCTCGCGGGCCAGGGAGGCGCAGACCTCGCCGATGCGGGGATGCGTGATCGCCTGAGCCGGGGTCGGATCCGAGAGGCCGATGGCCGCCAGCTTCTCCCGGGGCAGGTAGAGGCGGCCGCGCTCGGCATCCTCGTCGATGTCGCGCAGGATGTTGGTGAGCTGGAGCGCCCGGCCCTGGTGCCAGGCCAGCCGGATCCCGTCCGCCTCCGGCATGCCGAAGATCCGCACCGACAGCCGGCCGACCGCGCTCGCGACCCGGTCGCAGTAGAGGTCGAGGGTCTCGGCATCAGGGGCGACGATGTCCGCGACCGCATCCATGGCCATCCCGTCGATGACCGCCTGGAAATCCTCGCGCTTCAGGCCGAACCGGCGCACCGGCTCCACGAGGTCGCGCATCCGCGGGGCCGGACGGCCGGCATAGAGGGCGTCGATATCGGCGCGCCAGCGGTCGAGTTCGGCCTCCCGGACCGCCCGCGTGCCGCCGTCGTCGGCGACGTCGTCCACGGCCCGACAGAAGGCGTAGACCGCGTACATGGCCTCCCGCCGCTCCTTCGGGAGCAGGCGCATCGCCGTGTAGAAGGAGGAGCCGGCGGCCGGCAGCGCCGGGGCGGATTCCGCCCCGGCGGCGGCGGGGGTCGCGGTGGCGCTCACGGGCGGCTTCCCTGCGAGCGGCGGCCCTGCGCGCGGATTCCCCGGTCGGCGGCGCGCACGACCCGGCCCCGGAAGGGGCGGCGCGCCAGCGTCGCGGCGACCCCGCCGAGCGCCGTGAGGGCGAAGGCGCGCTTGCTGTGGTGGACTTTCTCGGAGAGCGGATCGCGCTCCAGCAGACCACGGGCGAGGACGACGGCGAGGCGGTGGATCGCGGCGATCTCCATCGAGAGGCGGAGGTCGTCGATCAGGTCCGGCAGGATCGCGCCCTCGTCGAGGAGATCAAGGCACTTCTGCGCCAGCTCGCGGATCACCGCCTGGAGTTGGGGCGGCGCCGAACCCTCGCCCAGCATCGCCACCGTGGCGCCGTGACGGTCGAGGGCGTCCTGCGGGATGTAGACCCGGTCGAGCGCGGCGAAATCCTTGCCGCAATCCTGGAGGTGGTTGATCACCTGCAGCGCCGCGCAGATCGCGTCGGACGGTCCCCAGACCCGGGTCGGATCCTCGCCGTGGACGTCGAGCACGAAGCGCCCCACCGGCATCGCCGAGGAGCGGCAATAGTGGATCAGCTCGTCCCAGGTCGCGTAGCGGCTCTTCCGGGCGTCCATCCGGAAGGCGTCGAGCAGTTCCAGCGCGTGGCGCGGCGGCAGGACCCGGCTGGCCAGCTCGCGCTTGAGTGGCGCCGCCTCAGGATCGGACGGGCCCGCGCCGGTCAGCGCGTCGGCCAGCCGGTCGAGGAGTTCGATCTTGCGCTCCGGGGACAGGTCCGGGTGATCGGCCACGTCGTCGCCGGCGCGGACGAAATCGTAGAACGCCAGGATCGCGCCGCGGTGATGCGGGTGGATCAGGTGCGAGGCGACCGGGAAGTTCTCGTCGCGGTGCCCCTTGCCGGAGCGGGCCGCAGTGGCGCTGTCGAGGGTGCTCATGCGAGATACCCCGCCTCCCGGAACCATGTGATCGCGTCGGACAGGCCCTCGCGGTAGGGCCGTGCCGTGTAGCCCAGTTCCGCGCGCGCCTTCCGATCCGAAAAGAACATGCGGTAGCGCGACATGCGGATTCCATCGATGGTCGCGAAGGGCTGCCGGCCCGTGACCCGGGCGGCGAGCTGGGCGAAGAACGCCACCGGGTAGACCGCCGCCCGCGGCAATCTCACGGTCGGCGGCCTGCGCCCGACCATGCCGGCGATGTCGGCGAGCATCTGCGACAGGAACACGTCCTCGCCGCCCAGGATGTAGCGCTCGCCGATCCGGCCCTTCCGGAGGGCGAGGAGATGGCCCTGGGCCACGTCGTCCACGTGGGCGAGGTTGAGGCCGGTATCGACGAAGGCCGGCATCTTGCCGAGCGCCGCCTCCTGGATGATCCGGCCGGTGGGCGTCGGCTTCACGTCGCGGGGTCCGATCGGCGTCGACGGGTTGACGATCACGGCCTTCAGCCCGTCCCGGGCGATCATCTCCTCGACCACCCGCTCGGCCACGACCTTGCTGCGCTTGTACGCGCCGATGGCGGTCTCCGGCGTCAGCGGCATGGTCTCGTCGGAAGGCGTCGCCCCGTCGGCGGGCGGCCGGATCGTCGCGACGCTCGACGTGTAGACCACCCGCTCGACCCCGGCCTCCAGGGCCGCGCGCATCATCAGGCGGGTGCCGTCGCGGTTGGTGCGGACGATCTCGTCCATGTCGGGCGCCCAGAGCCGGTAATCGGCCGCGGCGTGGATCAGGTAGCGCTGGCCGCGCAGGGCCGCCGCCACGGCGGCCGGGTCGCGCATGTCGCCCGCGGCGATCTCCACGTCGGTCCAGGTGAGGTTCCGCCGCGGGCTCGAGGCGCGCACGAGGATGCGCACCGGGAAGCCGGCCCGGCGGAACACGTCGACCAGG
>CAXTCV010000293.1:0-4330 GCA_964242725.1 uncultured Methylobacterium sp.
GCCTGGGGCTACGCCTACGGCCAGGACAAGGACGCCGCCAAGGCCGACGCCTTCGTGGGGCAGGTGTACAAGAACGTGCCGGTGCTCGACACGGGCGCGCGCGGCTCGACCGTGACCTTCGCCCAGCGCGGCCTCGGCGACGTGCTCCCGACCTGGGAGAACGAGGCCTATCTGGTGCTCCAGGAGTTCGGCGCCGACAAGTTCGACATCGTCTCGCCGCCGAGCTCGATCTACGCCGAGCCGCCGGTGGCGCTGGTGGCCGCCAACGCCGAGCGCAAGGGGACGACCAAGGCCGCCCAGGCCTATCTGGACTTCCTCTACACCGACCGCGCCCAGGCGATCTTCGCCAAGCACCATTATCGGCCGATCAAGCGGGACGCGGCGGCACCCGCCGACCTCGCCCAGCTCCCCGACATCAAGCTGTTCAAGATCGAGGACCTGCAGGGCTCCTGGGACGAGATCCAGAAGCGGAACTTCGACGCCGGCGGCCTGTTCGACCGCCTGAGCCGCGCCGGCCGCTGAGGCTCAGGACCATGGTCGAGACGCCCCGCCGCAGACGGACCTTCCGCCGCCCGAGCGTGATCCCGGGCTTCGGGATCAGCCTCGGCTACACGCTGACCTGCCTCGGGCTGATCGTGCTGCTGCCGCTCGCCGGGCTGGTCGCCAAGGCCTCCGGCCTCGGGCTCTCGGGGATCTGGGGGGTCGCCACCGATCCGCGGGTGGCGAGCGCCCTGCGGATCAGCTTCGGCGTCTCGGCGCTCGCCGCCCTCGTGGCCTCCGTGTTCGGCTTCCTGGTCGCCTGGGTGCTGACCCGCTACCGCTTCCCGGGCCGCAAGCTCGTCGACGCGGCGGTGGACCTGCCCTTCGCCCTGCCGACCGCGGTGGCCGGCATCGCGCTCGCCTCGCTCTACGCCCCGGACGGGCTCGTCGGCGCGCCGCTGGCCCGGCTCGGCATCCAGGCGGCCTACACCCCGGTGGGCATCTTCATCGCCATGGTGTTCATCGGCCTGCCCTTCGCGGTGCGGACCGTGCAGCCGCTGATCGCCGAGATCGACAAGGAGATCGAGGAGGCCTCCGCCACCCTCGGGGCCACGCGACTCGTCACCCTGACCAAGGTCGTGCTGCCGCCGCTGATCCCGGCGGTGCTCACCGGCTTCGCGCTCGCCTTCGCCCGGGGGGTCGGCGAGTACGGCTCGATCATCTTCATCGCCGGCAACCTGCCCTACGTGTCGGAGATCGCGCCGCTGCTGATCGTGATCAAGCTCTCCGAGTTCGACTATGGCGGGGCGGCGGCGATCGCCACGATCATGCTCGGGATCTCGTTCCTGACGCTGCTCGCCATCAACCTCATCCAGACCTGGTCACGGCGGCGGTTCGGCTATGTCTGAGATCTTCTCCCCGGCCTACGTGCCGGCCGCCAAGCCGGGACCGGTCGCCTCCGAGGGGGCGGCCACCCGCGCGGTCCTGATCGGGATCGCCGTGGCGTTCCTGGCGCTGTTCCTGGTGCTGCCGCTGATCGCGGTCTTCACGCAGGCCCTGTCGCACGGGCTGGCCGCCTTCCTGGACGCGTTCCGGGAGCCGGACGCCTGGAGCGCGATCCGCCTGACGCTGACCGTGGCGGCGATCGCGGTGCCGTTCAACGTGGTGTTCGGGCTCGCCGCCTCCTGGGCGATCGCCAAGTTCGAGTTCCCCGGGAAGTCCCTGCTGATCACCCTGATCGACCTGCCCTTCTCGGTCTCGCCGGTGGTCTCGGGGCTGATCTACGTGCTGCTGTTCGGCTCCCAGGGGCTGGTCGGCGGATTTCTGCTCGACCACGGCATCCAGGTGCTGTTCGCGCTGCCGGGGATCGTGCTGGCCACGGTGTTCGTGACCTTCCCCTTCGTCGCCCGGGAGCTGATCCCGCTGATGCAGGAGCAGGGCACCGCCGAGGAGGAGGCGGCGCTGACGCTCGGCGCCTCGGGCCTGCACGCGTTCCGCACGGTGACGCTGCCCAACATCCGCTGGGGCCTGCTCTACAGCGTGCTCCTCTGCAATGCCCGGGCGATGGGCGAATTCGGGGCGGTCTCGGTGGTGTCGGGCCACATCCGCGGCCTGACCAACACCATCCCGCTCCACGTGGAGATCCTCTACAATGAGTACAACTTCGTCGCCGCCTTCGCCGTCGCTTCGCTCCTCGCCGCCCTTGCCCTCATCACCCTCGTCCTCAAATCCGTCCTCGAATGGCGCTTCTCGGGCGAGCTCGCGAGCGGCCGGGCGCACTGACGCCCCCTCGGACCGCCCGTCGACGGCGATCCGGGTCGAGAACGTCTCGAAGACCTTCGACACGGCGGCGGTGCTGCACGACCTGTCCCTCGACGTGCGGGCGGGGGAGCTGATCGGCCTGCTCGGCCCCTCGGGTTCGGGCAAGACGACGCTGCTGCGGATCATCGCCGGGCTCGACGCGCCGGATCGGGGCCGGATCCTGTTCGGCGGCGACGATGCCACCGGCCTGCCCGTGCAGGAGCGGGCGGTGGGCTTCGTGTTCCAGCACTACGCCCTGTTCAAGCACATGAGCGTCGCCGACAACATCGCCTACGGGTTGAACGCACGGCGCCGCGCCGACCGGCCGGCCAGGCCTGAGATCAAGCGCCGGGTCGGTGACCTCCTCGACCTGATCCGGCTCTCGGGCTTCGGCGACCGCTACCCGTCTCAGCTCTCCGGCGGCCAGCGCCAGCGGGTGGCGCTCGCCCGGGCACTCGCGGTCGAGCCCCGGGTGCTGCTGCTGGACGAGCCCTTCGGCGCCCTCGACGCCCAGGTGCGCAAAGACCTGCGCCGCTGGCTGCGGGAGATCCATGACCGCACCGGCCAGACCACGATCTTCGTGACCCACGACCAGGACGAGGCCCTGGAGCTGTCGGACCGGGTGGCGGTCCTGAATCGCGGCCGGCTCGAGCAGGTCGGCACCCCCGACGATGTCCAGGAAAACCCGGCCTCCGCCACCGTGATGAAGTTTTTGGGGGATTCCGTCGAGGTCGAGGCCATCGCCGAGGGCGGCCGCGTCCTGGTGCGGGGCCATGAGACGCCGGTGGTCGCGCCCGCCGGGGTGATCGGCCCGGTCAAGCTCTACGTGCGCCCCTGGCAGCTGCAGCTCGCCGAGCCCGAGACCGCGCATCTCACCGGCACCGTGCGCAGCTCCTACCGGACGCAGGGACGCCAGCGGATCGAGGTGGCCGATGCCGAGGGGCGCCTGCTCGCCGTGGAGGATTTCGACGGCGTGCGCTATCCGGCCGGGCATCCGGTGGGCCTGCGGATCAACGGGGGGCATGTGTTCGGGTGAAGCTCGCCAGCCCCGGCGCACCCGCCTAGGGTCCCGCCCATGACCGAACCGAATCGCACCGCTCCGGATGTCCTCGCCGCCATCGGCCATACACCGCTGATCCGCCTGCGCCGGGCCTCCGAGGAGACCGGCTGCGAGATTCTTGGGAAGGCCGAGTTCCTCAATCCCGGCCTGTCGGTGAAGGACCGCGCCGCGCTCGCCATCGTGCGGGACGCGGAGGCGCGGGGCCTGATCCGGCCGGGCGGCACCATCGTGGAGGGCACCGCCGGCAATACCGGGATCGGCCTCGCCCTGGTGGCGTCGGTGCGGGGCTACCGGACGCTGATCGTCATCCCGGTCACCCAGTCCGAGGAGAAGAAGCAGACCCTGCGGCTCGCGGGCGCGCGCCTGGTCGAGGTTCCGGCCGTACCCTTCGCCAACCCGAACAACTACGTCCACGTCGCCCGACGGCTCGCGGAAAAGCTCGCCGCCACGGAACCGGCGGGTGCCTTCTTCGCCGACCAGTTCGACAACGTCGCCAACCGGCGGGCCCACGTGGACGGCACCGGCCCGGAGATCTGGGCGCAGACCGGCGGCCGGGTCGACGGCTTCACCTGCGCGGCCGGGACCGGGGGCACGCTCGCCGGCACCGCCGAGGCCCTGCGCGCCCGCAATCCGCAGGTGAAGATCGCCCTCTCGGACCCGGAGGGCTCGGCCCTCTATGCCCACTACACGACCGGCACCCTGAAGGCCGAGGGCGCCTCCATCACCGAGGGGATCGGCCAGGGCCGCATCACGCAGAACCTCGACGGCTTCACCCCGGACCACGCCTTCCGCATCCCGGACCGCGAGGCGCTGGACATCGTGTTCGGCCTGATGCGGGAGGAGGGGCTGTCGCTGGGCGGCTCCTCGGGGATCAACGTCGCCGGAGCGATCCGGCTGGCCCGGGAACTCGGGCCCGGCCACACCGTGGTGACGATCCTGTGCGACGGGGCGGCGCGCTACGCCTCGAAGCTGTTCAACCCGGCCTTCCTG
>CAXTCV010000294.1:0-4326 GCA_964242725.1 uncultured Methylobacterium sp.
CGCAATCCGGCAGCCTCGAAGACCTTCGACAAGCGAGAATTGGTGAAGGTGACGGGCCAGCTTCATGTCAGACTGATAGCCGCTGTTCCCGCAACCGCCAGGACCGCGCCGATCCAAGCTCGGAGAGGTGGCGCTACGCCGCTCCTGATCCAGGACATGGGAAGGATCACCACCGGCGTCATTGAAGACAGGGTCGAGACGGTGCCGACGTGGCCATGGGCCAATGCCGCCATCAGCAGCGACATCCCGAGTCCCGTGCCGGCGAAGGCTGCCGCGACCGCAATGCCGAGATCGCGACGGGAGAACCGGTAGGGTCGGCGAAGGGCGGGGATAGGTAGCCGGGCCGCCAGCAGGAAGAAGACAGCAGCGACCCCCGCCCGCACCGCCATCGCGGTGAACGGTTCGGCGCCTGCCGCCATCGCCGGGCGGGCCAGCAGGCTGCCCGTGGCTTGGCCGAGCGCCGTGATGACGCCGAGCGCGAGGCCACCCCACGCAGCTCCCGCACCCTCCCGTTGCGGTCGTCCGATCGCAAGGACGATGCCGCAGAGGACCAACGCGATGCCACAAGCCTGTTGCAGGCTGATCGTCTCGCCGAGAACGACATATCCGAGCGCCAGCGCGAAGGGGGACGTCAGCGAGAACATGAGGGCCGTATTGCGCGGCCCGATGGCGTAGATCGTCGCGTAGTAGGTCGTCGTTGCGATGATGATCCCGAACAGGCCCGACCACGCCAGAAGCCCGACCTGCCAGAAGGCCAGCGACCGCCAGCCCCCGATGGCGAGCGAAACGGCCCCGGTCATGACCACCGCCGCCACCATATTCCAGCGGGCCAGACGGAACACGTCGACGCGTCCGTTCAGTTCGGTGACGAGCATGCCGCTGAGCGCGATGCAGATGGAAGCCCCGATCGCGAACAGCTCGGAAACGAACAAAGACACTCCTTCCGGCGGTGCGCAGCGCCATTGAAGAGGGGCTGCCTGATTACCTATCGCCCCCGCAGTGCCCGTCTGATGGGAGATCTTATGATCGTTACCCGTTATTCCGCCGGCCAGCGAGTGCTGCGCGTGCTCGCCGGTCAGCTTGGGCCTGCGGCGAACCGCTCGGCAAGGCGCTGCGCCGCGAAGGCGTCACTGATCCAATCGACAAACGCCCTCGTTCGCGCCGGGAGCAGGTTACGGGAGGCGTAGTAGAGCGAGATCGAGCCCGCGTCGGCATACCACTCTGGCAGGACGCGAACGAGCAGGCTGGCCTCGATTGCCGAAACGACGTCCGGCATGGCGACGAGGGCGACACCGAGGCCCAGCAAGGCCGCTTCGCACATGGCGCGCGGGTCGTTGACGATGACGGTCTCACGGAGCAACCCGGGCACCTCCCGGCCGGCCGCGTCGCGCATGGACCAGTGTCGCACTCGGCCGGTCTGCAGGGACCGCAGCACGATCCCGTCCAGGTCCAGGAGCCCGGCCGGATCGGTCGGCGCTGCCCGCCCTTCCATGAACGCGGGCGAGGCAACGGCGACGATGTGGGCCGGCGCCAGGGTCCGCGCAACGATCCCAGGGGTCAACTCGAAGCCGCCGCCGATGGCGGCGTCGTAGCCTTCCGCGATGAGGTCGACCTGCCGGTTCTCGAAATGCCATTCTGGGCGGACGCGCGGATAGCGGGCCAGGAAGCCCGGCAGCAAAGGCAAAACGTGCTGTACGCCGAACGTGGGTGCCATGCTGACCTTCAGGGTGCCTGTCGGCTCGCCGCCGGCAGAGGCGATGCCGGTGATCGCCGCCTGGAGACCATCGAGGTTGCCGGCGACTGAAAGGCGGAACGTCTCACCTGCCTCGGTCAGGGTGAGCTTGCGGGTCGACCGGTGGAAGAGCCGTACGCCGAGGTTGCGCTCCAGCATGGCCACGTTCCGACTAACGGCGGCCGGGGTCAGCGAGAGTCGCCGGGCCGCCTCGGAGAAGCTGCCATGCTCGGCGCTGCGCACGAAAGACTCGAGATTGGCGAGGGTTTCCAAACGGCCACTTTCAACTTTCGCTTGAAAAAGTAACAAGCCGCATCCGACTAACCCAAGTGGGACGAGCGGACCATCCTTTGCTCCATAAACACGCAAGGAGCGAACACCATGGCCCAGACCTCCCATCCACTCGCCGGCAAGGTCGCGCTCGTCACCGGCGGGTCGCGCGGCATTGGCGCGGCGATTGTCCGACGCCTGGCCCGCGACGGCGCCGACGTCGCGTTCAGCTACGCCGCCTCGCAGGACAAGGCCGAACGACTCGTCCGAGACATCGAGGCGCTCGGTCGCCGGGCCGTCGCGATCAAGGCGGACCAGGGCGTCGCATTTGAGGTCAGGTCCCTGGTGCAGCGGGCCCATGCCGCGTTCGGCCGTCTCGACATCCTCGTCAACTCAGCCGGCGTGTTCGTCACCGGCATGGTGGGCGACCCCGAGGCCGATCTCGCGGCCTTCGACCGCCAGATCGACGTCAACGTGAGGGGAACGGTGGGCGCGGTCCGCGCATCGGTGCCGCTGATGGCGGACGGCGGCCGCATCGTGTCGATCGGCACCACCGGCGCGGTGCACATCCCGTTCGCCGGAGCTGCCGACTACGTAGCTACCAAGGCAGCCGTCGCCGCCTACACGCGCGGATGGGCGCGTGACCTCGGCCCCCGCAACATCACCGTCAACGTGATCCAGCCAGGCGCCATCAACACGGACATGAACCCGGAGGACGGCGCCTTCGCAGAAACGCTGAACAAGCTGGCCGCACTCGGCCGCTACGGGCAGCCCGAGGACATCGCGGCGGCGGTCGCCTTCCTCGTCGGTCCCGAGGCCAGCTACATCACCGGCGCTACGCTCAATGTCGACGGCGGTCAGTCCGCCTAAGCGGAAACTGGCGGGCGTCGTTCGCGCCCTTCCTCTCACTATTGGAGTTCGACATGAACAAGGATGCCATCGCCGAGGCCGCGAAGGCCGTCGTTCGTAGGAACACGGCCGAGGTCCAGGGCCGCGGCGACTTCGCGGTCTTCGAGGCGCTGTTCGCGGACGATTACGTGGACCACACACCGCAACAGGGTGGCGCCGCCGACAAGGCCGGCACGCGCGCCCTCTATCGGGCTATCCGGGCGGCCTTCCCGGATTTCCACGCTGAGATCCATTGGCAGGCCGCCGACGGCGATCTCGTCACGACGTATAAGACTTACCTGGGCACCCATGAAGGGACGTTCCTGGGCATCGCACCGACCGGTAGGAAGATTCAGTTCGAGACGGTCGATGCCATGCGCATTCGCGACGGCAGGATCGTCGAGCACTGGGGGGCGGCGAACCTGCTCTCGGCCGTCCAACAGTTGGGCGGCTTTCCTGCTCCCGAGCAGCGGGGCTGATCGGGTCGCGACGTGGCACAGGCACTCGGCCCTTCTCTGTATCCAGGTCAGATTGACAACCCATCATTATAGGTAGACTTGTCTACCTAGCTTCCGGAGGCGTTGATGAACGAGAGAGCCCCCGCTCGGGAACGCTTGCTGAAGGCGGCAGCCGAGATGTTCTACGGGGCAGGTCTCGGAATGACCGGCATCGACGCCATCACGGCGCGCGCGGGCGTGGCCAAGATGAGCCTCTACAACAATTTCTCCTCCAAGGCGGATTTGGTGCAGGCCTACATCGAAGCACGCTGTGACCAGTGGAGGGGTTTGCTGGATGAGCGTCTCCGCAATGCGACAGCGGCAGACGAGCGGGTCCTGGCCGTATTCGACTCCTACCTGGACCACGCTGCCCTGGCCCAAGGTTCGGGCTTTCGCGGTTGCGGCTTGTACAATGCGGCCGCCGAGCTTCCCTCCGGAGATCCGGGACGTGCTCTCGTCATTGCCCAGAAGGACGAGGTGGAGGACCTGTTTCGACGCTACCTTCGAGAGATGGGGCTTGCAGCATCTGTCGTCGACCGGACCGCAGAGCACCTTTCGTTCCTCCTTGAGGGAGCCATGTCCCGGGCGGGCCTGGAAGGGAACGACGATCGACTGAAAGTGGCTCGTCGGATCGCCGAGACCGTGCTCGACCGGCTCCGATGAGCGATATCCCCGTCGCCGACGTCCGCCAGGGAGGCGGGACCGCGGCTCTCGTCCTCCCCTTCGTGCTCGAAGCGGCCCTGGTCGTGACCTGGAGCGGCGGCTTCATCGGGATGCGTTTCGCGATCAATCACGCACCACTCGTCCTGGTCCTGCTCTGGCGAAGCTTGGCTTCGGGGCTTCTGCTTCTGCCCTTCGCCCTGACGATAGGCCCACGGCTGGAGTGGAGGGAGATCCTTTCGCAGACGTTGTTCGGTGTGCTTGCGATGGCAGGTTACC
>CAXTCV010000295.1:0-4318 GCA_964242725.1 uncultured Methylobacterium sp.
GGGCGATCCGGCCGGTGAGGTTGAGGTCGTACAGGAAGTTCTGGCCGAGGGCCTTGCGGGGCTCCAGACCGTGCCTGGCAACGACGTCGCGGAGCGGCGGAAGACCGTCCCCCGCGCTCATAGCTCGTCCTCGGCGTCGAAATGCGTGGCGCCCGCGGTCCGGGGCCGGCCGGCATAGATGCTGAACGGGATGATCGCGGCGCCGTCGGATGCCTGCGCGCGACCGGCTGCGTTGGCGGCGAGCCGCGCGGCCAGGCGCAGAGCCGCCACGAGGCTGTCGGGCCGCGCGAGCCCCTGCCCGGCGATGTCGAAGGCGGTGCCGTGGTCCGGCGAGGTCCGCACGAAGGGCAATCCGAGGGTGACGTTGACGCCGTCGTCGAACGCGATGGTCTTGATCGGGATCAGGGCCTGATCGTGGGTCGGCGCCAGCGCGACGTCGTAGGTCGCCCGGGCACGGGCATGGAACAGCGTGTCGGCCGGCAGCGGGCCGCGGATGTTGATGCCGGCGGCGCGCAGCCGGGCCACCGCGGGGGCGAGCACGTCCCGGTCCTCGTGGCCGATCGTGCCGGCCTCGCCCGCATGGGGGTTCAGGCCGGCCAGGACGAGGCGCGGCTCCGGCAGGCCGAATTTTTGCCGCAGATCCCGGGCGACGATGGTGGCGGTCTCCTCCACGAGCGCCTGGGTGAGGAGGCCGGGCACGTCGCGGAGCGGGACGTGGATCGTGATGGGGACCACCGCGAGCCCCGCACTCCAGATCATCATCACCGGCCGCGGCGGCATGAGGCCGGGGGGCACCGCGAGGGCGGCCAGGAACTCGGTGTGGCCCGGATGGGCGAACCCGGCCCGGGTCAGCACGAACTTGGCGATGGGGTTGGTCACCACCGCGCTGGCGCGCCGGGCCTTCACGAAGCCCACCGCGGCCGTGATCGACTCGATGGTTGCGCCGGCATTCACGGTATCCGGCACCCCGGGCACGGCTTCCACGGTGGCGCCGCTCGGCAGCGGCACCACCGGCAGAGCCTGGGGGAAGACCTCGGCGGCCGTCTCCGGATCAACCTCGGCCACCGGAACCGGGCGATCCAGACGATTGGCCAAGCGCTCGATGAAGGCCGGATCGCCCACCAGGAAGAACGGCGGCAGCGGGTCCGCGCCGCCGCGCCTGAGCCAGGCGCTGAGCGCCAGTTCCGGACCGATCCCGGCGGGATCTCCCAGGGTGAGGGCGAGGGGTGGCATGAAGGGTCTATAGCGCCGCGACGCCGCCGGTGCACCCACGGCCTCGGTCCGGCGCGGGGATTACCGGACCGAGGCGATGCCGTCCGCCGTGGTCGCCGTGCCGACGTTCTGGCGCAGGTCCGCCTCGCCGAGCGTCTTCAGCTCGACCCGCAGCAGCACCGTCTGATTGCGCTCGCGCACGCCCGTGGCAGTGGCGATGGGCGAGTTGATGTAGTTCAGCGAGACGGTGGTGCACTCGTCCTGATAACCGCCGCCGAAGCTCGCCCCCGAGAGATAGAACCGTCCCGGATTCTGGTAGACCGGCACGGTCCCGATCGGGTTGGCCAGATAGGAGGTCAGCGCGTCCTGGTAGGTGTTGCGCACGTCGAGATAGTGCGTGAGATCGACCAGCAACGAGCCCGAGATGAACCAGTTCGGCGTGATGTTGTAGGTGGCGGTGGCGGTGATGCCCTCGCGGTAGTGGCTGTAGCCGAGGAGCGGCTGCGCCTCGTAGTAGGAGTAGAAGGCCGACAGGGTCAGCGGCAGGAACGGCGCGAACCGCGCCGTCGCGCCGGTCTCGAAGCGGGCGACGTGGAAATCCGCCTGGTTGAAGCGGGCGCGGGTGATGAAGGTGATGTTCTGGTTCGGCGAGACCTGGAACCGCCCCACGAAATCCGACCGCTGCGTCTCCAATCCGGAATCGAGGCCGACATCGGCGATGTCGCCGCGGCGGAACGAGTTGACGCCGGCGAGCTGGATCGACTCGCCGAACAGGACGTTCGCGTACCAGCCCGACGGCGTCACGACCGAGTACTGGCCGCCGAGATTGGTGCGCACGCCGCCCTCGACCCGGTCGTAGCCCGAGAACTTGTCCCACTCGAACAGCGAGGTGTCGTCGAAGACGAGGCTCTGGGCGTCCTCGTTGGGCAGGCGCCCGATCCGCGTCTCGGAGGGCCGTGCGATGATCTGGCCGATCGGCTCCAGGGTGTGGACGCCGAGCGCACCGAAATTCGCGACGAACGGGTAGCGGTAATCGAGGCCGATCGCGGGCATCACCCGGCCGGCCAATCCCTGATCGACGTGCGCGACCTGCGGGACGAGGTCGTTCTGGTAGCCCGAGAAGCTCGTGCTGTTGAAGAACGCGTCGGTGCGCAGATAGGCGAAGGGCGTGAACTTCTGGCCCATGTCGTCGATGAAGCTGCGCCGCCAGGAGAGTTCCGCCGAGGCGCGGGTGTTGTTGCCGGCGAGCCCCTGGATCGCGCAGGTGCCGCGCTGAAACACCGTGCAGGTCTGATAGAGCGGGAAGCTCACGCCGTTCACGCTCGGCGAGAACAGGTAGCTCGCGGTGCGGGGCAGGCCCTGATACTGGGTCGTCTCGCGGTTCAAGCTGGTGATGTTCGCCTGGAAGCGCACCTCGCCGCCGATCTCCGCGGGGCCGTTGACGCGCTTGTCGTAGTCGATCACCGGCGCGACGATCGGCTGCTGCTTCTGCCAGTCGAAGCTCGACAGGCCCTTGAAGTAGTAGCCCCGCGCCTCGAACCACGAGCGGTCGCCCTGGCCGATCAGGTAGGCGGTCGAGGTCGCCTCGCGGAAATAATCCGTGGTGATGTTCTGGTTGCGGATCCGGTAATTGTCGAGGAACCACTTGTCGGTGACGCCGACGACGTCCCAGCCGGTGCGCCAGCGCTCGTTGATGTAGAACCGGCCCTGCGATTCGACCGAGCCGCGGAAGTCGCGCTCGCCGGCGCCGAGGGGGCTCGGCAGAAAGGCCGAAGGCGTGGTCTGCGAGATGCCGGACAGGCGCAGGTTGTAGAAGCCGTTGTCGATCCGCTGGCGGAACTCGCCCTGGGCCAGGACGCCCTGGCGGCTGAGCACGGTCGGCGTCAGGGTCAGGTCGGAGTTGGGGGCGAGATCCACGAAGTAGGGGAGCGACACGCCGCTGCCCAGAGCCGTCGTCGAGATGAAACGCGGCGTCAGGAAGCCGGTCTTGCGCTTCACCGTGGGATCGGGCGCCTCGAAATACGGCAGATAGGCGACCGGGATCCCCGCGATCTCGAGGGTGGAATCGTCGAAGTAGACCGTGTGGGTCTCGTTGTCGTGGATGATCTTCTTCGCCTTGATCTGCCAGAGCGGCGGCGTCTCGGGATTGTCCTTACAGGGTTCGCAGGCGGTGTAGCTGCCGGCCTCGAAGCTCGTCTGCTCGCCGTTCAGGCGCTCCGCCCGGGGGGCGGAGAAGCGGGTCCGCACCGTCTCGAACTTGCGCTGGACCGTCTGCTGGCCACGGAACGCGTCGACGAAGCCGGTCTTGAAGTCGTCGGTGAGCTCCATGCGGGCGCCGGTCACGACGCCGCCATCGGCTTCGGTGAGCCGGACGTTGCCCTCGGCGAAGACACGGCCGGTGGTGCGGTCGTAGCGCACCCGGTCGGCCTGGAGCGTCCGGGGACCGTAATGCAGCTCGGCGTTGCCGCGGGCGGTCACGGTGCTGTGGTCGTTGTCGTAGATCAGCTCGTCGGCCTCGACGAGGAGCTTCTCGCCGGGCTTGCCGGTCCTGAGCTCGGGCAAAGCCTGGGCATGCGCCGACAGGCCTCCCGCCAGCGGCGCGGCGAGCGCCAGCATCGCCAGGAAACCTACCTTCCGCAGGATGTCGGCGACTTTACGCAACGCGCGTCCCAACCCCTGTGACGTCTGCCGCCACCAACTTCACCACCGGTCTCCCTGCCCGCGACGGATCGCGGGTGTCAGCCGTCTTCCTGGTACAGAAGCGTGAGCGTACCGAGAAGACTGCCTACCACGGCGGGGAACCACGCCGCCACCGGTGCGGCCACGAGTCCGGACGCGCCGAGCCCCTCCATGACCTGCCGGATCACGTAGAGGGCGAAGCCGGCCGCGACGCCACCGAGGACGAGTTTGCCGACACCACCAAAGCGGAAGAACCGTAAGGAAACGGTTGCCGCGACGATGACCATGGCCACGAACAGGACCGGTCGTGCCCACAGGACATCGTACTGGAGACGGTATCGCGTGGCGTCCAAACCGGCCCGCTCGGTCCGTGCGATGGTTGTGGGAAGTTGCCAGAAAGGCACAGATTCCGGGGGGGTGAAGCGCT
>CAXTCV010000296.1:0-4308 GCA_964242725.1 uncultured Methylobacterium sp.
TGATCACCACCGATGTGGAGAACTACCCGGGCTTCGCCGAGGCGATCCAGGGGCCCTGGCTGATGGAGCAGATGCGCCTGCAGGCCGAACATGTCGGCACCCGCATCGTGTCGGAGTACGTCACGAAGGTCGATCTCAAGCAGCGGCCATTCCGCCTGGAGGCCGATTCGGGCGAGACCTATTCCTGCGACGCGCTGATCATCGCCACGGGCGCCCAGGCCAAGTGGCTCGGGATCCCCTCCGAGGCGACGTTTCAGGGCGGCGGCGTCTCGGCCTGCGCCACCTGCGACGGCTTCTTCTTCCGCGGCAAGGAGGTGGTGGTGGTCGGCGGCGGCAATACCGCGGTCGAGGAGGCGCTCTACCTCGCCAACATCGCCAGCAGGGTGACGGTGGTCCACCGCCGCGATTCGTTCCGGGCTGAGCGGATCCTGCAGGAGCGCCTGTTCAAGCATCCCAACGTCACCGTGCTGTGGCATCGCGAGATCGACGAGATCTGCGGCGTGCAGAAGCCCGCGCCGAGCGTCACCCATGTCCGGCTCAAGGATCCCCGCACGGGCGAGATCGACGAGGTGAAGGCCGACGGCGTCTTCGTGGCGATCGGTCACCAGCCGGCGACCGCGATCTTCGAGGGGCAGCTGTCGATGCGCCACGGCGGCTACCTCACGGTGAAGCCCGGCACCACGGAGACCGAGATCCCGGGTGTGTTCGCCGCGGGGGACGTGACGGACGACGTCTACCGGCAGGCGATCACCGCCGCCGGCATGGGCTGCATGGCCGCGCTGGAAGCGGAGAAGTTCCTGGCCAACCTGGAGATCGGCGAGGATCCGATCCGCGCAGCGGCGGCCGAGTAAAAGACCGCAGGTCGGCCCCGACCGGTACCGGTGCACCGGTATTTTCGGAAATTCCCGGCGGGTGCTTGCGTGGGACCATGCACCGTGTGCATAGGAGTGCCGACTGCGCCGGGATGCTGCGCTTGCATACCCACGCGGTGCCGTGCGCGGATATCCGCCATCGGCGCCGTGCCGGTCACCCGGTGAACCGCCCGATGCGCCGCGTGCCGGACTGGCCGGGATGCGGCCCCGGGGCACGCGCTGGTAGGGGTTCAGGCCTTGGACTGGGATAAGATCCGGATCTTCCTCAACGTCGCGGAAGCTGGAAGCTTCACGAAGGCGGGCGACGACATCGGACTCAGCCAGTCGGCGGTGAGCCGTCAGATCAGTGCCCTCGAACGTGAGCTCAAGGCGCCGCTGTTCCATCGCCATGCGCGGGGTCTGCTGCTGACCGAGCAGGGCGATCTGCTGTTCCGGGCGGCGCGGGACATGAAGCTGCGCCTGGAAAACACCCGCGCGCGGCTCGTGGAGACCTCCGAGCGGCCGACCGGTGACCTCAAGGTCACCACGACGGTCGGGCTCGGCACGTCCTGGCTCTCGCAGCGCGTGGGCGAGTTCCTCGACCTCTACCCGGACGTGCGCATCGAGCTGATCCTCACCAACGAGGAACTCGATCTCGCCATGCGCGAGGCCGACGTGGCGATCCGCATGCGCCGCCCGGCCCAGCCGGACCTGATCCAGCGCCGGCTGTTCACCGTGCATTACCATGCCTTCGCGAGCCAGGATTACGTCAAGCGCTTCGGCGAGCCCAAGACGATCGAGGACCTCGACGACCACCGCCTCGTGTCGTTCGGCGGCAACGAGCCGTCGTACCTGCTCGCCGCCCACTGGCTGGCCGATGCCGGTCGCGACGGCCGCGAGCGGCGCCACGTCCACCTGACGGTGAACAATATCGGTGCCCTCCAGCGTGCCATGGAGGCGGGCGCCGGGATCGGGATCCTGCCCGACTATGCGGTGGACGGCGACCAGCAGCTCATCCAGGTCCTGCGCGAGACCGAGATGCCGAGCCTGGAGAGCTACCTCGTCTACGCCGAGGAGATGCGCTCCGTCGCCCGGGTCCAGGCGTTCCGCGACTTCCTGGTCTCGAAGGCGCAGCGCTGGACCTACTGAGCGACGCGCGGGCAGCTCACACGAACAGCCGCTCGCCCTCCAGCCCCTTGTAGAGCCCTGCGACCTGATCGCCGTAGCCGTTGTAGATCAGGGTCGGGACGCGCTGGTCGGTCCCGAGCACCCGCTCGGTCGCCTGGCTCCAGCGCGGATGCGGCACCGCCGGGTTCACGTTGGCCCAGAAGCCGTACTCGGCGGCCTGGAGGCCCTCCCAGAAGGTCTTGGGCCGGTCGGCGGTGAATGTGACCTTCACCAGCGACTTTGCGGACTTGAAGCCGTATTTCCACGGCACGGCGACCCGGATCGGAGCGCCGAACTGGTTGGGCAGCGGCTTGCCATAGATGCCGGTCACCACGAAGGCGAGGTCGTTGCCGGCCTCCGCCAGGGTCAGGCCCTCGGTGTAGGGCCAGGGATAGAAGAACGCCCGCTGGCCCGGGGCCATGGCCTTGTCCATGAAGGTCTCGAACCGGATGTACTTCGCCCCCGAAGTCGGCTTGGCGAGCGCGACAAGCTTCGCGAGCGGAAAGCCGGTCCAGGGCACCGCCATCGACCACGCTTCGACACAGCGGTGGCGATAGAGCCGTTCCTCCAGGCCGACCTTCCGGATCAGGTCGTCGACGCCGATCTCGAACGGCTTCTCGACGAGACCGTCGATCTTCAGGGTCCAGGGCTGGGTCTTGAGCGCGTTGGCGGCCGGCAACACGGTCTTGGACGTGCCGAACTCGTAGAAGTTGTTGTAGTCGGCGCTGAACCGTTCGGGCGTGACCGGCCGGTCGAGGGTGTGGGCGGGGTTCTGCGGCGCCGGGTAGAGCGGCTGATCGCCCCCCGCTGCCCATGCGGCTCGGCCGCCGACCAGTGAACCGGCGGCGAGGCCGGCCGCGCCGCCGATCAGCGTGCGGCGGTTCAGGAACACGGATTCGGGCGTTGCGCGGTGCTCGGGGATCTCCCATCCGCGCCTGGTCTTGATCAGCATGGCCGCCTCCTCGCTTCCTCGGCGCGAACAGCCCACAGATCGGCCCGGGCCGACAGGGGTGCAAGCGCCGCAGTCTCACCTTTCGGCGAGCGGGGTCGGGCCGTTACGGGCGCCGGGCCGCGTCCGGCGGTCGCGGGCCCGCGTCAGGCCTCCGGGATCCCGTCGCGCAGGACCCGGCGCAGCACCTTCCCGACATTGGTCTTGGGCAGCGTGTCGTGGAGCACGACCCGGCGGGGCACCTTGTAGCCGGTGAGCTGCGTGCGCGCGAAGGCGCGCAGGGCGTCTGGCGCGAGGGACGGATCCTTCAGGACGACGTGAGCCACGACCATCTCGCCGGTCTCCTCGCTCGGCGCCCCGACGACCGCACATTCGAGCACGCCGGGATGGGCGGCGAGCACCTCCTCCACCTCGTTCGGGTAGACGTTGAACCCGGAGACGAGGATCATGTCCTTCATCCGGTCGACGATCTTGAACTGGCCGTCCGGGAGCATCACGGCGACATCGCCGGTGCGGAAGAACCCGTCGGCTGTCATGGCGCGCGCGGTCTCCTCCGGGCGGTTCCAGTAGCCGCGCATCACCTGTGGACCGCGCACGCAGATCTCCCCCGGCTGCCCCGGCGGGAGCGGCCGCTCGGCGGCGTCGCGGATCGAGACCTCGGTCGACGGCAGCGGGAAGCCGATGGTGCCGGAGAAGTCGCGCATCCCGCGCGGGTTCACGCAGACGACCGGGGAGGTCTCCGACAGGCCGTACCCCTCGATGATCGTGTTGGCCGTGAGCGCCTTCCAGCGCTCGGCCACCGCACGCTGGACCGCGGTGCCGCCGCCGACCACGAAGTCGAGCTTCGAGAAATCCACGGTCCCGATCTTCGGGTGGTTGATCAGCACGTTGAACAGCGTGTTCACGCCCATGAGGTGGGTGAACGGCGTTTGGCTCAGCGTCTTGACCATGCCGTCGCAGTCCCGCGGGTTGGGGATGAGCAGGCACGATCCGCCGCTGCGCATGAACTGGAAGAAGCACGCGGTCAGCGCGAAGATGTGATAGAGCGGCAGCGCCGTGACGCAGCAGCGCGGGACGCTCGGATCCTTCGAATCGAACCAGAGCTGCGACTGCTCGACATTCGCCATGATGTTGCGGTGGCTCAGCATCGCCGCCTTCGCGATGCCGGTGGTGCCCCCGGTGTATTGCAGGAAGGCGAGATCCTCCGAACCGACCGAGGCCGCCGCCCGGGGCAGTCCACGCGCCCGCCGCAGGACGGCGGCGAACGGGACCGCGAGGCCCTCCGGCAGCCGGAACGGCGGCACCGCCTTGCGCACGTGCCGGCTGGCGAGATTGATGACG
>CAXTCV010000297.1:0-4296 GCA_964242725.1 uncultured Methylobacterium sp.
CGTAATGCGCGTTGATGCGCTGGATCACCACCGGCGCGAGATGCTGGAGCTCGATGGCGAAGACACCCTCCACGCGCACCACCAGGGTGCCCGAATCCGGCGCCTCGGCGCCCGTGCGGCGGCGCTTGGGCCATTCGAGCTTGGACGGCCGGCAATAGCGGGCGAGCCGCTCGCCCACGATCTCCGGCCAGGCGGCCAGGATGTCGGTCGAGGCGAAGCCCTGCGCGGCGAAGGCCGGGCCGATGCAACCCTCGATCAGCTCGGCCAGCGGTTTGACGCGCGCCATGGTGGTTTCGGCTCCGCCCCTGTGGATTCCGGAACAGTACAGCAGGATGGTTGACGAAGGCAGCACGCCGCCGCGCCGTCGCCGCCCTATGATCGCCGCGCCCCTCCGGCTATGCAGCCCGGTCCCTCTCGACCTGCCCATGCCCGCCCGCACAGAAACGGATCCCGCGCCCGCTTCCGGACCCAGCGCCGCCGACCTGCTCGCCTGGTACGACCGGCACCGCCGGGTCCTGCCGTGGCGCGCGCTGGCGGGCGTGGTGCCCGATCCCTATCGGGTCTGGCTGTCCGAGGTGATGCTGCAGCAGACCACGATCGCGGCCGTGCGGCCGTATTTCGAGCGCTTCCTCGCGCGCTTCCCCGACGTGTTCGCCCTCGCGTCCGCCCCCGAGGCGGCGGTGATGTCGGCCTGGGCCGGGCTCGGCTATTATTCCCGCGCCCGCAATCTCCACGCCTGCGCGAAGGCGGTGGCGGCCGCCGAGGGGCGCTTTCCGGATACCGCCGAGGGTCTGCGCCGGCTTCCGGGGATCGGCGCCTACACGGCCGGGGCGATCGCCGCCATCGCCTTCGGGCGTCCCGAGGCCGCGGTCGACGGCAATGTCGAGCGGGTGCTGAGCCGGGCCTACGCCCTCGAGGCGCCGCTGCCGGGGAGCCGGCCGGAGATCCGCCGGCTGACGCAGGCCCTGGTCCCTTCGGACAGGCCCGGCGACTTCGCTCAGGCGCTCATGGACCTCGGGGCGACGATCTGCACGCCCAAGCGTCCCGCCTGCGCCCTCTGCCCATGGATGCGGCCGTGCCTTTCCCGGGCGCAGGGCACCCAGGAGACGTTCCCGCGCAAGATCAGGGTCGCCAAGGGAGCGCTGCGCCGCGGCGCCGCCTTCGTGGCGATCCGCAGCGGCGACGAGGCGGTCCTGCTGCGGACGCGGGCGCCGGAGGGCCTGCTCGGCAACATGGCCGAGCCGCCGGGCAGCGTCTGGGATCCCGATTACGACGTGGCCGCCGCCCTGCTGGACGCCCCCCTCGACGCCCGCTGGCGGCGCCTGCCGGGCCTCGTGCGCCACGGCTTCACGCATTTCCCCCTGGAACTGACCGTGTTCTCGGCCCGGGTGGCGCTCTCGACCCCGACGCCGGCCGGGATGCGGTTCACGCCGCGCGCCGCCCTGGACGATGAGCCGCTGCCGGGTCTGATGTTGAAGGTCCTGGCCCACGCCTTCGACCCGAAGCCGGAGCCCGAGAAGAAGCCGCGGGGCCGCCCGAAGAAGGACCCGCCGCCGATGCCGCTGCTCGCGGCGATCGAGCCGCCGGTCTCGATGCCGGATCCCCCGCCGCGCCCGCTCGTGCGGGCGGTCCCCAAGCCGCAGCCGAAACCGGCGCCCGCGCCGCCGCCGGAGACGGACGATCTCTTGGACGGCGCGGACGAGCCGCCGGCAACGGTGCGACCGAAGCCGCCGGCGCCGCGGACCCGGTCGGCGCGGAAGCGCTGAGTTGCGTCTTAAACGCGGCAAGGCGGCTTCAGGGACGCGCCAGCCAATCGCCGACGCCCGTCAGCGAACGAAATTCCGCCAGCGCGTGGACCCGGGCAGCCGGGAGCGCGGACCGGGCCATCGTGGCGAGCGCGTGCCCGGGACCGAGTTCCAGAACCCGGTCGGCGCCGTACTCACGGCAGGCCTCCAGGCAGGCGGCCCAATCGATGGTCCGCGAGATCTGCGCCGCGAGCTTGTCCAACCCGTCCGCGACCCGGAAGACGGCCGCGCCGTCGAGGCCGCTCAGGAGCCGTGGCGCGCCGGAAGGCGGGCGATGCGGGGTGGTCCCGGCGAGGGCGGCGCGGAATGCCTCCGTGGCCTCCGCCAGCAGGGGCGTATGCGACGGCGTATGGACCGGCAGGACCACCGCCCGCTGCGCCCCATGCTGACTGGCGTCCCGGCAGAGTGCGTCGAGAGCGTCGCGCGCTCCGCCGACCACGCCGCTATCCGCCGCGTTGCGGATGGCGAGATGGCAGCCGTGCCCGGCCGCGAGGGCGGCCAGCGCGTCGAGCCCCAGCCCCCGGATCCCCGCCAGCCCGAAGCCGGCTCCCGTGACGGCGTCCATGGCCTCTGCCCGCTCTGCCGCGAGCCTCAGCACGTCGGCCGGGTCGAGCCGCCCGGCGACGCCCCAGGCCGCGAGATCGCCGATGCTGTAGCCCGCCACGATGATGCGGCCGGCCGCCGCGGTGCCCAGCGCCCGCCAAGCCGCCAGTGCGGACACGCAGCACAGGATCTGACCGGTCCGGTTCCCGTGCAGGGCGTCGCCGCCGGTCCGGACGAGGTCGCGCGGGTCGATGCCGCCGAGGAGCGGTGTGGCGGCGGCGAACACCTCCACCGCCGCCGGGTGGTCGGCGGTCAGGTCGAACATGTCCGGGTGCTGGCCGCCCTGGCCGGACAGGAGGATCGCGAGGGTCATGCGGTCATCGGTCGGCGCAGGGAGGCGACGGGTCTGAGCCAGACCCGATCGAGGCTCTTGGCCAGCACCGACCCGCCCTCGGGCGCGTCGTGCAACTCTTGCCAGTGCAGGCCTGCACCGTCCGGAAGCAGGATCTCCCCGTCGATGCGCAGCGGCGCGCCCCGCGCGATGGTGTCGAGGCCGGCGAGCAGACCGGCCGGGACCGGCGCCGGACAGGACCACAGCAGATCGAGATCTGACGTCGCGCTCAGGTAGGTGAGGCCGGTGACGGCCTGCCAGAGCAGCGCGCCGAACGGGCGCGGAGCGACGCCGTGGCGGTGCCCGAGCGCGACCAATGCGGCGACGGTCGGACGCCAGGCCGCGGGCGCGTGCGCGGCCACGTCCGCCAGGCCGGGTGCCGTCATCGGCGTGAGCGCGTCCATGGGCAGTGCGAGACCGATCCGGCGCTTGCCATCGGATGGCGGCATCGGCAGGCCCAGGGGGACGGCGTCGCCCGTCTCCCCCGGTACGCGGCGCCGCACGATCAGCGGGCGGCTCGCCTCGGCCCAGCGGCCGAGATACGGAAGGCCGGCGAGATCGGGGTGGCTCCCGAGCCACGCCGCCCAGGCCGACGGATCGGCCCGGACGAGGTCGTGGCGGCGGAGGCCCTCAGCCGAGACGGTTTCAGTCAAGGCGGGCCTGATCGACCACCGCCTGTGCGACGTCGCGCGCCACCGGGCGGCCGCCGCGCTCCGCGCCGAGACGGTCGCGGAGGTCGCCCGGCTGGATCCCGGCGACGAGGTCGCGGATCTGCCCGTCCAGGGGCTTGTCCGGATCGAGGACGACGTGAACGGCGCCGGTCGCCACCATGTTGTCGAGCCCGGGCGCGAAGACGGGGGTCGATTTCGCCATCTCCTCGAGCCGGTCAAGGGGCAGTTTGGTCACCCGGGCGACCGAGGGCAGGTCCATCACGCTCGGGTTCGCGCCGGGGAGCGCGGCCAGCACCCGCGTCGCCAGGGCGGTGGCGATGAAGGCGCCCGCCGCCGAGTGGCCGTAGATCAGCCCGACAGTCGGATGGCCCGAAAGGTCCGCCAGAAGCAGCGCCTTGGCGAGGTGGGCGAGGCATTCGTTCAGCCCGAGAATCTCGTCCCGCCGGCTCATCCGCTGGCTATCGGAATCGACCGCCACCAGGATCGGCGCCCGGTCGCCCAGCCGGACGGCATCGAGCACGGATCGCGACAGGGTGAGCGCCCCGTCGACGCCGAGGGGGGTATCGCCGTCGATGCCGACGACCGTGGCGTGCCCCCCGGCGAAGGGCCCGGTTCCGCGCACCAGCCCGTCCTCCACCGTGACGGAATGCCCGTCCGGGAACAGGGAGGCGAGGATCTCAGCGAGCGTCATGGTCGGCTTCCCTGACCCGGGTCACGATCTGGTCGAAGGCGTCCGTGTCCATCGCCGGCACCGCCTCCGGGTCGTTGACGCCGAGCCGCCTCCAGACCTCCGTCGCGTCGCGGCAATCGCCGAAGCGCGCGATCCGATCCTCGAGCCGGGCCTGCTCCGCCTCCAGGGTGGCGAGGTCGAAGGCCGGCGCCCGGC
>CAXTCV010000298.1:0-4289 GCA_964242725.1 uncultured Methylobacterium sp.
CCCCGCTCACGCCGCCCCGCTCAGGCCGCCCGCAGGCGGCCGCCGGCGCTGGAATCCCGGGCCACGGGCATGTCGGACCCGCCGATCGGCCGGAAGCGCCCGCCCGCGCCGTCATAGGCCAGGAGCGTGCCGGTCCCGATCTCGAAGAACCAGCCGTGCAGGCGCAAGCTCCCCTTGGCCAGCGCGGCCGCGACGCTCGGATGGGTGCGCAGGTGGGCGCGCTGCACCACCACGTTCTCCAGGGCCAGGGCGTGGTGGCGGGCCTTCGCGTCCATGTCCCCGGGAGGCGCCTCCCGGGTCCGGGGCTACGGCCGCGCGTCTCGCGTTCCGCGGTCGGGCCAGGAACAGGCTCAGGAACGGGCTCAGGATTGCCGTGCCCGCAGGCCCGGCGGCGGTGCCACGGCCTCCGCGCGGCCCACCGGCAGGGGGCTCGCCGCCACGTAGACGAAGCCTTCGGCCTCGTAGGCGAGACGGGCCGAGTTTCGACCCGCCAGGCCCCGCTCCAGGAGGCGCGTGCCGAAGCCCGTCCGGGACGGGGGCACGACCGGGGGACCGCCGCGCTCGCGCCAGCTCATCCGCAGGGTCCGGGTGCCCGGACCGGTCTCCAGCGTCCAGGCCAGCGCCACCCGCCCCCCCGGGACCGACAGGGCGCCGTGCTTGACCGCGTTGGTGCACAATTCGTGCAGGATCATCGTGAGCGCGAGCGCCCCTTCGGGCGGCAGCCGCAGGTCGGGGCCCTCCAGGGAGAGGCGGGGCGGTGCCCCGCCGGGTGCGGCCTCCGCGGGAAAAACCTCCCCCAGGAAGGGACGGACGGCCTGGTCGGCCACGCCGCGCAGATCCGCGCTCGCCCAGCTCTCCCGGGTCAGGATGTCGTGGGCGCGCGACAGGGCGAGCAGGCGCGCCTCGAAGGCATCGCGCCCGGCCGCGGCCCCGCCGCCGAGATTCCGCAGGCTCTGGGCCGCCATCGACTGCACGGTGGCCAGGGTGTTCTTCACCCGGTGATTGAGCTCGTCGATCAGCAGCCGGTGGGCCTCCGCGCGCCGGGCGAGCTCGTCGGCCGCCGCGCCCAGGGCGTCGGCGATCATGGCGCCCTCGCACACGAGGGAGCGCGGGAGCGGCGGCAGGGGTCGGTCGCGGCCCAGCGCCCCGGCCGCGGCCGCCAAGTCCCGCAGGGGGCGGGCGATCAGGCCGGCCAGCAGCCACGCGAGGAGCGCCGCCGCGAGCGCCACCGCGCTGCCCGCCGCCAGGATGTCCCCGCGCAGGGCCGCCGCCGCGGCCAGGGCCCGGTCGGCGGTCTGGCGGACCACCACCTGCCAGCCGAGGCCGGGATAGTCGCGGTAACCCGCCGTCGGGGCGCGCGCGCTGAGATAGGCGGTGCCGTCGGGCCAGGAACCGACCCGGCTCGTGCCCTGCGGGTCGAGGACCCGCCCGCCCGCCAGCGCGTCCCGGGGCAGGGGGCTGCCCTGGAGGGCGGGGGGCCCGAGGAGCACGGTGCCGTCGCGGGCCAGGATCAGGATCTCGGCCCCCTCGCGGCGGCCCCGGAGCGAGCCTTCGAGGGTGCGCGCCATGTCGCGCGCCCAGGTCCAGTCGAGATGGGCGGCGAGCACGCCGACGACGCGCCCGTCCGCGGCCCGGACCGGGGCCGCGACGTCGAGGAGGCGCAAGGGCTCCTGGACAGGACCGGGCTCCTGGACAGGACCGGGCTCCTGGGCAGGACCGGGCTCCTGGGCAGGACCGGGTTCGTGGGCGGCCGGGTCGCGGGCGGCCCCGCCCCGGGCCGCAGGGCCCGGGGCCAAGACCGCCTGCAGGAGCTTGGCCGGGTGCACGTCCTCCACGAACGGGGTCTCGCGGCCGCGGCGGAAATAGGCCCGGCCGGAGACGTCCGTCCCCTCCAGGGCCCCGGTGCTGGTCACCGCGACGCGCCCGTCCGCATCGATCAGCCCGATGATCGCGTAGGCGGGATAGGTCGCCTGCATGCGTTCCATCAGGGCGCGCTTGGCGGCCGGCCCGATGGCGGGATCGCGCAGGCTGTCCGAGGCCGCGGCGATCTGGATGTCGCGCCAGCGCTCGAACATGCCGAGGTCGAGGCTGCGGGCCATCTGGCCGGCGATCTCGGCGAGCTGGCCGCCGACCTCCGCCTCGAGCCGGCGGGTCGCCTCGCGGCTCACCAGGGCGGCGAGCGCCAGGGTGGCCAGGAAGCCGAGGGTGCCGAAGCCCAGTGCCAGGACCACGCGCAGCCGCGGCACCGGAAACCCGCGGCGCGGATCGGTCCGGCCCGGGGGATCGGCCGGCCCGGCCGTAGACGAGGTCGCCGAAGGGGCCGCAGAGGGGGCCGCAGCCGGGGATTTCGATCGCGCGACCGCTTGCATCCGATCTCCCTCGGATCCGGCCCGTCTCCGCCGACACAGGGCTGTCCGCCAAGCCTTCTCGACCTCAAGCCGTCGACAGCGAGCCGTCTTCACGCCTTCTCATCACGCACCGGTGGCCTCAGCAAGGGCGTGGCACCCCAGGGCGCGGCGAGATTTCTATCATGAGTTGCAAATAGGCCCCGACCGCCCCGGGTCCCTCACCCCACCAGCAGGGCGTGGGCCGCCCGGACCAGGATCCCGTCCGGCCGGCGCAGGGCGTCGAGGACCGAGAAGTGATCGGCGCCGGGCACCGGCAGCAGCGGCCCGGGGGCGTGGGCAGCCGCCCGCAGGGCATGCAGGTTCCGGGCATCGTGGATCAGAGCCGGCAGTTCGCCGGTGCCGTAGGCGATGCACAGGGGCTTCCCCACCGCCGGCAGGCGCAGGGGCGAGAGGGTCTCGACCTCCGCATCGCTGAGGCCGAGCTTGGCGTCGAGACCCGTCTGGCGGATCGGCGCGAGATCGTAGACGCCCGAGATGGCGAGCCCCGCCGCCACGGCCGGGTGGCCGAGCTGCACCGCGGTGAGCAGCGCCCCCGCCGACCAGCCCGACAGCACCAGGGGGCCGCGGATCCCGTGGGCGGGCCCCTGCGCGGCGAGCCAGTCGAGGGCCGTGCCGACCTCGGCGGCGATCCCGCTGAGGCGCGCCTCCGGGGCGAGGGTGTAGCCGACCATCGCCACGGACCAGCCGGCGGCGTTCGGTCCTTCCGCGAAGCAGGCGAACAGCTCCCGGGCGCCCCGCTGCCAGTAGCCGCCGTGGAGGAAGACCAGGCAGGGCGCGGTGCCGTCCCGGGCCGGATAGAGATCGAGGGCGTTGCGGGCGCCTGGGCCGTAGGGACGGTCGAGGTGCCCCGGATGCGCGGCCCGGTAGGCGGCCGAGGCGGCGTCCCGGGCCGCGATCTGCCGGGCGCTGTCGGCCACCGCGCGGGTGTTGTCGTAGCACGCGTCCCGCGCCTCCGGGTCGAGGGCGGCCCAGCCGCGGCGCGGATCGGCGGGGGTCGGATCGTCCAGGCGGAAGTCCAGAACCATCGTGGGTTGTCTCCGGCATCCCCGTCACCCGCACCATGGCAGGATGCCGGGATCGGGTCGAGGCGGGTCAGTAACCCGGCCAGGCCCCCGGGATCGTCCCGCCGTAGCCCCAGCCCGTGAAGGGCGGGGCCGCGACCCGCTCCCGCGTGGCCGGGGCGAAGATCCGGGCGAGCGGCCGCGGCTCCTGCCAGGCCCGCCAGTCCCGCAGCCGGTCGCGGTCGGCCATCCGGGCGAGCGTCCGGTCCATCTCGGAGGCCGGCCGCGGATGCCGCCCCGGCAGCGTCCGGGCCTCGGCCCGGGCCAGGGTCAGCAGGAGGAGGGGGAGGATCAGGGCCGGGGAGATCGCCTTGGGAGGGGCGCGCATGGGTCTCGGGCTCGACGGGGAGGGGCCTTCACCGGCAGCTACGCGGCGGGCGGTCGTCCGGTTCCGGGATCCCCGGACGCCCGAAATCCCGTACAGTGCCGGAAACGGTTTCCCCTGACGATTCGCGCGGTCCATGACAGAGCCCGGACAGAACGCCGACCCGCGCGCCGCCGTTGCCCCCGACCCGGCGGCGCTGCTGGCGACCCTCGTCGGTTTCGACACGGTGAGCGCCCGCTCGAACCTGCCGCTGATCGACTGGGTGGAGGCGTATGGCCGGCGCCATGGCGCCGCGGTCGAGCGGGTGCCCGATCCCACCGGCGGGAAGGCGGCGCTCCTCCTCGGCGTCGGCCCGTTCGAGAGCCGCCCCGGCTACGTGCTCTCCGGCCACAGCGACGTGGTGCCCACCGAGGGCCAGCCCTGGTCGTCGGACCCGTTCATCCTGCGGGAGGCGGGGGGCCGGCTCTACGGGCGGGGCACCTCCGACATGAAGGG
>CAXTCV010000299.1:0-4279 GCA_964242725.1 uncultured Methylobacterium sp.
AGCTCGAACAGGGCGGAAGCGTACCGGCCCGCCACGCCTGCGACCAGGGGACCAGCCTCGGAACCGTTCTGCGCCACCCGTCGCTCTCTTCTCTGGTTGCCCGCCCGCTCCGTGCGCTCCGGCGGGGAGCGCGGTGCGAGACCGTTCGGGACGTGGGGTCGCGCCGACAGCGGGCAGGGTCGAAGACCGCCCCTTGTGGCGCGGCGACCGCCTAGCATGCCGGCATGGCCGCGCGCAACACGAACGCGGCTGTCGCTGCGCGGTAGGACGGCAGAAGTGTGACGCCGGGCGTCCCTCAGCAGGCGAGCCGGTCGCAGCGGCGCATGCTCGCGATCATCTTCGCCATCGCGCGGGCCCCCGGATGTCCGAGGATGCCGCTGTTGCCGAGAACGTAGGACGGCGTGGCGTAGAGCCCGAGATCCGCGGCCATCCGCATCTGGCTCTTGAGCGCCGCGCGGACCTCGTCACTGTCGGCGATCTCCTCGATCTCCGCCTGCGGGACGCCCAGGGCGGTAGCCGCGGTCAGCGCCCCTGGCCCGTCGATCCGGCCCGGCTTGCCGAGGACGGTCCGATAGAAGCCCCAGGCCGCCTCCGATCCGAGCCTGCGCTGCACGGCCAGCATGACCTTGGCGGCCTGGGCCGATTGCGGGGACAGGATCGGATTGTGGACAAGCCCGATGCGCAGGTCGGCGTCGCCGTCGTGCAGCGCGACCACGTCGGCGGCCGCCTTCCGGCAATATGGACAGTTGAAGTCGAAAAACTCGTAGAGGGTGGTCCCGGGATCGCGCGGACCGACATAGGTGACGCCGTGCAAGGTGGGGATCTGACCGGTGATCTCGCCGGGCAGGATCGCGTTGGCGACCGGCTTCCCGTCATCGCCGTTGACCGCGACCCGCTGCCCGTAGGACTGGGCGGCCGCGCGGCCGAGGCCGGAGCCCAGAACGGCGCCGGCGGCGGCAAGGAGGTGACGTCGGGAAACAGGCATGAGTCTCGTCCGGGGCATCGCAGGTCCGCTCGGGCCGCACCGGGGCGGCGGCGGATCGAAATCGGAGGGTCGCGTCGGATGGATGGCCGGGCCGGATGAACGCGGCCCTACCGGAGGCCCTTCGGCCGCTCGCCCACGGCCCAGGCCAGCGCCTGCTCCAGGCGGTCGTTGCCCCAGAACAGCTCGCCGTCATCCGCCAGGAAGGTCGGGGCCCCGTAGATTCCGCGGGAGCGCGCCTCCTCGACGCTGACCCGCAGCTTGGTCTTGTTGGCCTCGGCGGCGGCGGCCCGCACGGTCTGCGTCCCATCGAGGCCGAGCGTGTCGAGGATCTCCGCGACGGCCGCGGGCTCCGCGATGGAGCGACCCTCGGCGAAGCTCGCGGCATAGACGGCCTTCGAGAACGGCACCAGCCAATCCTGGTCCTGGCCCAGGATCGCGACGCGCACGGCGCTGAGGCTGTTTTGCGGGAATTGCGCCGGGCGGGTCAGCGGCGGCAGGCCGAGGCGCGCGGCCTCGCGCTCCACGTCCCGCCACATGTTCTTGCCCTTGGCTGCGTAGAGGTTGAACGGCGAGGTCGTCCAGCCTTGTGCGGCGAAGAGCGGTCCGACCAGGAACGGCCGCCACCGCACCGCGACCCCGGCCTCGGCGGCGGCGGCCTCGACGCGCATCGCCGCGAGATACGAATACGTGGAGGCGAATTCGTACCAGAACTCCAGAATCGGCTGGCGCGCCATAGACTTCGCTTCTCCGATGCACTTACGCGGCGATGACGACAGGCAACGCCCGCGCCGTTTCTTGCACAGCCGCAAGGCCGCCGTGAGGCGAAACGCGGCCGATCCTCCGGCATCGGGCCTACGCGCGAGACGGCACGCCGGTTGCAGGCCGATGACACCCGCGATAAGCCGCGGATGCCCCGCCTCAGTTCCGGAAGCCGCATGTCCGTTCCCGCGAAGAGCCCCGTGAAGAAGGTCGTGCTGGCCTATTCCGGCGGCCTCGACACATCGATCATCCTGAAGTGGCTGCAGACCACCTACGGCTGCGAGGTCGTGACCTTCACGGCCGATCTCGGCCAGGGGGAGGAGCTGGAGCCGGCCAGGGCCAAGGCCGAACTCCTCGGGATCAAGCCGGAGAACATCTTCATCGAGGATCTGCGCGAGGAATTCGTCCGCGACTACGTCTTCCCGATGTTCCGGGCGAACGCCGTCTATGAGGGCGTCTACCTGCTCGGCACCTCGATCGCCCGGCCGCTGATCGCCAAGAAGCAGATCGAGATCGCGGAAGCGGTCGGGGCCGACGCGGTCTGCCACGGCGCCACCGGCAAGGGCAACGACCAGGTCCGGTTCGAGCTCGGGTACTACGCGCTGAAGCCGGACGTGACGGTGATCGCCCCGTGGCGCGAATGGGACCTGCGCTCCCGCGAGCAGCTGATCGCCTTCGCCGAGCAGCACCAGATCCCGATCGCCAAGGACAAGCGCGGCGAGAGCCCGTTCTCGGTGGACGCCAACCTCCTGCACGCCTCCTCGGAGGGCAAGGTGCTGGAGGATCCGGCGGTGGAGGTGCCCGATTACGTCTTCTCCCGGACGATCGCACCCGAGCAGGCGCCGGACACCCCGACCGTGATCACGATCGGCTTCGAGCGCGGCGACGCGGTCTCCATCGACGGAGAGGCGCTGTCGCCGGCGGCTCTGCTGGCAAAGCTCAACCAGCTCGGCCACGACAACGGCATCGGCCGGCTCGACCTCGTGGAGAACCGCTTCGTCGGCATGAAGAGCCGCGGCATGTACGAGACGCCCGGCGGCACGATCCTGCTGCCGGCCCACCGGGCGATCGAATCGATCACGCTGGATCGCGGCGCGGCCCATCTCAAGGATCAGCTGATGCCGCAATACGCGGAGCTGATCTACAACGGCTTCTGGTTCTCGCCGGAGCGCGAGATGATCCAGGCCCTGATCGACCGGAGCCAGGAGAAGGTCACCGGCACGGTTCGGCTGAAGCTCTACAAGGGCGGCGTCCACGTGATCGGCCGCGAGAGCCCGCACTCCCTCTACGACCAGGACCTCGTGACCTTCGAGGAAGGCGCCGTCGCCTACGACCACCGCGACGCGGCGGGCTTCATCAAGCTCAACGCGCTCCGCTTGCGGACGCTGGCGCAGCGCAGGAAGCGCGAGGGCTGAGCCGCCCGCCGCTCAGGCGGGCCCCCACGCCGGGGACGCGCCGGTCCGCCGGAACACACCGGGCCCGAGATCGGCGTAGCGCAGGAAGATCTGCAGGGCCGGCTGCATCTCGCGGTGGAGGCGGACGAGATGGGTCTGCGCATCCTCGTCGTCATTGGCGGCCGCTCCGGGGACCGCGGCCAGGCGGCGGGCCATGGCGGCGGTGTAGGGACCCGGGGCGCCGTAGGGCTGCGCGGGATCGACATAAGGCACGTTCCGCGCGGCATCCCAGGCGTAGCTGAGCCGCGGGATCAGCGCGAGATGTTCCGGGGTCACCGCGAAGGTGATGTGCTCGGGCGTCTCGCCGGTCTGCGCATCCCGGAACACGTCGCCGACCGTGCCGTGGTCGAGCTTGGCCAGCGCATTGTGATACTGGTAGCGCCCGGGCTTCAGCTGCGCGTTCTGGGCGAAGACCGCCAGGCCCTCCTCCAACGCCCGGTGCTCCTCCTCGGCACCCTCGTCATCCCCGGTGACGTTGGCGATGTCGCCGTCCCGGTCGAGGCTGCCATAGGGCGCCTCCGGGTGGATGGTCGGCGCGCCCGGCTCGACACCGCCCCAGGCGACGACCATCCGGCGGATCAGCGCAATGCGCTCCAGGGTCAGGTCGTAGACGGCGTCGGTCATTGGAGGTCGGCCCCGGGTGTCACGTTTCGAAGGCACGTCTTACAGAGACGGGTGGGCGCCTGCTACCGCCGCAGGCAGCCCGTGAGGCCCTCGATCTGGCCCATCATGCCCTGGATCCGCGCGGCGCGCCGGCGCACCCCGGGGGAGGGGTGTCCGGCGCTGCGGGTGATCGGGTTCGGCAGGACGGCGGCCAGGAGCGCCGCCTCGCCGCGACTCAGCCGGCTCGCATCCTTGCCGAACCAGTGACGGCTCGCGGCCTGCGCGCCGTAGATCCCGTCGCCCCATTCGGCGACGTTCAGGTAGATCTCCATCATCCGCCGCTTGCCCCAGAGGGCGTCGAGCGCCAGCGCCAGCGGGATCTCCAGGCCCTTCCGGATGTAGGAGCGGCCGGGCCACAGAAAAACGTTCTTCACCGTCTGCATGGCGATGGTCGAGGCGCCGCGGCTCGGCGAATCCT
>CAXTCV010000300.1:0-4274 GCA_964242725.1 uncultured Methylobacterium sp.
CCTCGACCTTGAACTTGTGGCTCCAGTGCCGGCAGAGCTGCTGCAGGTAGCGGCTCGCTTCCGTGGTCTGCACGCGGGCCAGTGAGGTAGGCATTCCGTCGATCTCCAGATGGGTGTGATACAGCCTGTCGTTGACGGTTCGTCATCCGATCTCGCACCTGCGAGATAGGAAGTCTCCGGAGCAATTGCTATGCCGGGCTCCGACGCACCGGGCCGCGCCGTTGTCGAGAAGGGTGTGTCCGCCGCGTTAGCAAGGGCTTAACGCGGCGGGCCGGCGCCCCGGATGGCGGCGGGGCGTGGCTGTCCTGCACCGGCCTCCGCGCAGAATTATGGCGCGCTGCACAAAACCGTCAGCCCCGGGGTTCCGGATCGCGGGTGCGCCCGGCGATGACCTTTCCGGGATTCAGGAGGTAATGCGGGTCGAGGGCGTCCTTGAGCGCGCGCATCAGATCGAGCCCGACCGGATCGCCGTAGCGTTCGAGTTCGTCGCGTTTGATCAGGCCGACCCCGTGCTCGGCCGCGATGGAGCCGCCAAGGCCGTGCACGATGTCGTGAACGATCCGGTTGAACCGGCCCCATTCGGCCAGGAACGCCGCCGGCTCCATGCCGACGGGCTGCGACAGGTTGAAGTGGATGTTGCCGTCGCCGAAATGGCCGAAGCCGCAGGGGCGCAGACCCGGCATCGCCGCCATGCAGGCCGCGCCGGCCCGCTCCAGGAACTCGGGCAGGCGCGACAGGGGGACCGACACGTCGTGCTTGATCGAGGCGCCCTCGCGGGTCTGCGCCTCGGGCACCCCCTCCCGCAGCCGCCAGAGGGCGTCGTTCTGCGCGCCGCTCGCGCCGATCGTGGCATCGGCGATCAGCCCGTCCTCCAGCGCCGCGCCGAGCGCCGATTCCAGCGCGCTGCGCACGTCGGCATCCGGGCGGGCCGAGGCCACCTCGATCAGCGCGTAGGCGCCGTGCGTGCCCGCCAGCGGCGGGACCGTGCCCGGCACATGGCGCAGGACGATCTCCAGCGCGAAGGGCGGCAGGTACTCGAAGGCCGTGAGGTCCCGGTCCATCCGCGCCCGCAGAGCCACGAACAGGTCGAGGGCGGCCCGCGCCGAATCCAGCCCCGCGCAGGCGACGCTCGTGGTGCGCGGCCGCGGGAACAGCTTCAGCACCGCCGCGGTGACGATGCCGAGGGTCCCCTCCGAGCCGATGAAGAGCTGCTTCAGGTCGTAGCCGGCATTGTCCTTGCGCAGGGCTCTCAGGCCGTTCCACACCCGGCCGTCGGCCAGGACGACCTCCAACCCGAGGACGAGATCCCGGGCATTGCCGTAGGCCAGGACGGCGATGCCGCCGGCATTCGTGGCGATCCCGCCGCCGATCCGGGCCGAGCCGCGCGACGCGTAGGAGAGCGGGAACAGCAGACCGGCGGCCTCGGCGGCGTCCTGCACCTCCTGCAGGATCATGCCGGCCTCCACCGTGATCGTAGCGTCCACCGGATCGAGGGCGCGCAGGCGCGTCATCCGTTCCAGGGACAGGACGAATCCACCCTGCGGGATCCCGGCACCGGTGAGCCCGGTGTTGCCGCCGAGCGGCACCACCGGCAGGCCGGCCTGCGTGCAGGCACGCATGGCGAACGCCACCTCCGCGGTGCAGCCGGGCCGCAGCACCGCCAGGGCTGTGCCCGTGAACAGCTTCCGGCTCTCAACCAGATAGGGCGCGAGATCCTCCGGCTCGGTGAGCACGTGGCGCGGGCCGAGGCCGTCGCGGAGCGCGGCGAGGAGGGTGTCGTGGGCGGTCTCGGTCGGGCTCATCGCGAAGAATTTGTAGACCAGAGGGCACGAACGGCAACCGACAGTATGGCGCGCGGCATCATGGACCTTACAACGGTCGCATCGATCCCGGGTCTCTCAATGCCCGACCCGCGGACGTTCCACCGCAGAGGCTGAGATGCTCTCCGTCATCCAGAACCCGCCCCGCATCGCGCTCCCGGTTGCCGGCAGCGGCGATCTCTTCCCCGTCCGCCGGGTCTATTGCGTGGGGCGCAACTACGCCGCCCATGCCCGCGAGATGGGCGCCGATCCGGACCGCGAGCCGCCGTTCTTCTTCATGAAGCCCGCCGATGCCCTGCAGATCGTGGGCTCCGCGCCGACGCCCCACCCCTATCCGTCCAAGACCAGCAACTACCATTTCGAGGTCGAGCTGGTGGCCGCGCTCGCCGAGGGCGGCAGCGACATCCCGGCCGCAAGTGCCCTGGACCACGTCTACGGCTACGCGATCGGTCTCGACATGACCCGGCGCGACGTCCAGGACGAGGCCAAGAAGCTGTCGCGCCCCTGGGATACCGCCAAGGCGGCCGACGGCTCCGGACCGATCGGTCTCCTGCACCCGGTGTCGCTGGTCGGCCACCCGGCGCGGGGCCCGATCACCCTGTCGGTGGACGGCGAGACCCGGCAGAGGGGCGACCTCGGCGACATGATCTGGTCGGTGGCCGAGCAGATCGCCTATCTCTCGGGTTACTTCGCGCTCCAGCCGGGGGATCTCATCTTCACCGGCACCCCGTCCGGCGTCGGTCCGGTCGAGCGCGGCCAGCGCATGGTGGCCTCGATCGCCGGCCTCGGCGCGATCACCCTCGACGTCGTCTGATCAGGCCCACGGACCGACATGCTCCTCGACCGGCGGCTGCTGCGGCGCCTGTTTCACCTCGGGGCCCTCGCGACCCGGGGGATGACCCTCGGCGTCCGCGGGGTCGCCATCGACCCGCAGGGCCGCGTGGCCCTGGTGCGCCACACCTATGTCAGCGGCTGGCACCTGCCGGGCGGCGGTGTCGAGCGCGGCGAGACCGCGGCCGAGGCGATCATCCGCGAGTTCCGCGAGGAGGCGGAGATCGTCCCGGAGACGCCGCCGCGGCTCCTCGGCCTTTTTCGGAACGTCGTCGCCGCACCGCGCGATCACGTCGCGCTGTTCATCCTGCCGGCCTTCACGGTGCTGCGTCCGAAGGCGCCCGATCGGGAGATCGCCGCCTGCGCGTTCTTTCCGGCGGATGCGCTCCCCGAGGGGACGACCCGCGGCACCCGCGCACGCCTGCGCGAGATCCGCCAGTGCCTCCCGCCGGACCCGAACTGGTGAATCGTCTTGAGCGGGCCAAAGAGACGCTTGCGTCGCCCGGCGGAATGGTGTTTAGAGAGCGCCGCCGGGGCCGCCGGCACGAAAGTCCAGGCGGCGCGGCACTAGTGAGCGGGTGTAGCTCAGGGGTAGAGCACAACCTTGCCAAGGTTGGGGTCGAGGGTTCGAATCCCTTCGCCCGCTCCAGTTTTCCTAATTCTTCGTCCGATTTGGGCATAACCGTCCGTGGCCGTGCGATGCGTCGCGCTGTCCTGGCGGTTGCGTCCCTCCGATCCGACCACGACGCTGCCGTCCTCCGGAGCGACCGCAGCGCGTCCCCTGGTCGGCTAGGCCCGCCTCAGCAGGCTCGGCGAGCGGAAATCCGAGCCACGGCTCTGGGCGACGGCCGCGCGCGGCGCCGACACCCGCTGGTCCGCCTTCAAGATCTGCTCGATCAGCAGCGGCTTGGCGTAATAAAAACCCTGCGCGCAGCGGATCTGCGTCGCCCCCAGCAGGTAGGCGACCTCCTCGAAGGTCTCGACGCCCTCGGCCACGACCGACATCCCCAGGGCCAGCCCCAGCGACTCGATTGCCTTGAGGACGATCTGGCTGCGCGGCCGCTTGTCGATGTCGGTGATGAACGAGCGATCGATCTTCAACTCGTCGGCGGTGATCTCCGCCAGCGCGGCGAGCGACGAGTAGCCGACGCCGAAATCGTCGATGGAAACCCGCGCCCCGATGGCCCGGATACGTGGCAGCACCTCGCGCTGGAAGCGGCCCTTGGTGAAGAACGCCTCCTCGGTGAGCTCCAGCACGAAACGGCCCGCCAGCCCCGTCGCGCCGAGGGCGTCGCAGAAGGCTGACATGAACGGCACGTCGCAGGCCTGCTTGGCGGCGATGTTCAGGCTCACCGTGACCTCGGGTCCGAACACCTCGTCGATGTCGGGCATGGTCCGCACGGTCTCGCTCAGAACCTGCAGCGTGATCTCGTTGATCAGTCCGAGCTCGATGGCCAGCTCGATGAAGTCGCCGGGGGCCTGGATCATCCCGAGTTCGTCCCGCCAGCGCAGCAGAACCTCGACGCCCACCACCGCGTGCGTGCGCATGTCGACCTTCGGCTGGAAGGCGCAGCAGAAGCAGCGGTCGCGGATCGCGAGGCGCAGGCGCTGCTCCACCGCCAT
>CAXTCV010000301.1:0-4255 GCA_964242725.1 uncultured Methylobacterium sp.
CGCGCTGGCGACCTTCACCCTGCGCTGGCTGATCCCGCGCCTGTCCGGCTTCCAGCGGGCCAACCCGGCGATCGAGGTGCGGCTGACCACCTCCAACGTGCCCCTGGCGCAGCTGACGGACCCGTTCGACGTGGCGATCCGGGGCGGCCCGGACACGCGCCCGGGCCACGTCGCCGAGCCCTTCCTCTCGGAGCGGCGCATCCCCGTCTGCAGCCCGGCGCTGCTGCGGCGCCTCCCCCTCGCGACGCCGGCGCAGCTCGCCCGGCACACGCTCCTGCACGCGGCGACGCTGCCGCGGGTCTGGCCGGACTGGCTGCGGGCGGCGGGGGTGCCGGACCTGGAGCCCCAGGCCTCGGTGACGCTGGAGCATTTCTACCTGACGCTCCAGGCCGCCCTCGACGGGCTCGGGGTCGCCATGGGTCCCGAGCGCCTGATCGCCGACGACGTGGCGGCCGGCCGCCTGACCCTGCCCTTCGCCGGCCCGGCGCTGCCGGCGCGGAGCTACTACACCTACGTCCCGGAGCCCCGGGCGGAGGACCCGGCGGTCCGGGCCTTCTGCGGGTGGCTCGCCGAAGCGGCCGGGCGGCCGTGAGGATCGGCCTCGCGCGCGCAGCGAAGCGACCCGGGGCGACGTCGCGCGTCCGCTCGCAGAGAGGACGGCGAATCCGGCGTGGCGCGCAGGCGCGTCCCGGCGCATGGTGACACCCGGAACGCCCCCGTCCGCGTCCGGGTTGGCGTGAGACGCCGCTGCCAGAGGTGACCGCATGGCGCGCAAGCGTCTCCGCCCGACGATCGAGAGCCTGATCGAATCCCTGGGGCGGCTCGGCCTGTCTCCGGACGCCGTCGATCTCGACCGGCTGCTCGCCCATCTCGAACTGCCCGACTACGGCGCGGAGGTGGAGGACGCGCGGGTCGCCGGGGCGCTCCGCGCGATGCGGGCGGCCCGGGTCTTCGCGGAGACCGGGGTCCCGGCGGTCCGGAGGGCGATTCCCGCCCTGCGGGCCGTCGTCACGAAGGACCACCGGATCACGTGGCTGATCCGGACCGAGATCCCGCTCCTCGACAACGGCCGCCTGGACCTGCGGCTCGCCATCGCCCCCGACCCGGAGGCGGCCGAGATCCTCGCCCGGATGGCGGCCCGGAACGACCCGGCGCATCGCCAGGAGGCCCTGCGCGCCGCCGTGGCGCAGACCGCGCTCCAGGCGATCCGCGCCCTGCACAAGCCCGTCGACGGCCTGCGGGCGCAGATCCTCGTCGACCTGCGCGAGGTCGGGGCGGATGCCGCCGCCTACATCGCCCATATGGACCGGTCGCTCCGGTCCCGGGTGTTCACCTACGGCCCGAAGCTCGCCCGGGCGCTGAACGACACGCTCACCCCCGTGCGCCGGCACGCCAAGGCGGTGGCCCGCGAGGGCTCCCGCCTGCGCCGCCTGCGGGATCAGGTCGGCTTCGGCGCCTATATCGAGCGGTTCACCGCCGCCCGGCGCCTCAACCGAAAAATCCTGTTCCACATGGGGCCGACCAATTCCGGCAAGACCTACGCGGCGCTCCAGCACCTGACCGCGGCGGAGACCGGGGCCTACCTCGCGCCGCTGCGGCTCCTGGCGCTGGAGAATTACGAGGCCCTGCGCGAGCGGGGCCTGCGCGCCGGCATGATCACCGGCGAGGAGGTGCTGGGCGAGCCCGATCCGACCCACACCGCCCGCACCATCGAGACCGCCGACCTGACCCGGCCCATCGACGTGGCGGTGATCGACGAGATCCAGATGCTGTCGGATCCCGACCGGGGCTGGGCCTGGAGCAACGCCCTGTTCGGCGTCGCCGCCCGGACCGTGATCGTCTGCGGCTCCGACGACGCCCTGTCGTATGTCCGCCGCGCCGCGGAGGCGGCCGACGAATCCCTGGAGGTGATCCCCTTCACCCGCAAGTCGCCGCTGCTCCTGCTGGAGGCGCCCGTGCCCCTGGAGAAGGTCGCGCCCGGCGACGCGGTCGTGGCCTTCTCCCGCCGGGCGGTGCACGAGAACCGCGAGATCCTGGTGGCGCGGGGCCACCGGGTGGCGACGATCTACGGCGCCCTGTCGCCGGAGGTCCGCCGGGCCGAGGCCGCCCGCTTCCGCGCGGGCGAGGCCGACGTGCTGGTCACCACCGACGCGATCGGCATGGGGCTCAACCTCGGGCCGCTCAAGCGGGTCGTGTTCTCGGCGGTGCGCAAGTGGGACGGGAGCGCCGAGCGGGCGCTCACCCATTCGGAGATCCGGCAGATCGCCGGCCGGGCGGGCCGCTACGGCCACCAGGATGTCGGCTACGTGGCGGCGACCGACCCCGTCGCCGTCGAGCCGATCCGGACCGCCCTGTCGGGGGCGCCGACGGCGCCGGCGGCCGACACGCGGTTCTACGTCCGCCCGGATCTCGGGGCGATCCGCTCGGTGGCCGCGGAGATGCGCACGCACAGCCTCCACGAGGTGCTGACGCACTTCGCCCGGGCGACCTTCTACGCGGGCTCGCCGTTCCAGCCCTCGGCCCTGGAGGAGGTGCTGGAGGTCGCCCGCACGGTCGACCGGGCGCGGCTGCCGATCGAGGAGAAATTCGCCTTCTCGGTCTGCCCGATCGACCGGCGCGACGAGATCGCCATGGGGCTGCTGGAGCGCTGGTGTCAGGCGCGGGCGGGCGGCCAGACGGTGCCGGCGCTGCGGGGGAACCTCACCGGAGCCCTCGACTACCAGGAGCGGACCGTGAAGCTCGCGAGCGCCTATCTCTGGCTGTCGCGGCGCTTCCCCGAGACCTTCGACGACGTGGAGGCGATCCGGCACATGCGCGGCCGGGCCAACGACGCCATCGAGCAGCACCTGCGGGAGACCGCGACCCGCAAGGCGGAACGGCGCACCCGCCGCAGCGCCGGGGCGCGGTGACGGGCGGTCCCGATTCCGGGGTGCCGCGGTGCGCAGGGTTCCGACCCGGTCCCCGGTCAGGACGCCGTCCCGATGGGGGGTGAAGCCCCCGCGGGGGACGGCGATACGGCCCCGGCGGCCCGATCCCGGTGGAGGTCCGCGATCAGACGCCGGCCGAGGCGGATGCTGGGCCGCTCGACGAAGCGATGGACCGGCGCCGCGCAGGCCAGGGCCACCAGCATCGCCGCGGCGATCAGCGCGTGGCCGTGGCCCGTGAGCCCCGCGGACCGGGCGGCGGCGCTCACCGCCTCCTGCGCGATCGGGCCGAACAGGTAGAGGCCGTAGCTCAGCGCCCCCAGCCAGGCGAAGACGGGCGCCTCGATCCGGCCGCGCGTGGTCATCAGGGCGAACAGCCCGAGGGCCGCCCAGTAGGTGGCGGTGTAGCGGTACCACGTCTCGCCGAACCCGAGATCGCGCCCGTAGGCCAGCACCGAGACGACCGGAATCGCGAGGGCGATCAGGGCCAGGACGCCGAGGGCGGCGCGCCGCGCCTCCGCCTGCCCCTCGACGTGCCAGCGGCGCCAGAGGGTTCCCCAGAGCATGATCGCCAGGGCGAGCGGGAGCGCCACCGGGAGGGCCTTGCCGAGGTGGTGGCGGACGACCGCCAGCAGGACGGCCGCGCCCAGCATCGCCACGGCGGCGCCGGCGAGGCCGCGCGTGCGCTGGAGGAGCCCGGCGCAGAACAGCAGCACGCAGAGGCCGTAGAAGATCAGCTCGATCTGCAGGGTCCAGTACAGGCCGATGACGTTCTCGATCCTGGCGAATTGCTGGAGCATCGTCAGGTTGGCCAGCACGGTCGCCACCGGGAGGTCACGGCCCGGCACGACGTAGAAGGCGTAGAGCCCGAGCGGAATCGAGAGCCAGTAGACCGGATAGAGGCGGAAGAACCGGCTGATCGCGAAATCCCGGACGGGGGTCCGGCTGCGCCCGTCGAGCGAGTAGGGGACCACGAAGCCGGAGACGGCGAAGAACATCACCACCGCCACCTTCCCGAGATCGATCCACTGGGTGAGCGCCACGAACAGGACCGACTCGATCCCCGCCCCCGCCTGGCCGGTCTTCAGAAGGTGATCGGCGACGTGGAAGTAGATGACCGCCAGGGCGGCCAGGCCGCGGATCGTATCGATATAGCCGAGCCGTGTGCCGCCCATCGCTCCACCCGTGCAACCGGAGGGTCGCGCTGCAGGGTGGGCAGCGAACCGTCCCGGACACAGTAGATCTATTCCCTGCGCCGGGACGGGCGAATCGATCTTCATCCCCGAAACTGTAGGGGGACGGTTAAGAGCGCCGGGCGAGATCCAGTCTAG
>CAXTCV010000302.1:0-4214 GCA_964242725.1 uncultured Methylobacterium sp.
GAGACCCCGGACGCGATGCGCGGCCGGGTCTCGGCGGTGAACACGGTGTTCATCGGCGCCTCGAACGAGCTCGGCGAGTTCGAGTCCGGCCTGCTCGCCGCCGCCGTCGGGGCGGTCCCGGCGGTGGTGGCAGGCGGCGTCGCGACGGTCGGGATCGCGCTGCTCTGGGGGCGGCTGTTCCCGGCCCTGCGGAACCGCGACCGGTTGATGGTGCGGGAGTGAGACCCTTGTTCTCGGGTGTATGATGCGGCTCGGTTCACCAGACCCAAATCGCCGATCGCGCGACGCTCCGTCGCGACCCCGATGCGCCGCCCGCGATCTCGTTTATCCACGCTGCGTCGCCGGATGCGCGAGGAATGGATAACGTCTCTGTATAGGATTGACCCGTATCTGCTCCATACGGACCCGCTCTCGGGATCGTCTTCATGACCTGCGGCAGATCCGCAGCTCAGCGCCCCGCCAGCAGCGGCGACCAGGTCGGGTCCGAGGCGTAGGCCGGCGTTGGGACCGGCTGCTCGACCCGGCCGGTGATGTCGACCATGAACAGCTTCCCGCCGCCCTGGCCGCCGGGATCGCGGAAGAACAGCACGTACTGCCCGTTCGGCGCGAAGGTCGGTCCCTCGTTGTGGAAGCCCTCGGTCAGCACCCGCTCGCCGCTGCCGTCGGGCTTCGACACGCAGATGGCGAAGCCGCCGTTGCGCTGGCGTGTATAGGCGATCAGGTCCCCCCGCGGCGACCAGGCCGGCTGCGAGGCGGACCCTGCCCCGAAGCTGATCCGGTGCGGGTTCGAGCCGTCCGCGCCCATCACGTAAACCTGCTGCGAGCCGCCGCGATCCGATTCGAACGCGATCTGCGTGCCATCCGGTGCGTAGGTCGGCGAGGTGTCGATCGCCATGCCGCTCGTGATCGCGTGCTGAGCCTTCGAGGCGATGTCCATGGTCACGATGTCGGCGTTGCCGCCCTGCTGGACGCTCATCACCAGCCGGCGCCCGTCCGGCGAGAAGCGCGGACTCGCACTCATCGAATCGACGTTGCCGAGGGCCTGCCGCGCGCCCGTCTCCAGGTTGATCACCTGCACCCGTGGCTGATGGCCGGTGGCCTGGGCCATGAAGGCGATGTCCTGTGTGGCGGGCGAGTAGCGCGGGGCGACGATCGACATCTCGCCGCTGGTGATCGCCCGGACGTTGGCGCCGTCCTGGTCCATGACCATCAGGCGCTTGCGGCGGTTCTCCTTGGGGCCGGTCTCGTCCACGAAGGCGATGCGGCTGTCGAACCAGGGGCCGAGGCCGGTGATCTTGGTGTAGACCGCATCCGAGATCAGGTGGCCGGTGCGCCGGGCGTTGGCGGCGTCGGTGCCGTATTGCTGGCCGGTCATCTGCTGGCCGGAGGTCACGTCCCAGAGGCGGAACTCGACCTTCAGCCGGCCGCCGTCGCGGGCGACGCGGCCGGTGACGAGGCCCTGGACGCCGGTGGCCCGCCATTTCTCGAAATTCGGGGCGGCGTCGAAGTTCGGCTGTTCCGGGAAGCGCCCGTGATCGAGGGGGGTGAAGTACCCCGAGCGGCGCAGGTTGTTGGTGACCACGCCGGAGACGAGGCCGCCCAGGCTCGGGTCGCCCCCGAAATCCGCGACGGCGATGGGCATCGGCTGGAAGTTGCCGCCGCCGATGCGCAGCTGCAGCTGCGCCTGGGCCGGTCCCGCCGCGAAGGCCGTCAGCAGGGCCAGGACCGCGACGACGCGCGCGGCGAAGGACGTCGGGCGGCGCCCGGCGAAGGAGATGTGCGGCATGATGGGTCGGATCCGATTGACGATCAGACGGGGTTCGATTGGGGGCAGGGGAGGGCTGGAGGGCCTCAGGTCGCCGTGAACTCGAACTCCGCGTTGATGGCCTTCCAGTCATTGTAATACGGCGCGTAGGTGGCCGGTATGTTGTAGGGCGCGCAGCGGCGGACCGCCCGGAGCGCGGCCTGCGCGATCGACTGGTCCACCGCGCTCGCGCCGCCGCGCATGATCCGCGGCTCGGTGTTGAGCGAGCCGTTCGGGTTCAGGCGGATGTCGAGGACCGGCAGGACCACGCCCTGCGCCGCCCCGGGGGGGGCCGAGTAGCAGCGCTCGATCTGCTGCTGGAGAAGTCCCACCAGGGCGTCTCGGAGCGACGGCGACAGGCGCTGGGCGTTGCCCGTCGCGGCGCCGAGCGCGGCCACCTTCTGGACCGCATGGCCGGTGGCGCCGGTGGATTGCGACGGCACCTTTGCGGCGAGCATCGAGCGGATGTCGCCCGCGTTGAACTTGTCGGCCAGCTCGGCCTGCTTGCGCGCCTTGGCCTCCCCGTCGGCCTTGGCCTTCGCGTCCGCCATCGCCTTGGCCTTCGCCTTGGCGGCGGCCTCGGCCTTGGCCTTGGCGGCGGCATCAGCCTTCTCGCGCTCGGCCTCGGCCTTGGCGTCCGCGATCTCCTTCTGACGCTCGGCTTCCGCTTCGGCCTTGGCCTTGGCGTCGGCGGCCTTCTTGGCCGCTTCGGCCTTGGCCGCTTCCTTGGCCGCTTCCTTGGCCGCTTCGGCCTTTGCGGCTTCGGCCTTCGCCTTGGCGGCCGCCGCCTTCTGGGCGGCCGCTTCGGCCTCGGCCTCCTGCTTCTCGATCAGCTTCTCCAGCTGCTCGCGCTTCTCGGCCTCGGCCTTCACCGCGGCCTCAGCCTTGGCCTCAGCCTTGGCCTTCGCCTCGGCCTTGGCGGCCTGCGCAGCCGCTTTCTCGGCCGCAGCCTTCTCCGCCGCTTTTTCCGCTGCCTTCTCCGCCGCTTTGGCGGCGGCCTTCTCGGCGTCGCGCTTCTCCTGCGCCGCCTTGGCAGCCTTGGCCGTCTCCTCCGGATCCGGCTCGCCGCGCAGCGGCATCTCCTCCGCGTTGGCGAGCTTCATCTCGGCCGTGCGGGTCGGCGCCGTCGGCGCGTCGGTCTTGGCGTTCTCGGGCTCCCGGTCCTCGACCTTCTCGGCCTTGCGGTCCGCCCGCGACGTGGCGTTCGGCATCGGCTTGTCGGCCTGCCGTTCGCCCTTGGTGATCTCGGAGAGCTGGTTCTCGGTGATCACCTCGACGGGCACGCCCTCCTGGGCCTCCGGCAGGGCCGGGGCCGCCACGCTGAACAGCGCCAGGGCGAGCAGCGCGACGTGGGTGCCGGCGGAGATCCAGACACCCGGTTCCTTGCGATCGAAGCGGAACTCCACGGGTCGGCCCTACTGATGCTCGGGCTCGGTGACGAGGGCGACCTTCTTGAAGCCGCCTCCGGTCACGATCGCCATCACCTGTGCCACGCGGCCGTAATCGACCCGCTTGTCGCCGCGCACGAACACGCGCTCCTCGGTGCCGGTTTTGGCCGCCTCGGTGAGCTTGGGCACGATCGTGTCGTCGGTGAGCTCGTCCTCGCCGAGGAAGACCTGCCCGGTCTGGCGGATCGACAGGGTGATCGGCTTCACGTCGGAATTGAGCGGCGAGGCCTTGGATTGCGGGAGGTCCAGGGGGACGCCCACGGTCATCATCGGCGCCGCGACCATGAAGATGATCAGGAGCACCAGCACGACGTCGATGAACGGCGTCATGTTGATCTCGTTGATGGGACCGCCGCGGCGGCTCCGGCGCCGACGGCGCTTGCCGCCCTGCGATGCGCCCGCTGCCATGCCCATGAATCGCTCCTCTCTGGATCGTGCTCAGGCGGCGAGCGGAAGGCGCTCGTCGATCTGGCGGGAGAGGATGGCGGAGAACTCGTCGGCAAAGCCTTCGAGCCGCGACTGCGCCTTGGTCACCTCGGCCTGGAGCTTGTTGTAGGCGAGCACGGCCGGGATCGCCGCGAACAGGCCGATGGCGGTGGCGAACAGCGCCTCGGCGATGCCGGGGGCGACGACCGCGAGCGACGTGTTCTTGGAGGCCGCGATCGAGGTGAACGCGGTCATGATGCCCCAGACCGTGCCGAACAGGCCGATGTAGGGGCCGGCCGAGCCGATCGAGGCGAGGAACAGCAGGCGGGATTCCAGCCGCTCCACCTCGCGGTGGATGGTGACGTCGAGCTGCTTCTCGATGCGCTGCGACAGGGACTGGATCTGGCGGCCCGAGCCCTCGAAGGAGCGCTTCCACTCCCGCATGGCGGCGACGAACACGGCCGCGAGGCCGGTGGCCGGCCGGTCGTTGAACGAGCGGAACAGCTCCTCCAGGGAGCGGCCGGACCAGAACGCGT
>CAXTCV010000303.1:0-4197 GCA_964242725.1 uncultured Methylobacterium sp.
CCATCAGCGTGGCGCGGTCGGCGAGCGGGCGGGATTGCTGGCTGGCGATGGCGCCCAGCCGGCTCTCCCGGTGGCGGCTCGCGAAATAGGCATCCGCCTCCTCGGCCGTCACCGGCGCGACCGCACCCCGGGCGCGCACCTGCCGCCGCAGGCTCTTCCAATGCAGGACCAGGGCGGCCTGCGGGTTCTGCGCGAGTTCCTGGCCCTTGGCGGATTGCGTATTGGTGTAGAACACGAAGCCCTGCGCGTCGAAGGCCTTCAGGAGCACCACCCGCACGTCGGGCAGCCCGTCGGATCCGGCGGTGGCGAGCGCCATCGCGTTCGGATCCTCGGGCTCGGCGGCCTCCGCCTCCCTCATCCACGCGGCGAACAGTGCGACGGGATCCTCGCTCCGGGTGAAGTCCGCGCCGTGCGGGTCATCGGTCCTTAACTGATCCACGCCAAGACTCCTGCTGCCGCGTCCAGGGCCTGAGGGGGCTCCGACATCGGCGTGTTCGGTCGAGCGGAAAGCCCGTCGTGAGTCAGGTGTAATGCGGCGATGCGCGTGTAAAGAGCCGAGTGGGCGGTCGCGCCTCCGCGCGCCCGTAGCGGCCCTGGCGATGATGCTGGTCGTGGGTGGCTGCAGCCAGCCCCTGCTCGTCTTCCACGGCGAGGGCGAGGAATCGGCCCGCGTCGCCGAGGAGCCCATCGTGACGGGCAGCATCGAGAAACGGCCCCTGAGCTTCGGGAACGACCTCGCCGAGGAGGATTGGCGGCGGGCGCGGGCGGCCTTGACGGTCGCCCTCGATCCGCAGGGCAACGGGCGCCCGGTGAAATGGGACAATCCCGAGACCGGCCTGCACGGCACCGTCAATCCCACCGGCCTGCCCTACGTCGCCGAGGACCTCATCTGCCGCAACTTCCTCGCATCCGTGATCGGGCCGCAACGCAGCCGCTTCGTCCGCGGCACCGGCTGCAAGCCCTCCGGCGGCGCCTGGGCCCTCAAGCGCGTCCGGACCGTGACGGGATCCGAACGCTCCTGAATCCAGCCCGGGACCGGACCCTCATCGGGGACCGGCGGCTCCGGGGATCAGTAGGGATACCCGTAATAGGGACGCATCCGCAGGCGCGGCTGAGCGGCCGGCGGGGCGGCGTAGCGCGCGGCGGCCTCCGGATCGTAGGCCCGGATGTAGGGATCGAGGGCCGGATCGCGGTAATTGCCGTTGTTGACCCCGGCCGAGCGGTCGTTGCCGCTGAGAGCGGCATAGGGCGAGAGCCCGCTGCCGCTGTCACCGCCACCACCCCCGCCCCCGAACGCGAAGGCCGCGCCGGGGATGGCGACGAGGAGCATCGCCGCCAGCGGCATCGTCAGCGTCTTGCGCGTCATGTCCTGTCTCCAAAAACCCTTTGAAGGGGCGAACGGCTCAGCAGAACGTGGGGTTCCCGGGCGAGCCCCGTCCCGGCCGCGCGACACCGTCGCACGGCCGGGACGACAGAGATTTACGATCCCGGATGAACGGGATCAATTTTTGATGACGCCCGCGGAAATCGCTCCGCATGGTCGGCGTATCCCGGTGGACAATGGACCGGTCTTGATTGATCGTGCCGCCAAGCAAAAGCTTCCGAGCCCGCATCGACCGTATTGACGGCCGTCCGAGGGCGCTTTCAGGACCCTTCGCCGTGAGCCTCGTGACGGAATCCGATAGGCGTGGCGCGAGGCTGTCCGGCTGATGGAGCGGGCGATCGGCGGTCCGGACCGGCCTCCGGCGGGCGGCCGGGCTCCGGCCCGACCGGAGGTTCATGCGGCCGGGCCGGGTGGCGTCGTGCGGTCGGTCACCGTGCGGCTCGACCGCCGATCCCTCCGCGGCTGGCATATCCGCCTCCTCGACCAGCTCGGACAGCGGCCCGACCGGCGCGTCCGGGTCTCCTGGATCACGGATGCGGGCGGCCTGCCCGCGAATACGGAGCTCCTGTTCCGGCTGGAGGCGGCGATCCACGGGCTGCCCCGCCCGGGGCTGGCCACCGCGGCCGAGCCGGTCGCCCTCGCGTCCTACGAGACCGGATCCGGCGACGATGGGGATGGCGCGGAGATCGTGCTCGACCTCTCCGGGACGCCCGCCGCGCCGGCCCATGCGCCAAATGCAGCGCCGGTCTGGCGGCTGGATTTCGACGGGGTGCCGGGAGAGGCGGGCCTGCTCGCCGCCCTGTTCGCCCGGCGGGCGCCGGTGGCGGCCCTGCGCGGACCGAATGCCGCGCCGGTGGCCGTGGGCCGCCTCGGCGCGGAATCGCACACCGTGATGCTCGCCGCCTTCGAGGATTACCTCGCCCGGACGATCACCCTGATCGCCGCCGCCCTCGACGGGGCCGGGTCGCCGACGCTTCCCGACGGCGCCGAGGCGCCGCTGCAGCCGGGACGGCCCTTCGACCTCGACGGCCTGGGGGCCGGGCGGCGCGCCGCCGGGGGGCTGGCCCGACTGATCGCCCGCCGGCTCTACGCCCTGTGCTTCCACAGCACGCAATGGCGGGTGGGCTGGCGCCGGGTGGTCGGCCCGGACCTGATCGACCTGCGCCGCCATCCGGAGGGGGGCTGGATCGATCTGCCGGACGACGGGCGCCGCTTCTACGCCGACCCCTTCGCCATCGCCCGGGACGGGGCCGTGACCCTGTTCGTCGAGGAATTCGACTATCGGCGCGGCAAGGGCGTGATCTCGGCGGTGCGCTTCGAGGCCGGCGGCCCGCGGGGCCGTCCAGAGCCGGTCCTGGAACTCGAGACCCACCTCTCCTATCCCTTCGTGTTCGAGGCGGACGGGCAGGTCTGGATGATCCCGGAATCCCACGCCTCGGGGACGATCGACCTCTACCGGGCCACGGATTTCCCGCGGGGCTGGGTCCACGAGGCGGTGCTGGTGGACGGCGTCGTGGCGAGCGACGCGACCCTCCTCCGCCACGGCGGCCGCTGGTGGCTGTTCGCCACCGTCCGGGCCGGCGGCGGCAGCTATTCCGACACCCTGAATCTCTGGCACGCGCCGCATTTCCGCGGGCCGTGGACGCCGCACCGGTGCAACCCGGTGCTGATCGATGTCGGCTCGGCCCGCGCCGCCGGGCCGGTGGTGGCCCGGGACGGCGCCCTGATCCGGCCGGTGCAGGATTGCCGCGGCGGCTACGGGGCGGCGCTGGGCCTCGCCCGGATCCTGCGCCTCGACGAGGGCGGCTACGTCCAGCGGGTCGAGACGCGCCTCGGGCCCGGCGCCGCCTGGCCGGGCTCCCGCCTGCACATGCTGAGCGCGGCCGGGGGCTTCGAGTTCATCGATGGATCGCGCCGGGCCCGGCCGCGCCTGCTGGCGTAATCCCACCTTCATCGCCCGCTTGTGCCGAACGGCACGCGCCCACGGCTCGCATCCCGGCGCCGCCCGCGCTAAGCGATGGCGGCACGTGCGCGCCCCTTGGAAGAACCGCCGGGAGGATCTTCATGGCGAGCCCCGTCGAACATGCGAGCTTCCTGCCGCCCGTCCTGACCTTCCTGTCGGCCGCGGTGATCGGCGTCCCGATCTTCCGGCTGATCGGCCAGAGCGCCGTGCTCGGCTACCTCGTGGCCGGCGTGCTGATCGGGCCGTCCGGCCTGTCTCTGATCGCCGAGCCCGACACCGCCGCCAGCGTCGCCGAGATCGGCGTGGTGCTGCTGCTGTTCATCGTCGGGCTGGAGCTGCACCTGTCGCAGCTCGTCTCGATGCGCCGGGACATCTTCGGCCTCGGGACGGCGCAGCTCGTCGTCTGCGCGCTGGTGCTGGGCGGGGCCGGCGTGCTGGCGGGCCTCAAGCCCGGCGCGGCCGCGGTGATCGGCCTCGCGCTGGCCCTCTCGGCCACCGCGGTGGCTCTGCAGCTCCTGGAGGAGCGGGGCGACCTCGGCAGCGCCTATGGCGGCCGCGCCTTCGCGGTCCTGCTGTTCCAGGACCTCTCGGTGGTGGGCATCCTGGCCCTGATGCCGCTCCTCGCCTCCGCGGGCGGGGGGACCGACGGCTCCTGGCTCGGAGAGGCGGCCCTCTCCACCGGGAAGGCGCTCGCGGCGATCCTGGCGGTGGTGCTGGTCGGCCGCTACGGCCTGAACCCGTTCTTCCGGCTGCTCGCGGCCAGCGGCGCCCGCGAGGTCATGACCGCGGCGGCGCTGCTGGTGGTGCTCGGCACGGCGCTGCTGATGGAGCAGGTCGGCCTGTCGATGGC
>CAXTCV010000304.1:0-4181 GCA_964242725.1 uncultured Methylobacterium sp.
TCGAGCGGGTGGTTGATGAGGAGGAACTCCATCACCCCTTCCCGGGCCTTCTTGGTCAGGCCGGAGCGGGTGAGCACCTCGGGCGGCTCGCCGTTCGGGCCGGGGCGGCAATCCTTCACCGCGTAGGCGCAGCTGGCCACGGGCTTGGGCGCGCCCTTCAGCTCGACGAGGCACATCCGGCAATTGCCGGCGATCGACAGGCGCTCGTGGAAGCAGAAGCGCGGGATCTCGGCCCCGGCGGCTTCGCAGGCCTGGAGCAGGGTGTATTCGGCCGGAACCTCGACCTCGGTGCCGTCGACGCGGATTTTTGTCATCGCTGCCATCTCAGTGCGGGGCGTCGGCGAGATCGAGCCGCCGCTCAATGCGTTCGATGCGAAGCTCGACCCTGTCGATCGGCCGGTGGACTCCCGCCAGGTTTTCCTCGACGGCGACCATCCGGCCCCTCAGTTCGCGGCCATTGTCGCTGAGCCGATCGACCTTCTCGTCGATGCGCCGCAGGTACACGAGCATCAGGTTGTCAGGCTGGCTCGTCATGGCCTCACTCCGCGGCCATGGGGATCGGGTCGGAATGCGGGTTGGCCGTGTAGCGGTCGATCCGCTTCTCGATCTCGGGGCGGAAGTGCTTGATCAGGCCCTGGATCGGCCAGGCCGCCGCGTCGCCGAGCGCGCAGATCGTGTGTCCCTCGATCTGCTTGGTGACCTCGAACAACATGTCGATCTCGCGCTTCTGCGCGCGGCCTTCGGTCATGCGCTGCATCACGCGCCACATCCAGCCGGTACCCTCCCGGCAGGGCGTGCACTGGCCGCAGGATTCGTGCTTGTAGAAGTACGAGATCCGGGTGATCGCCGCGACGATGTCGGTGGACTTGTCCAGCACGATCACCGCCGCCGTGCCGAGGCCGGAGCCGAGGCCGCGCAGGGTGTCGAAGTCCATCTTGGCGTCGATGATCTGCTCGGCCGGCACCAGAGGGACCGACGAGCCGCCCGGGATCGAGCACAGCAGGTTGTCCCAGCCGCCGCGCATGCCGCCGCAATGGCGGTCGATCAGCTCGCGGAAGGTGATGCCCAGCTCCGCCTCGACGTTGCACGGCGTGTTGACGTGGCCGGAGACGCAGAAGAGCTTGGTGCCGGTGTTGTTCTTGCCGCCGAGCCCCGCGAACCACGCGCCGCCCCGGCGCAGGATCGTGCCGGCGACCGCGATCGACTCGACGTTGTTGACCGTCGTCGGGCAGCCGTAGAGGCCCATATTGGCCGGGAACGGCGGCTTGAGCCGCGGCATCCCCTTCTTGCCTTCGAGGCTCTCGATCAGCGCCGTCTCCTCGCCGCAGATATACGCGCCGGCGCCGTGGTGGACGTAGATGTCGAAGGGAAAGTCGTGCACGTTCGACTGGCCGACGAGGCGGGCCGCGTAGGCCTCGTCCACCGCCTTCTGGAGCGCGTGCTTCTCGGCAACGTACTCGCCGCGGATGTAGATGTAGCAGGCATGCGCCGCCATGGCGAAGCAGGCCAGCATGCAGCCCTCGATCAGGAGATGCGGGTCGTGCCGCATGATCTCCCGGTCCTTGCAGGTGCCCGGCTCCGACTCGTCGGCATTGACCACGAGGTAGTGCGGGCGCCCGTCCGACTTCTTGGGCATAAACGACCATTTCAGGCCGGTGGGGAATCCGGCGCCGCCGCGGCCGCGCAGGCCCGAGGCCTTCATCTCCTCGATGATCCAGTCGCGGCCCTGCTCCAGCAGGAACTTGGTCCCGTCCCAGGCGCCGCGCTGCTTGGCGGCCTCCAGGCCCGGCGAATGCAGGCCGTAGAGGTTGGTGAAGATGCGATCCTGATCCGACAGCATGTGCTTCGTTCCTCAGCTGACCGGAGCGTCGGTGATGTCGAGGCGGCGCTCGATCCGGACGCGCCGCGAGTCGAGGGCGCCGAACGGCTCGTAAAGGTTGTGCAGGTCGCCCCGGACACCGTGGACCGTGGTCCGAAGGGCACGGACCTCACCACGCACCTCGCGCATGCCCTCCTCGACAGTGCCGAAACGCGCTTGGACCGCCTTCAGCACCTCGTCGATCCGCTCGTTCGTCACCGCGGTCATGGCGTCACGCTCCGGTGCCCGACAGCGTCTTGGCTTGCCCGACCCAGTCCTCCCGGTCGATGCGACCCGGGAACGCGAGGTAGGTGCCGACCCAGGTGATTTCGTCGCGGGACCAGGCGGCGATCTGGTCGACATGGTAGATGCCGAGCCCGTTCAGGCGCTGGCTGTTGCCTGGGCCGATCCCCTTGATCCGGGTGAGATCGTCCGGCCGCCCGGCGCGGGCAGCGTCGAGACCCGGCGGGCGCTTTCCGACCGCGTCGGCCTTCTGCTCGGGGCTCGCATCCTTCGGCAGGGCCGCGAGCGCTCCGGCGACGCGGGCTTCTTCGGCCTCCGCGGCGACTTCGCCCTCGCTGGCGCCGGAGGCCTCGGGCTGCTGCGGGACGGCGTCACGGTCCGGCAGGGACTCATGCCCCTGCTCGCCGGAGGCCGGCTCGCCCTCAGCGACGCGCTTGGCGGGCGAGTCGAGCACGTCCGCGTCGCCCGGGCGGGCGGCGCCGTGCTTGGCGGTGGAGCGGCCGCGCTCGGCGGCGTCGGCGCGGTCCTCGGGCTTGATCGGCGTCTCGCCCGCGGCTGCGCGCTGGGCCGGGGCGTCGCTGACATTCCGCTCGACCGGCCGCCCGGCATCGGGCTGAGCCGGCTTCGGATTCGTGGCGGCCTGCTGTGTGGCGGAGACCGCCTCGCCGGTCCCCCCGGCCGACTCCTCGGCCTTGCCAGCCTCCTCGAAGCGCTTGCGCCAGGCGCCGATCCGCGATCCGTCGAACAGGGTCTCGTCGGTGAGGGTGTTCGCACCGCCCAGGGGCTCCGAGGAGACGCGCCCGGTCTGCGAGCCGACCGTGACGGGCCGGCCTGCGGCGAGGTCGTCCATCAGCGTCCCGAGCGATTCGGGCGTCAGGTCCTCGTAATAGTCCTGGTTGATCTGCACCATCGGCGCGTTGCAGCAGGCCCCGAGGCACTCGACCTCGAGCCAGGAGAAATTGCCGTCGGCCGACACGTGGCCGGGCGGCCCCAGTCGCGCCTGGAGCATCTCCTTGAGGCCCCGCGCCCCGCAGGAATCGCACGGCACCGTGCCGCAGACCTGGATCCAGAAGCGACCCACCGGCTCCAGGGCGAACATCGTGTAGAAGGTCGCGACCTCCAGGACGCGGATGTTGGGCATGCCGAGTTCGGCCGCCACCGCCTCGATGGCTGCCCGCGGCAGCCAGCCGCCGTTCTGCTCCTGCGCCTTCCACAGGAGCGAGATCACCGCGGAGGCCTGACGGCCCTCGGGGTACTTGGCGATCTGGGTCTTGGCCCATTCGGCGTTCTCGGACGAGAAGGCGAAGGTCTCGGGCTGCTCGGAGGCGGGGGCCAGTCTGCGGTTTGCCATCGCTCTAACTTACCGATCCACTTCGCCGAACACGATGTCGAGCGTGCCGAGCACGCAGGAGACGTCGGCCAGCAGGTGCCCGCGGCACATCCAGTCCATCGCCTGCAGATGCGCGAAGCCCGGCGCGCGGATCTTGCAGCGATACGGCTTGTTGGTCCCATCCGACACGAGATAGACGCCGAACTCGCCCTTCGGCGCCTCCACGGCGGCGTAGACCTCGCCTTCCGGCACGTGGAAGCCCTCGGTGTACAGCTTGAAGTGGTGGATGAGCGCCTCCATCGAGCGCTTCATCTCCCGGCGCGGCGGCGGCGCGAACTTGCCGTCGAGCGCGGCGATCGGGCCCTGCCCGGCGGGCTCGCGCAGCTTGGCGCAGCACTGCTTCATGATCTTGGCCGATTCCCGCATCTCCTCCATGCGGATCACCTGACGATCGTAGGTGTCGCCGTTCCGGCCCACCGGGATGTCGAATTCCATCTCCTCGTAGCACTCGTAGGGCTGCGCCTTGCGCAGGTCCCACGGGATGCCCGAGCCGCGCAGCATGACGCCGGAGAAGCCCCACTCCATGCACTCGTCCACCGACACGATGCCGATATCGACGTTGCGCTGCTTGAAGATGCGGTTGGCCATGACGAGGTCGTCGAGATCCTGCACGACCTGCAGGAACGGGTCGCAGAACGCCTCGATGTCGTCGATCAGCTTCGGCGGCAGGTCCTGGTGGACGCCGCCGGG
>CAXTCV010000305.1:0-4174 GCA_964242725.1 uncultured Methylobacterium sp.
CGCTTGCCGCAATGGGCGTAGAGGGTGCGGCTGTCGGTGAGCAGCATGTTGAACACCCCGAGCGCGTGCAGTTCGCCCGCGAGGTCGGCCACGGCCCGGTCCAGGGTTTCCGGCCGGGGCAGGGCGTGGAACCGGGTCTGGAGGCGGCCGAGCATCCAGCAGAAGGCGTGCTCGCTGTCCGTGGTGCCGATCGGCATGAAGCCGCCGAGCGGCAGCCGCTTCACGCCCTTGAGCTGGCCGTTATGCGCGAAAGTCCAGCGGCGGCCCCACAATTCCCGGGCGAACGGGTGGGTGTTCTCCAGGCTGACGCGGCCGCGATTGGCCTTGCGGACATGGGCGACGACGATGCGGCTCTTGATCGACATGTCGCGCAAGAGCCGGGCGAGCTGCGAGCGCGCGCTCGGCTCCGGCTCGTGGAAGCTGCGGCACGTCCGCCCGTCGTAGAAGCTGATCCCCCAACCGTCGGCATGGGGCCCGGTCTCGCCGCCGCGCCGGGCCAGCCCGGCGAAGGAGAAGCGGATGTCGGTCGGCACGTTGGCGCTCATGCCGAGCAATTCGCACATCGTCTTTCAGCCAGGCCATGCGGGGAAGCGGCGACGTTTAGGAGTGTTCCGCTGTCGCGACAACGGCCTTCGCGCGGATCAACGCGCCAGATAGTCGGTCAGCGTCATCCCGACCATGATGGCGACCCAGAAGAAGCCGAGCCCCGCGAACAGCCGCACCAGCGGCGGCTCGTGGATCACCTCCATGGACACCAGGAGGATCAGCGCCACCATCGCGGCCACGACCAGGAGTTCGACGATCCAGACCGACCCGAAGGGCAGGGTGGCGCCGAGGGTGACGTTGACGGCCAGCAGCGCCAGCAGCGCCAGGAAGGTCAGAACCGGCGTGCGCAGGCGCGTCCGGAGGAGGGCGCGGTCGTCGGCGCTCAGAGCGGCGAGGGGATTGCGCATCCTACCGGTTCACCACGTAGAGGATCGGAAAGGCCAGGATCCAGACCAGATCGATGAAGTGCCAGTACAGGCCGTAGACCTCGATCCAGTTCTGGTGGCGGGACAGGAAGCCGGCCCTGGCGGCCATCCAGGTCATGCCGAGCAGGAGCGCGATGCCGGTGAACAGGTGGAGCGCGTGGAGCATCGTGGCGACGTAGTAGAGGTTCACGAACAGCCGCGCCGCCGGGGTCTCGGCCAGCGCGAAGGGTCGGCTGCTCAGGAACGGCATCATGTGCTCGGCCCAGTCGGCGTAGTACTCGTAGCCCTTGAGCATCAGGAACAGGCCGCCGAGAGCGGCGGTCGCGAGCATCGCCCGGACCATGGCGCGCTGCCAGCCGATCCGCGAGAATGCGATCGCCATCGACATGGTCAGGCTGGAGCAGATCAGCACCACGGTGTTGGTGGCGCCGATCCAGAACTTGAGGTGCCGGGCCGCCGCGACCGTGGCCTCGGGGTGCTGGATCCGGGTGATCAGCGCCACCAGGAACAGGGCCGAGAACAGCAGCAGCTCGGTGATCAGCCACGCCCAGATCCCGAGCGTCGCGGCCGCGCGCTGCTGGGCCACGGTCTCGAAATGACCGGCGCGGGCGACCCCGACGCCGTCCGCCAGGGACTCGCTCATCCGTGCTGGTCCTGGGATTCCTGCGACTGGATCGGGTAGTCGTAGGGGATGCGCGGCACCTCGGGCGGCGTGAGGAAATTGTGCGTCGGCGGCGGGGAGGCGGTCTCCCATTCGAGCCCCTTGGCGTTCCACGGGTTGGCGGGCGCCTTGCGCCCGAACCACAGGGAATAGACGAGGTAGACCATCGGGAAGATGTAGCCCGCCGCCAGGATCGTGGCGCCCGCCGAGGACAGCACGTTGAGGAGCTGGAACTCCGGCGGGTAGGTCGCGTAGCGCCGCGGCATCCCGAGATAGCCGAGGATGAACTGCGGGAAGAACGTCACGTTGAAGCCGAGGAAGATCAGCAGTGCCGAGACCCGGCCCCAGGGCTCGCTGTACATCCGGCCGGTGAATTTCGGCCACCAGAAGTGCAGGCCGCCGAGGAACGCCAGCACCGTGCCGCCGACCATGATGTAGTGGAAGTGGGCCACCACGAAGTAGGTGGCGTGGATGTGCTGGTTGATCGCCAGCGTCGCGAGGTAGAGCCCGGTGAGGCCGCCGAGCACGAACAGGCCGATATAGCCCATCGCGTAGAGCATCGGCGTGTCGAGCCGGAGCGAGCCCTTATGGATCGTGGCGGTCCAGTTGTAGACCTTGACGGCGGAGGGCACCGCCACCGCGAAGGACAGGGCCGAGAACACCAGCGAGGCCAGGTCGCTCTGGCCGTTGATGAACATGTGGTGGCCCCAGACGAAGAAGGTCACCGAGGCGAGCCCGATCGACGCGTAGGCGACGAAGCGGTAGCCGAACAGCTTCTTCTGCGCGAAGGCCGGGACGATCTCGGAGATCACCCCCATCCCGGGCAGGACCATGATGTACACGGCCGGGTGCGAGTAGAACCAGAACAGGTGCTGGAACAGCACCGGGTCGCCGCCATAGGCCGGGTCGAACACGCCGATATGGAAGCCGCGCTCCGCGATCAGCAGGATCAGCGCCGTGGTGATGACGGGCGTCGCCAGCAGGAAGATCAGGCTCGTGGCGTAATGCGTCCAGACGAAGATCGGCAGCTTGAACCACGTCATGCCGGGCGCCCGCATGGTGTGGATCGTGACCACGAAGTTCAGGCCCGTCAGGATCGACGAGAAGCCCACGATGGTCACGCCGATCAGCGCCGGCAGCACCCAGGTGTTGGAGAAGGCGGTGGAGAGCGGGGCGTAGAAGGTCCAGCCGGTATCGACCCCGCCGAGCACCACCGAGACCAAAGTGAACAGCGCCCCCGTCATGAAGACGTACCAGCTCGTCAGGTTGAGCTTGGGGAAGGCGAGGTCCTTGGCCCCGATCATCAGCGGGATCAGGAAGTTGCCGAAGGTCGCGGGGATCGACGGGATCAGGAAGAACCAGACCATCACCACCCCGTGGATGGTGAAGGCCTTGTTGTAGGTGTCGTTGGCCATGATCGCGCCGTTCGGCACGATCAGCGCGAGGCGCACGATCCCGGCCGCCAGGGCGCCGATCACGAAGAATCCGGTGATCGAGGTCAGGTACAGGATCGCGATGCGCTTGTGGTCGGTGGTGAGGAACCACGAGCGCAGGGTCGATTCCGCGTGCAGGTAGTCGGCCTTGCGCCCGATCGTCGCTTCCGCGGCGTGGGGTTCGCGGCGGGCGGTGCCGCCGATGCTGCCCGATGCGCTCATCGTGTCGCCCCCGCCGGCGTCGCGTCCGCGGCTTTGCCGGAGGCCGGGCCGGAGTCGGATTTCAGGAAATCGATCAGGGTCCCGAGCTCGTCCGCCGGGATCCGGCCTGCGAAACTCGGCATGACCTGCTTGCCGCCCCCGGCGAGCCGGTCGCCGTTCGGGTTCAGGATCTTTTCGCGCAACCAGGTCGCGTCGGCCGTGACGGTGCGGCCGTCGGCAAGCATCACTGCGGTCCCGTAGAGGCCGGCGAGGCTCGGGGCCTTCACGGGGGAGCCGGGTTCGTGGCAGCCGGCGCAGCCATAGGCCTCGTAGAGGGCGCGACCCGCCGCGACCTTGCCCTGCTGGGCGCCGGCATGGGTCAGCCAGTCCTGATAGTCGCCGGGGTTCATGAAGGTGACCTCGCCGCCCATCACGGAGTGGTCGGTGCCGCAATATTCCGAGCAGTAGAGGTGGAAAGTGCCGGTCTTGTCGGCCTTGAACCACAGGTCGGTGTAGCGGTCGGGCAGGGCGGCGACCTGCAGGCGGACCGCCGGCAGGTAGAGGGCGTGGATCACGTCCTGACTGATGATGTGCAGGCGGATCGGCTGGCCGATCGGCAGGTGCAGGTCGTTGATCTCGGACTGGCCGGTGGGGTGCTGGAACTTCCACATCCATTGCCGGCCGACCGCCTCGACCACCAGCGCGTCGGGGGGCGGGTTCCGCGACTGGACGAACAGCCGCGCCCCCCAGACGAAGAAGATCAGCGTCAGCAGGAACGGGATCAGCATCCAGCTGATCTCGATGAGGTTGGAGCGGATGCCCGAAGGGCTGCGATCCGCCTCGGAGCCCTCCCGGTAGCGCAGGGCGAAATAGGTGATCGCCACGAAGACCGGCACGGTCAGCAGCAG
>CAXTCV010000306.1:0-4157 GCA_964242725.1 uncultured Methylobacterium sp.
GGCTACAACATCGAGAGCCTGACCGTCTCCGAGACCGAGGAGGCGCGCCACATCTCGCGCATCACCATCGTCACCACCGGCACCAACGCGGTGATCGACCAGATCAAGGCCCAGCTCGACCGGCTGGTGCCGGTGCACCGGGTCGTGGACCTGACGCTCCAGGGTAACGCCCTCGAGCGCGAGATCTGCCTCGTGAAGGTCAAGGGCGAGGGCGAGCACCGCAGCGAGGCCCTGCGGCTCGCCGCCGCCTTCGGCGCCAAGACACTGGACGCCACGCTCAATTCCTTCGTGTTCGAGCTGACCGGCGCCACCGAGGAGATCGACCGGTTCGTCCGCCTGATGAGCGTGATCGGTCTGGTGGAGATCTGCCGCACCGGCATCTCCGCCATGGGGCGCGGGGCGGAGCCGCTGTAGGAACCGGCGGCCGGGATCTGCCATGGGCCGTCGTCCTCGCGGGAGGCGGAGCGATGGAAGCCAGAATCATTCGCTGAGGCGACGATCTCGCCGTGCGGCTCAGCCGTGCGGAGGCCGAGGAACTCGGCATTCGGGCGGGTGAAACCGTCGAGATCCTCTCGAAGGCCTCGCCACAGGCCGAGCCTCGGCAATGGGCGGGCCGTCGGTACGGCGACGGACTGCCGGTTTACACGATGGAGGAGATGATCGCCGAAGGCCCGGTGCCTGGGTCCGGAAGCCGAGCCGCCAACAGGCGACTGGGATCCGGATCGCGCCTCTGAGATCATCGATGATGTCGACGCCCCGTCCTGACTGGCAACCGAGGCCGGGCGAATTCTTGCCCGTCGACCTTGAGCCGGTTCGCGGCACGGAACGGTATCCGACCCGCGCGCGTCGTCCCCGACCCGGACATGAATCATCTGACCCGCCGGGTCATCGTCTGCCCAATCACCGAAAACCCTCACCCGTGGCCGACAACAGTCTTTTTGCCGGCCGGGCGCGCGGTGACGGGTCCTTCCTGGTCGATCAGGTTCATTCCATCGACCGAGCCGCGCGTAGCATGAGAAGTCTTGGCATCGCATCGGATGACAGTGTCGCCGAGGTGCGCGGCAAGCGTCGAACGCCGCTCGGTCCGACACCCTGACCATCGGGTGGCCAGCTCGAATCACCATCAACGGAAATCGAATCGGATGACCGCCCGCACCCTCTACTACGCCCCCGGCGCCTGCTCGCTCGCCGCGCACATCATCCTGGAGGAAACCGGGCTGCCCTACATGGGCGCCAAGCTCGATCTCGCGGCGGGGGACCAGCGCGCCCCGGAATACCTCGCGATCAACGAGCGCGGCCGGGTTCCGGCCCTGGTCGAGGACGGGTGGGTGCTGACCGAATGCGCCGCGATCCTGCGCCACCTCGCCCGGCAGGTGCCCGAGAAGGGCCTCTGGCCTGAAGGCCTGCGCGAGCAGGCCGTCGCCGACGAGTGGCTCGGCTGGCTCGCCTGCAACCACCACGTCACGTACGCGCATGTCCGCAGGCCGGAGCGCTACAGCGAGGACGAGACGGCCTTCCCGGATATCAAGGCGAAGGCCGCCGACACCTACGCGGATCTCTGTACCATGACGGAGGTGCGGCTCTCGAACGGCGGCTGGGCGGTGGGCGACCGGTACAGCGTGGTCGACGCGTATCTCATGGTCTTCTGGGTATGGGCCGTCGGGCCGGCGCTTCGGTTCGACATGGCCGGTCGCTTCCCGGCCTGGACGGCCCATGCCCGCCGCGTGGCCGAACGTCCGGCGGTGCAGGCCGCCTTCGCCGCCGAAGGTCTATCCCTGCCGCGCTGACTAGGACGCCGGTTCGACGCCGGGGCGCGCGTCGCGGCGAGGGCGTCAGGAGCCGGACCCGACGGAACGCCTTCGGCCCTGGCTCGAGCGGGATGCGACGGCGCGCGCGGCCGTCGGCTCCGTCCGCGCGCTGCCCTTGCCGTACCTCGCGAATCGGCTTATGGCGCGTACCGTACGGTACGGTACGCTATACGAGATGATGTTGGCGAGCGCCTCAGCGGAGCGGGAGAGGGTGGCGGCGGCGGATGCGCCGTCCGTCCGCCAGCGGGCGGTGCTCGACGCCGTCCTCGCAATCATGGTCGAGGATGGCGACCAGCTGACCATGGATGCTGTCGCCCGCCGGGCGAGCTGCTCCAAGGAGACGCTCTACAAGTGGTTCGGCGACCGCGACGGCCTGCTCACCGCCACCGTCCGGTGGCAGGCCTCCGGCGTGCATGCCGGTGGCGAGGCCGTGCAGTCCCTCGACGGGACGACCTTGCGGGAGCACCTGCAGGACTTCGCCGTCACCTGGCTCACGGTGATCACCGGCCGCACCTCGGTGGCGTTGAACCGGATCGCCGTGGCCCATGCCGGGTCGCGCAAGAGCAATCTCGGCGGCATCGTCCTGGCGAACGGCCGCCTCGCCATCGGCGAGCGGGTGAAGCCGGTGCTGGAGGCCGGGCGCGCGGCGGGGCTCCTCGCCTTCGCCGACAGCGAGGCGGCGTTCCGGACCTTCTTCGGACTCGTGGGCCGGGATATCCAGATCCGACTCCTGCTCGGCGAGGCGCTCGACCTCGACGAGGCCGAGATCCGGCGCGATGCGGGCCGCGCCGTGGAGCAGTTCCTGGCCCTGTACGGCCAGGCGAAACCCTAACCTGAAGAGGAAACCGACATGCGGGTATATTACGATCGCGACGCCGACCTGAACCTGATCAAGGGCAAGAAGGTCGCCATCGTCGGCTACGGCAGCCAGGGCCATGCCCACGCGCTCAACCTGCGCGATTCCGGCGTGAAGGACATCGTCATCGCGCTCCGCGAGGGCTCCGCCACCGCCAAGAAGGCCGAGCACGAGGGCTTCAAGGTCCTGTCGGTCGCCGAGGCCGCCAAGTGGGCCGACGTGGTGATGATGCTCACCCCCGACGAGCTCCAGGGCGACATCTACCGCGAGTCCCTCGAGGGCAACATGAAGGAGGGTGCCGCCCTCCTGTTCGCCCATGGCCTCAACGTCCACTTCAACCTGATCGAGCCGCGCAAGGATCTCGACGTCCTGATGGTCGCCCCGAAGGGCCCCGGCCACACCGTGCGCTCCGAGTACCTGCGCGGCGGCGGCGTGCCTACCTTGATCGCCATCGCCCAGGACGCCTCCGGAAACGCCCACGATCTCGGCCTGTCCTACGCCTCGGCCAATGGCGGCGGCCGCGCCGGCATCATCGAGACCACCTTCAAGGAGGAGTGCGAGACCGACCTGTTCGGCGAGCAGGTGGTGCTGTGCGGCGGCCTGGTCGAGCTGATCCGCGCCGGCTTCGAGACGCTGGTCGAGGCGGGCTACGCCCCCGAGATGGCCTATTTCGAGTGCCTGCACGAGGTGAAGCTGATCGTCGACCTCATCTACGAGGGCGGCATCGCCAACATGAACTACTCGATCTCCAACACCGCCGAGTACGGCGAGTACGTCACCGGGCCGCGCATCATCACGCCCGAGACCAAGGCCGAGATGAAGCGTGTGCTGAACGACATCCAGTCGGGCACCTTCACCCGCAACTGGATGCTGGAGAACAAGGTCAACCAGACCTCGTTCAAGGCGACCCGCGCCAAGCTCGCCGCCCACCCGATCGAGGAGGTCGGCGCCAAGCTTCGCGGCATGATGCCGTGGATCTCCGAGAAGGCGCTGGTCGACAAGACCCGCAATTAATTCTGTCCGATCGCGCGGCCGGGCTTTGCTCTGCCGCACCACAGGGGCCGGTCACGCGAAAGCGAGGCCGGCCCTTTCTCGTCCCGGTTGCCGAACGCGGGCATTCCCGGCGATACAGGCCGCAGCGGTTCCGTACACATGAGGACCGGAGACGGCGGGAGAGGATACGCCATGGCATCGCTCTATTCGGACGCCCATCGGGCGCTGCAGACCGAGTTCGGCACCACCAAGCTCGCCGTGCGCCTGGACGAGGACTGGGTCCACGACAGCATCCGCCCGGACGAAGGCGCCTTCATCGGCTCCCGGGACATGTTCTTCCTGTCCACCGTCGATCCCGACGGGATGCCGACCGTCTCCTACAAGGGCGGCCCGCAGGGCTTCGTGAAGGTGCTCGACGAGAACACCCTCGTGTTCCCGGGCTTCGACGGCAACGGCATGTTCTACTCGATGGGCAACATCGAGGGGCAGGCCAAGGTCGG
>CAXTCV010000307.1:0-4136 GCA_964242725.1 uncultured Methylobacterium sp.
TGTCCCACACGCCGGCCGTGGCCTGCCGGACCAGGCGATTGTTGCCCGTGCAGGTCGCCGCCGAACCCTCGATATCGCAGCCCGCGTTGGAGTTCAGCGCGTTGCCGTAGCCGTAGTTCACGCCACCGGCCGAACCCTCGGAAGCGCGGGCGTCCTGTTCCATGCCCGCATAGGCGTAGAAGTCGAGCTGGGGCGTGGCGTGCAGCGTGCCGCCGGCCAGCAGCATGGTCTCGGACAGGGGCTTCGCCTGCCCGTTCGCGCTGACGGTGATGTCGGGAAGCTGGGCCGTGCCGTAGCGGCCGAGACCGGCCCCGACGGCGCCCGAAACCTGCACGGTGAGGAATTTCGGCAGGAGCTCGACCAGCACGCTGCCGCCGCCGCCGCCGCCGATCACGTCCTTGTTCTGCCCGTTGTAGCGGGTGTAGAAATCGCGCCCGATGCCGAAGCCTTCCATGTGCACGGCATGGCCATCGATGGTCGGGTCGTAGGCCACCTTGCCGATGATGTCGGGCACATGGTTCAGCGACAGGGAGTTGGCCGAGTTGAACTGGCCGCCGCCGATGGATGCCTGGTTGTAGGTGAAGGTCGACGGGACGGTGCCCGACTCGGTCGTGGCGGGGTTTTCGGCCGAGATGCCGACCGCGAGGATCGGGCTGATGTCCTTGACGAGGCGCACGCCCGGTTGGCGCGCCCAGACGAAGCCGGGGACGTATTGCGCGTCGATGGTGGTCGGGATGTTCTCCTTGCGGGCGTCGAGACCGTGCGTGAACATCGTGGCCAGCGACCAGCTCTGACCGGCTAGGACGTGCACGCCGTAGTCCGAGCGGTCCACCGTCGCGTAGAGCTGGCGAATGCGCGGCGTGAAGGAATTGCTCTCGTTGGAATTGGCCGTCTGGGCGGCGCCCAGGAAGTCGAATTCGCCGTAGCCCGCGATGTGGGTGAACGGGTCCGGGTTGCCTTCGACAAGGCCGGAGATGCGGCTCTGGCGCGCCGAGAAGCGGAACTCTCCGGTGCGGCCCGCGCGGTTCTGCCGGAACGGGATGGAGCCGTAGGGCGAGGCCACGTCGGACGCGAGATTGTTGGAGCGCGTCACCGTCTCGAGCGCCAGGAAACCGCCCGGCGTGAAGGTCAGGCCCTTGTAGCAGAGCGATTTTTCGGGACAGGCCACGAACAGCGGCGTCGGCCCGTCACCATAGTTTTGATTGCCGACAGCCTTGGCGGCCACGGCGGTGCCGCTTCCCGTCGCGGCCGTGCCGGACCTGGACGCGGTCGCCTTGACGGCCTGCCGCCGCTCCCGATCCTGCGCGTCGACCTTGGCCTCCAGGCGACGCAGCTGTGCCTTCAGAAGCGCGATCTCGGCGGCGGTCGACTCGTCGGCGTGGGCACCGGCGGCGCCGAAGGCCACAAGGACGCAGGACAGAGAGGCGGTCGACAGGAGACGGAGGCGGATCTGCATGGTCTGAACCCTGATGAGGGGAGTGTCGTCGGCCGAGGGTGGTGACCCCTTGTGACGGCCGGATGAAAACCGACCGTCCCGCCGTCCAGGCGCCGCGACTCCGGGGGCCCGAGGCTTTTCCGCCACAGCTTCGCCGCAGGTCTGAAGGAAACGCCACCTCCTCTGATGCGGCCCGGCGCCTTGCGTGGAGCTGTCGCGGCCTTTCTCCACCCCTTGTGCGCCCGGTCTCCGCGTCGCACCAAAGGGCATGACCAAACGGCCCGGCCCCCCGAACGCCTGGCGCGAGGAGCGCAACCGCCTCGCGCGCACCCGGCTGGCCAAGGCCCTGCCGCCGGTCTTCCCGGTGTCCGTGCTGGTCCATGCCCACGCGCGGCCGCTGGTGCCGCCGCAGCCGCGGCTCGCCGTCGAAAGCTACTGGCGCCATCATCCCGTCCGCGCCGATCGGCTCGCCCGCGGGCTGGCCGGGCGGAGCATCGTCCCGGAAGGCTGGTCCTGGCGCCTAGCGTCGGATCCAGAGGACGGGCGGGCCCGCAGCTTCCGCGCGCCGCCGGCCCCGTTCCGGGAGGCCGCCCATCGCGCCGGCCCCGGCACCTGCTGCCTCTGCGGCCAGCCCGTCTACCGCTTCGGCTGGCACCGCGACCTGTGGGGCACCGGCACACTCAACCTCCGCGCCCGCTGGCACGGCTGCTGCGTGGCCGCGTGGAAGCTCTGGAACGCGCCGGCCGACCAGGCGAAGCTGCTCGGCCGGTTGCAGCGTCGGCGCTGCCCCATGACGGGCGGACGCCTGCCGCGGCTGCGCGAGGTCGACCATCGCGTTCCGCTCCACGTGGTGTGGCGCCGCCACCGCGATGCGCCCTGGTCGGAGCTCCTGCGCTTCTGGGGCTTTCCGAACCTGCAGGCCGTCGATGCCGCGGCCCACCGGCGCAAGACCGGCGCCGAGGCGACCGCGCGGGCTGCGGCCTCGGCGGCGCGGGCCCAAGACGCCGACGTGGGGGCCTCGGCGCCGCGCCAGAGCCTGTGATCGGGATCTCGCTTTCGATCCGGCCGCGTCGGCAACCGCCTGACGCACGCTGGACCGCGACCCGGCCGACGTGGTTCAACGGCGGCCGACACGCGCAACCCCAGCGAAAAGGCCGAGAACATCATGGGTTTCAAATGCGGCATCGTCGGCCTGCCGAACGTCGGCAAGTCGACGCTCTTCAACGCCCTCACCCAGACGGCGGCCGCCCAGGCGGCCAACTACCCGTTCTGCACCATCGAGCCGAACGTCGGCGACGTCGCGGTGCCGGACCCGCGCCTTGAGGCGCTCGCCGCCATCGCGAGTTCGAAGGAGATCATCCCGACGCGGCTGACCTTCGTGGACATCGCCGGCCTAGTGCGCGGTGCCTCCAAGGGGGAGGGGCTCGGCAACCAGTTCCTGGCCAATATCCGCGAATGCGACGCGATCGCCCACGTGGTGCGCTGCTTCGTCGACAATGACGTGACCCATGTCGAGAACCGGCTGTCGCCGATCGACGATATCGAGATCATCGAGACCGAGCTGATGCTGGCCGACCTCGACAGCCTCGAGAAGCGCGTGCTCGCCATGGAGAAGAAGGCCAAGGGCGGCGACAAGGAAGCGAAAGAGACGCTTGACCTCGTCAACCGCTGCCTCGTGCTGCTCCGCGACGGCAAGCCGGCCCGTCTGGTGGAGGTGAAGCCCGAGGAGAAGAAGCTCTTCGCGGGCCTCGGCCTGCTGTCGTCGAAGCCCGTGCTCTATGTCTGCAACGTCGAGGAGGAATCGGCCGATGCCGGCAACGCGCTCTCGGCCGCCGTCGCCGAGCGCGCCAGGGCCGAAGGCGCCGAGAGCGTCGTGGTGTCGGCCAAGATCGAAAGCGAGATCGCGGTCCTGCCGCCGGCCGAACAGAAGGACTATCTCGACGCCATCGGCCTCAGCGAGCCGGGGCTCAACCGCGCGATCCGCGCCGGTTACGCGCTGCTCCACCTCGTGACCTACTTCACCGTCGGTCCCAAGGAGACCCGCGCCTGGACCATCACCCAGGGGACGCGCGGCCCCGCGGCGGCGGGCGTGATCCATTCCGATTTCGAGAAGGGGTTCATCCGCGCCGAAACGATCGCCTACGACGATTACGTGGCGAACAAGGGCGAGTCTGGCGCGCGCGAAGCGGGCAAGTTCCGCCTGGAAGGCAAGGACTACGTGGTCGCCGACGGCGACGTGCTGCACTTCCGCTTCAACAACTGAGGCGGTCGCTCGCCCTTCTCACCGGAAGGGCGAAGGGCGGGCGTTCCCACGGGTGCCGTCTAGGACAGCCTCCTCGCATCCGGGTGTCATCCCGGGCTTGTCCCGGGATCGAGCGGTGCGGCTGGAGGTCACCCTGGTCGGTCTGACCCCTCGGACCGGCCGGATCCCGGTTCGTCGCTCCGCTCGGCCCGGGACGACACCGTCGCGGACGAGGCCCCGGGCGTCGGGATTCCCTCGCTCAGGCCCGCGGCTTCGGATCCATCAGCGGCATCGCGGCCGCACCGGCCGTCCCGCTCGCATCCTTCACGCCGGCCCAGATGCGGCGCTTCAGCACGAGCAGCAGACCGGCGAAGATGGCGAGGAAGATCACTGCCTTGAACCCGGTCTGCTTGCGCTGGTCGAGCTTCGGCTCGGCCATCCACTGCAGGTAGGCGGCCG
>CAXTCV010000308.1:0-4113 GCA_964242725.1 uncultured Methylobacterium sp.
ACGTTCTTCACCGTCTGCATGGCGATGGTCGAGGCGCCGCGGCTCGGCGAATCCTCATCGTCCACGACCTCGCGGATCGCCCCGAAATCGACGCCGTTGTCGAGGCAGAAGCGCTGGTCCTCCGAGGCGATCACCGCCTGCGACAGCGCCGGCGCGATCACCGAGAGCGGGACCGGATCCCGACTGACCAGCTGAAGCGTCAACCACCGTCCGAGCATCAGGGTCGACGGCGGCATCACCGCGCTATAGACGAGCGCCAAGAACAGCACGAGACCGAATCCGATGGCGGGGAGCAGCAGCAGCGTCCCCACGACCTGGCGGACACGGCGGGGGCGTCGCGGACGCGCGAGCGGGAAATCGCGTTCCGCCGCATCGCTCCTGCCGCCGACCCCGCCCACCGTGATTTCGTTCCCGTGCGACAGACACGCGATTGGTTTTCGCAAGGCTAGGACCGGACGCAGCGCTCGATGACCCCGACCCCCTCAACGCAGACACAGACTGGTTCGGTCAAGACTGGTCCGCAAGCCGTCGATTTTACCCACAGGTTGACCGAGGTCGCCGGGACGGTCGAGACCTTCCTGGTGGAGCGACTCGGACCGGAGCTGGGCACCGGCGAGATCGCCCGGCCGCCCCGCCTCATGGCGGCGATGCGGCACGCGGTGCTGGGCGGCGGCAAGCGCCTGCGCCCGTTCCTCGCCATCGAGACCGCCCGGATGCTCGGCGGCTCCGAGGCGGCGGCGCTGGCCGCCGGAGCCGGGGTCGAGCTGGTGCATTGCTACAGCCTCGTCCACGACGACCTGCCCGCCATGGACGACGATGACATGCGCCGCGGCAAGCCGACGGTCCACAAGGCCTACGACGAGGCCACCGCGATCCTGGTCGGCGACGCCCTGCAGACGCTGGCCTTCGAGATCGTGGCCGACCCGACCTGGCAGCCGGACGCGCGGATCCGCGCCGACCTGGTGCTCGGCCTCGCCCGGGCCTCGGGTCTCGGCGGCATGGTCGGCGGCCAGCTCCTCGACCTCACCGCCGAGGGCCGCTTCGGCACGGCCAGCCTGGACGTGGACGACACCCTGCGGATGCAGGCGATGAAGACCGGCGCGATCCTGGCCTTCTCGGTGGAGGCCGGCGCGATCGTCGGCGGCGCCGACGAGGGCCAGAAGGCGGCCCTGCTGCGCTACGGTCTGGCCCTGGGCCAGGCATTCCAGATCGCCGACGACATCCTCGACCGGGAGGCCTCACCCGAGGCCATGGGCAAGGCCACCGGCAAGGACAAGGAGGCCGGCAAGGCGACGCTGGTCGACCGCCTCGGCCTCGACGGGGCCCGGGCGGAGTGCGACCGCCTCGTCGGCGTCTGCGAGGATGCGGTCGGCCCCTGGGGCGAGGGGGCCCGGATCCTGCGGGACGCCGCCCGCTTCACGGTGGCGCGCAAGACCTGAGGGACGGAACCTCGAGATTTGAGCGGATCGGTTTGACCGGGCCGCAGCGGGGCGGCGCCGTTGAAGAGGCGTCCCGTCCGACAACCCGACATACCGCCTCTTGGCCGTCGGCTTCGGCCTCGGTGGTCTCCGCGGCAGTCGTGAGCGGCGCCGGCTCGGTCAGGGCCGGTTGTTCTTGTTGTAGACGTCGAGGCAGACGGCGGCGAGCAGGACCACGCCCTTGATCACCTGCTGATAATCGACACCGATGCCCATGATCGACATGCCATTGTTCATCACGCCGATGATGAAGGCGCCGATCACCACGCCCGAGACCTTACCGATGCCGCCGGACGCCGAGGCCCCGCCGATGAAGCAGGCGGCGATGACGTCGAGTTCGAAGCCCACGCCTGCCTTCGGGGTCGCGGTGTTGAGCCGGGCGGCGAAGATCATGCCCGCGAGCCCGGCCAGCGCGCCCATGTTGGCGAAGGTCAGGAAGGTCAGCCGTTCGGTCTTGATGCCGGACAGGCGGGCGGCCTTGATGTTGCCGCCGAGCGCGTAGATCCGCCGCCCGATCGTCGTCCGGGCGGAGATGAAGCGGTAGAGCACCACCAGCACGAACATCACCAGCAGCACGTTCGGCAGGCCGCGATACGCGCTCATCTGATAGGCGAAGGCGAGGACCACGATGGTGGTCACGCCGTTGCGGACGATGAATGTCGCCCAGGACTCGGCCGCGCCACCGTTGCGGACCCGCGCGGCGCGGCGGCGCCCGTTCAGGCCGACGAGAGTCATCGACAGCAGGAGCCCGATCAGCAGCGCGGTCCAGGGCCCGGCGAAATTGGCCATGAAACCCTTGGCGAGCAGCTGGAACACCTCCGGGAAGGGGCCGATCGAGGCGCCCTGCAGGAGCGCAAGCGTCAGGCCGCGGAACACCAGCATGCCGGCCAAGGTGACGATGAAACTCGGGATGCCGAGATAGGCCACGAAGTAGCCCTGCAGCCCGCCGATCGTGGCGCCCACCGCCAGGCACAGGACGGTGGCCGTCACGGGATCGACGCCGAACCGGACCATCAGCAGGGCCGCGAGCGCCCCCACGAAGCCGACCACCGAGCCGATCGACAGGTCGATATGCCCGGCCACGATGACGAGCAGCATCCCCAGCGCCATCACCACGACGTAGCTGTTCTGCAGGATGAGGTTGGTCAGGTTCAGCGGCTGGAACAGCACGCCACCGGTCGTGTACTCGAAGAACAGCGTGATCACGGCCAGGGCGAAGACCAGCCCGTGTTCGTGCAGCTGGGCCGTCGGGAGGAAGCCGCGCCAGGATCGAGGCGCGCTGCGGGGCTCACTGGCAGCCATGGGGCCTGCTCGTCCTTCGCTGACGGGGATCCTGGGGTTGCGCATGCTGGGGTTGCGCATCGTGGAGTCGGTCATCCGTTCAGGTCCTTGGAGCGCATGATCGCGCGCATGATCGCTTCCTGGCTGGCCTCGGCGCGGGGGAACTCGCCGACGAAGCGCCCCTCGTTCATGACGTAGATCCGGTCGCACAGGCCGAGGAGTTCGGGCATCTCGGACGAGATCATCAAGACGCCCCGGCCCTCGTCGGCCAGGGCGTTGACGATGCTGTAGATCTCGTACTTGGCGCCGACATCGATGCCGCGGGTCGGCTCGTCCAGGATCAGCACCTTGGGCTCGGTGAACAGCCACTTGCTGAGCACGACCTTCTGCTGATTGCCGCCCGACAGGTTCACCGTCTGCTGGGACACGCCGAAGGAGCGGATCCGCATCTTGCTCCGATAGGCGCTCGCGACCCGGTGCTCCGCCGCCTCGTCGATCACCGTGGCGGTGGAGACACCCGGCAGGTTGGCCAGGGTGGTGTTCTTGGTGATGTCCTCGCCCAGGACGAGGCCGAGCTGCTTGCGGTCCTCGGTGACGTAGGCGATCCCCGCCGCGATCGCCCGGTCGATCGTCGAGACGTCCACCGTCGCACCGTCGATCCGGACGGCGCCGCTGATGCCCTGTCCATAGGACCGCCCGAAGATGCTCATGGCGAGCTCGGTCCGGCCCGCGCCCATCAGTCCGGCGATCCCGACGATCTCGCCCCGGCGCAGGGTCAGGCCGACTCCGCGCACCACCGCCCGGTCGGGATGGATCGGGTGGTGGACCGTCCAGTCGCGCACCTCCATCAGCAGGTCGCCGATCTTTGGTTCGCGCACCGGATAGCGGTTCGCCATCGTGCGCCCGACCATGCCCCGGATGATGCGGTCCTCGTCCACCGCCTCGCTCCGGCAGTCGAGGGTCTCGATGGTGGTGCCGTCGCGCAGGACCGTGATGCGGTCGGCGACCTTCGAGATCTCGTTGAGCTTGTGCGAGATCAGGATCGACGCGATGCCCTGGTCCTTGAAGTTCACCAGGAGCTGCAGCAGCGCCGCGCTGTCCGTCTCGCTCAGGCTGGCCGTCGGCTCGTCGAGGATGAGCAGCTTGACCTTCTTGGACAAGGCCTTGGCGATCTCGACGAGCTGCTGCGTGCCGACGCCGAGATGGGTCACCAGGGTGTCGGGGCTCTCATGGAGCCCCACGGTGGCCATCAGCGCGCGTGCCCGCGCGTAGACCCGCTCTTGGTCGATGATTCCGAACCGGGCCGGCTCGTTGCCGAGGAAGATGTTCTCGGCGATCGACAGGAACGGCACCA
>CAXTCV010000309.1:0-4084 GCA_964242725.1 uncultured Methylobacterium sp.
CCCTCCCGGGAGATCGGCGCGAACAAACCGCCCTGGCGCAGCAGCGGCGCCCGCCACGCGAACAGCGTCAGCGAGCCGCCGATGAACAGCACGAGGATGCAGAGGATGAAGACGCCGCGGGTCGGGTCGGTGGCGAAGGAGTGGACCGAGGTCAGCACGCCCGAGCGGACGAGGAAGGTGCCGATCAGCGACAGCGAGAAGGTCAGGATGGCGAGCAGCACCGTCCAGACCTTCAGGGCGTCGCGCTTCTCCATCACCACGGTGGAGTGCAGCAGCGCCGTGCCGGCGATCCAGGGCATCAGGGAGGCGTTCTCGACGGGGTCCCAGAACCACCAGCCGCCCCAGCCGAGCTCGTAATAGGCCCAGTACGAGCCCATCGCGATGCCCAGCGTCAGGAAGCACCACGCGGTGAGCGTCCAGGGCCGCACCGCGCGCGCCCAGACTGCGTCGATCCGCCCGTCGATCAGCGCGGCGACCGCGAAGGCGAAGCTGATCGAGAAGCCGACATAGCCGATGTAGAGGAGCGGCGGGTGGATCGCGAGGCCGGGATCCTGCAGCAGCGGGTTGAGGTCGTTGCCCTCCAGCGGCGCCGGGATCACGCGGCTGAACGGGTTCGAGGTCGTGATGATGAACGTCACGAACACCGCTGTGATCAGGCCCTGCACGCCCAGGGTGTTGGCGCGCAGGCGCGGCGGCACGGAATTCTTCGCCACCGCCACGCAGGCGCCGAACAGGGTGAGGATCAGGACCCAGAGGAGCATCGAGCCCTCGTGGTTCCCCCAGACGCCGGAGAGCTTGTAGATCAGCGGCTTCTGGGTGTGCGAGTTCTCGACGACGTTCTGGACCGAGAAGTCCGAGGTGACGTGCGCGTATGTGAGCGCCGCGAAGGCGAAGAGCACGCAGGCGAAAGCGCCGAGTGCCGCCTGCGAGGCGGTCTGGCGGAGCGCCGGGTCGCCCGAACGCGCCGCCCAGACGGGCATCACCGTCTGGACGAGGGAGATCGCGAGCGCGAGCGCGAGCGCGAAGTGGCCGGTCTCGACAATCATGCGGGGTCTCTCACCGCTCGCTGCGGGGGCCGAGGGCTTTTTCGGTCGACGCGGTGGCGGCCTTCGGGCTTCCCTTGCTGCCGCCCTCCTGCCAGCGCCCCTGCGCCTTGAGCGCGTCGGCGACCTCCCGGGGCATGTACGATTCGTCGTGTTTTGCCAGGACGGTGTCGGCCCGGAACCGCCCGCCCGGCTCCAGCATGCCCTCGGCCACCACGCCCTGCCCCTCGCGGAACAGGTCCGGCAGCAGCCCCTTGTACTGGACCTCGACGGTGGCGTTGGTGTCGGTCACGGAAAAATCCACCGTCTGGTCCGGCCCGCGCTTGAGCGATCCGTCCTTTACGAGGCCGCCGAGCCGCAGCCGGGTGCCCGGCGCGATGCCCTGGAGCGCGATGTCGGAGGGCGAGCGGAAGAACACGATCGACCCGCTCATGGCGAACAGGATCAGCCCCACGGCCAGGGCGAGCACGCTGCCGCAGGCGGCGATCAGGATCAGGCGGCGGCTCTTACGCGTCACGTTACGTCCACCCCAGGGGATCCGGCGGGCGGATCGCCGCCCAGGCCCGAACCGTTCTCATTCTTGCTCATCAGGGTGTCGGCCCCGCGGCGGCGTGGGTCAAGGGCAGGCATCGGGACCGATTGTCGTATGGGCCGTGCCGCGGCGGAGTCCGCTGCGCCGTCGCGCGGTCAGGGACCGGGCTTGCCGGGCAGGTCGAGTTCCCGGGCGAGCCCGTCGAGCCGCGCCACCGCCTCGGCGTTGGCGGCGAGCGCCATCCGGGCGCGGTCCAGGGTCTTGATCGCCTGGTCGCGGTCGCCCAGCGCGCTGTAGGAGCGCACGAGCCGCAGCCACTCGTCCGCGGTGCCGCCCCGGGCGGCCAGGCGTCGGTCGAGGCCCTCGACCATGCCGCGGATGGCCGCGTCGCGCTCCGCCTGCGGCATGGCGCGCACGGCCGCCATCGCGGCCTGGGTCTCGGCCTGGGCCGCCGGTCCGGGCGGGGCCGGAGCGGCCGGCCGGGCGGGAGCGCCCTCCGGATCGAGGCCGATGGCGCGCGCGCCCTGCTCCACCTGGGCCAGACCCTGCGGATCGCCGGCGAGGGCCGCGCGGGCGCGGGTCAGGGCGGCGGCCGCCTGATCGTGCTCGCCGAGCACCGCCCGGGACCGGACGAGACGGAGCCACTCGTCCGGCGTGCCGCTGCCGCTCTTGAGCCGCGCATCGAGCCCGTCGACCATGCCGCGGATCGCGGCCTGCTGTTCCGCCGGGATCTTCGGGGCGGCCTGTGGTGCCGCGGCCGGCGGCGGCGGCTCGCCCTTGAGGCGGGCGAGCGTCTGCCGCACGATTCCGAGCCAGGGGGCGTCGGGCGGGCTCGACGCTTCGAGGGTGGTGAGCTGGCCGATCGCCGCGCCGGTATCGCCGGCCTGCTCGGCCGCCCGGGCGAGATAGAAGCGGGGCTTGGGGGCGTTCGGATCCTTGGCCTGCGCCTTCTCGAACAGGGCCTTCGCCTCGGGCGAGACGGTGCCGTCGGCCGCCGCCGTCAGCGCCTCGCCCTGGTCGGCGAGGAGGTCGGCGGTCTCGCCCTTCAGCCGGGCGATGTTGGCGTAGGCGCGGGCGGCGTCGTCGAAGCGGCCGGTGCGCATGTAGACCGGGGCGAGGACGGCCCAGCCGCGGACATCGTTCGGATCCCGGGCGAGCCGCGCCTCGATCTGCCCCACCGCCTTCATCAGCTCGTCGGTGCCCCCGCGGGCGGCCGCGCGGTCGGCGGGGGTCTGGGCGGGCAGTTCCGGCGAGCCGTAGAGGCCGTAGGCGATCAGCGCCACGAGGGGGATGGTGGAGACCGCGAAGGCGGAGGCCGCCCGGCGCCGGCGCAGGCGCGGCTCGGCCGGGCGCGCCGCCTCGGCGGCCCCGGCATCCTCGGCCTCGAGCTGGGCCTCGCGGCTCGCCCGGAGCAGGCGGCGCGCCGCCTCGGCCTTGGCCGACTCGGCCTCCTCGGGGGCGATCAGGCCGCGCTCCAGGTCGCGGGCGATCTCGGCGATCTGATCCTCGTAGAAGGCGGTTTCGGTGGCGATGGCGGTCCCACCCGCCTCGCCGGCCGGCACGGCGGCGCGCCGCGACATCGGCCAGAGCAGGCCGAGGACGGCCGCCGCGGTCATGGCCGCCAGGATGAACCAGATCGCCGTCATCGAACCTTCGCCAGCGGGCCCGACCGGCCCGCGCCTCCCCACGCCATGTGGAGCCGGCGGCGGGATGCCACGACACCCCCCGGCGGCGGCACGGTGTCACGCAACTCCCGCGCGATGACAAGGGGGGCAGAGACAAGGGGTCAGGTCTTCGATCACCCCCGCCTGCGTCAGAGGGTTGCGGCGCTCACCGGCGCGTCGCCCGGCACCTCCAGCACCGCCCGCAGGCCGCCGAGTGCCGCCTGCTCCAGGGTGAAGCGTCCCCGGTAGAGGGCCGCGAGATCCGCCACGATCGACAGGCCGAGGCCGGAGCCGGGCTTGGATTCGTCGAGCCGCCGCCCCCGGCCGAGCACGGCCTGGCGCGCCTCCGGCGGCAGGCCGGGCCCGTCATCCTCGATGGCGACGAGAAGGTGGGGATAATCGTCCTTGGCCACCGCCTCGGCGCGGATCGCCACCCGGCCGTGGGCCCATTTCGAGGCGTTGTCGACGAGGTTGCCGACCATCTCCTCGAAATCCTGCCGCTCCCCCCGGAAGCGCAGGCCCGGCGGCACGTGGACGTCGTAGGCGATGTCCTTGTCCCGGTAGATCTTCCCGAACGTCCGCACGAGCCCGGCCAGGGCCGGCTCGACCTCCGTGGAGGTGCCCAGCGTGCCGGCGAGGGCAGCGGCGCGGGCGCGGTCGAGGTGGTAGTTCACCTGGTCGCGCATCACCGCGGCCTGCTCGCGGATCTTCTGGGAGAGCTCCTCGGGGGCGTCCGAGGCGCCGACCTCGTTGACGATGATCGAGAGCGGCGTCTTGAGGGCGTGGGCGAGGTTGCCGACCTGGGTGCGGGCGCGCTCCAGGATCTCGCGGTTGGTCTCGATCAG
>CAXTCV010000310.1:0-4054 GCA_964242725.1 uncultured Methylobacterium sp.
TCGGCATGGGCATCAACAAGCCGGACGTGCGCTTCGTCTGCCACGCCGACATGCCCAACAACGTCGAGGGCTACTATCAGGAGATCGGCCGCGCCGGCCGCGACGGGCTGCCCGCCGACACGCTCACCCTCTACGGCCTGGACGACATGGCGCTCCGCCGCCGCCAGATCGACGAGAAGGAGATCTCCGACGAGCGCCGCCGGGTCGAGCGGCGCAAGCTCGAGGCGATGATCACCCTGTGCGAGGGCGCGACCTGCCGGCGCCAGTCGCTCCTCGCCTATTTCGGCGAGACGAGCGGCGCCTGCGGCCGTTGCGACCTGTGCCGCGGCGGCGTGACCCTGGTGGACGGGACGGTCCCGGCGCAGAAGATCCTCTCGGCCATCGTCCGCACCGGCCAGCGCTTCGGCGCGGCCTATATCTGCGACGTGGTCCACGGGAAGGAGAGCGAGCCGATCCGCCGCAACGGACATGCGAGCCTGAAGACCTTCGGGGTCGGTGCCGACAAGCCGGTGGCGGCCTGGCGGGCGATCCTGCGCCAGCTCTTCGCCGCCGGCGCCATCGCCGAGAATGCCGACGGCTACGGCGGCCTGTCCATGACCGAGAAGGGTGAGGCGATCCTGTACGGGCGGGAACCGGTCCAGCTCCGCCCGGATCCGGAGCCGAAGGCGGAGTCCCGCGAGCGCCGCCGCGCCGCGCCGCGCGAGGATGGCGAGAGCGCCCTCTCCGAGGCCGACGAGGCCCTGTTCCAGCACCTGCGCGGGCTGCGCGCCACGCTGGCCCGGGCCGAGGGCATCGCGGCCTTCATGGTCTTCCCCGATCGGACGCTCATCGAGATGGCCCGTCAGAAGCCCGTCGACCTCTGGGCCCTGCGGGCGGTCCACGGCGTCGGCGAGCGCAAGCGCGAGGCCTACGGCGAACGGTTCGTGGCGGCGGTCGCCGAGTTCCTGGCCCAGCTGCCGGCGGCGTAGGACCGGATCGGAGGACGTTCGCCCTCGGCGCGCCGGGCCGGTTCGTGTAGGCAGGGCGCCCGCCTCTCAACCGAATCGATCGGACCCGTCATCTCGATAGAAGTGCCCGTCGCCGAGGCCCTGCGCCCCGGCGAAACCGCGGCCCCGTCGGTCGCGCGCGATCCGCGGACGCTGACCTCCCGCGTCGTGTTCTACCTGCCGGGCTTCGACCCGCGCGAACCCGAGACCTATTGGGGCCTGTTCCGCCGCGAGGCCCGTCTCACCGCGGCGCGGCGCGGCGCGGCCATCGCGGTGGGCGATCCGGCGCGCTCGGCGGACGGGATCGAGCTCGCCTGGACGGTGCGGGCCCGCGGCGTCTCCACCCGCTACGTCCTCCTGCGCTGGGACGACGTCGTCCGCGCGCGCTTCCCGCAATCCGGCTGGGCGCGGCTGACGGGCGTCCCGGTGCTGCTCTGGCGGCTGTGGCGGTCGGGCTACATGGCCGACCTGCGCCGGAACGGCTGGCGCTTCTTCACGGTGATCTACGGCGTCCACGCGATCTACGGCGCGCTCGTCCTGCTGAGCCTCGGCGCGGCCGGGGGCCTCGCGACCCTCGTGCCGGCCGCGCTCCAGCCCTGGCCGCTCCTGGCGGTGCCGCCCCTCGCCTACGCGATCCTGGCGGGGCTGATGCGGGCGACCCGCGGCAAGCCCTTCTACGTCGCGCACCTCGTGGACGACACCGCCTTCACCCACGCCTACGCGGCCGGGACGGCGCCCGAGATCGCCCCCCGGCTCGACGCCTTCGCGGCGCGCATCAGGGCCGCGGAGCATGAGGCCGACGAGGTGGTGGTGGTCGGCCATTCCTCGTCGAGCTTCCTCGGCATCGAGGTGCTGGACCGGGTGCTCGCCCATGCCCCCGGTTTCGGCCGGGGCGGTACGCCGGTCACGTTCGTGAGCATGGGCAGCGTCATCCCGTGGCTCGGCCTCGACCCGGCCGCCCAGGGATTCCGGGATGCGCTCCTGCGCTTCGGGCGGGCGGCGCAGATCCGCTGGCTCGACCTGCGCGCGCCCTGGGACTGGCTGTCGATCCATCAGGGCCCCCCCCTCGCGGCCTGCGGCCTCGTCCCACCCGATCCCGCGCGCCCGGCCGTGCTCGGGGTGATGATCAGCGACCTCATCACCGGTGCCGACGTGGGCCGGCGCCAGTGGAACCTGTTTCAAATGCACTTCCAGCTGCTCATGGCGAGCCAGAGCGGCAGCGGGTTCGACTATCTCGATCTGGTGACCGGGCCGGAGCCGGTGCATGCCCTCGCGGCCCGATGCCGGGGGCACGATCCGGGCACGGCCGGCGACGCCGAGCTCTGACCGCAGGGGGCTGAGACGCGCCCCGGCAAACCCCGTCCGGCCGCGGCGATCCACCCCCGTCCGGCCTCGATCGGCCCCGGGATGTTGCCAGCGCGGCCGCTTCCGCTCTAGAGCCGGGGCAGCCTGGATCCCCGCCCGGTTCGGGCTCGCCGCGGCACGCGTCTCCCGGGACGGGCCGCTCCCTGCCGAGACCGCCGCATGTTCCGCAACGACGTTCCCATCACCCCCGAGCTCGTGGCCCAGCACGGCCTGACGAAGGACGAGTACGCTCGCTTCCGCGGCCTGATCGGGCGCGATCCGACCCTGACCGAACTCGGCATCGTCTCGGCGATGTGGAACGAGCACTGCTCGTACAAGTCCTCGCGCAAGCACCTGCGCGGGCTTCCGACCTCGGGCCCGCACGTGATCCAGGGCCCGGGCGAGAACGCGGGCGTCATCGATATCGGCGACGGGCTGGCCTGCGTCTTCAAGATGGAGAGCCACAACCACCCGAGCTACATCGAGCCCTACCAGGGCGCGGCGACCGGCGTCGGCGGCATCCTGCGGGACGTGTTCACCATGGGCGCCCGTCCGATCGCGGCGCTCAACGCCCTGCGCTTCGGCTCCCCCGACCATCCGCGCACCCGCGCCCTCGTCTCCGGGGTCGTGGCGGGGGTCGGCGGCTACGGCAATTCCTTCGGCGTGCCCACCGTCGGCGGCCTGACCGGCTTTCACCGGCGCTACGACGGCAACATCCTGGTCAACGCCATGGCGGTGGGGCTCGCCCGCACCGACGGCATCTTCTACGCGGCCGCCGCCGGGGTCGGGAACCCGATCGTCTATCTCGGCTCCAAGACCGGCCGCGACGGCATCCACGGCGCCACCATGGCGTCGGCCGAGTTCGACGAGGCCACCGAAGCGAAGCGCCCGACCGTGCAGGTCGGCGACCCCTTCGCCGAGAAGCTGCTGCTGGAGGCCTGCCTGGAGCTGATGGCCTCGGGGGCGGTCATCGCCATCCAGGACATGGGCGCGGCCGGGCTGACCTGCTCGGCGGTGGAGATGGGTGCCAAGGGCGATCTCGGCGTCGAGCTCGACATCGACAAGGTGCCGGCCCGCGAAGCCGGCATGAATCCCTACGAGATGATGCTGTCCGAGAGCCAGGAGCGCATGCTCATGGTGCTCAAGCCCGGCATGGAGGCGCAGGCGGAGGCGATCTTCGTGAAGTGGGGGCTCGACTTCGCGGTGATCGGCCGGACCACCGATACGCTGCGCTTCGTGATCAAGTGGCACGGCGAGATCGTGGCCGACCTGCCGATCAAGGAACTCGGCGACGAGGCCCCGCTCTACGACCGGCCGCACCTGGCCAACGCCCACCTGCCGGTGCTCGCCGCCTCCGAGATCCCGGCGCCGGCCTCCCTCGCCGAGGCCCTGAAGCGCCTCGTCGGCTCCCCCGACCTCGCCTCCAAGCGCTGGGTCTTCGAGCAGTACGACCACTTCATCCTGGGCAACACCGTCCAGAAGCCCGGCGGCGATGCCGCCATCGTGCGGGTCGAGGACGGGCCGAAGGGCCTGGCGCTCACCTGCGACGTCACCCCGCGCTACTGCGAGGCCGATCCGGTCGAGGGCGGCCGGCAGGCGGTGGCCGAGGCCTGGCGCAACATCACCGCGGTGGGCGCCCGCCCGCTCGCCATCACCGACAACCTCAACTTCGGCAACCCGGAGAAGCCCGAGGTGATGGGCCAGCTCGTCGGCTGCCTCCAGGG
>CAXTCV010000311.1:0-4009 GCA_964242725.1 uncultured Methylobacterium sp.
CTACAAACGGGCCGTGAGCCTGACCGACTCACCCGCGCAGGCCGCACGCGGCCGGGCGTGCAGAGGATGGTCCTGTCTCTGGCAGTCTCAAGAAGCGGAAATGGCGAGTGGAGCATCCACCTCCGACCCCATCCACCCGATCTTCTTGAGTTGGCTATCCCCTAACGGGTAATTGCCAGGGGCCGGCGGTAACCGCCGCCGGTCCCGCTCCCGGACGTAGCGCGGCCCGGGCCACCCACCAACATTCCGGCACCGGCCGCCGGTCAGCGCGGGCGCACCCCGTCGAGGAACAGCCGCACCGCCGCCTGCCGCCGCCGCTCCTGGGTCTCCGGGTCGGTGGCGATGCCGTAGAGGGACGCCTGGGACGACCGGCCGAGGACGAGGCTGAGGAACAGGTCGGCGGCGATCTCGGGGTCCGCCACCGCGATCCGCCCGCGCCGGGCGAGGGCGTCGAGGAGTTGCGCCACCGCGCGCACGCCGCGCAGCCAGCCTTCCTCGTGGGCGAGGCGGGCGAGCTCGGGGAACTGCAGGGCCTGGGCCACGAGGGTGCGCTTGAGCATCGCCGCCCCCGGCGACTGCCCGTGGGCCAGCAGGGTGCGACTCAACTCGTGCAGGGTCGCCGCGACATCGTCGGTCCCGGCCTGGGCCGCCTGCGCCTCCGCGGCGGCGGCAAGCGGGGCGAGCCACGCGGCGATCCGCTCGCGCAGCACCGCCTCGAACAGGGCCCGCTTGTCGCGGTAGCGGGCATAGACCGTCGGCTTGCTCATCCCGGCGGCCTCGGCCACCGCGTCGATGGAGGTGGCGTCGAAGCCCCGCTCCAGGAACAGGCGCGTCGCCACGGCGATCAGGTGCGCCTCGCGCCGGGTCGCCTCCGCGCGGGTCGGCCGGCCGCCCCGCCGCGGCCCGGCCTCCGCCCCCTCGATCTCCGTGACCGTCACCCGCGATCCTCCTTGCCCGACGGCACCGTTCGGATTATCAATACGATACCGTACCGTTTTGATCCTGGCCAGACCCGATGGACGCACGTCGCAGCGACAGCTTCAAGAGCGCCGACCCGGTTGCGGGTGCCGTGGCGCCCGTCGTGGGCGGCACGGTCCCCGCGTCCCCCGCGGTGAAGCCGCGGCGCGGCCGGGCGCGGATCGTCCTGCCCCTGGTCGGGCTGCTCGCCCTCGGCGGGGCGGGGAGCTACGGCTGGCACTGGTGGACCATCGGGCGCTTCCTCGAGACCACCGACGACGCCTATCTGCAATCCGACAAGGTCACGGTGGCGCCGCGCATCGCCGGCATCGTCGCCGAGGTGCGGGTCGGCGACAACCAGCCGGTGAAGGCCGGCGACGTGATCGCCCGCCTCGACGACCGGTCCTATCAGGTCCAGCTCAGGCAGGCCGAGGCCGAGGTCGAGAAGGACCGGGCGCAGATCCTGGGCGTCGCCTCGGCCATCATCCAGCAGCGGGCGCAGGTCGCCTCGTCGCGGGCCGACCTCGCCAATGCCGAGGCCGCGCTGACCTTCTCGCAGCAGGAATACACCCGCTACCAGAATCTGCTGCAGACCGGCTCGGGTACGGTCCAGCGCCAGCAGCAGGCGGATGCCGACCTGCGCCAGCGCCACGCCGCCCGCGACAAGGCCGCCGCCTCCCTCGACGCGGCGGAGAAGCAGATCGACAGCCTGAAGGCGCTCGAAGCCAGCACCCGGGCGAGCCTCGCCGGGGCGCAGGCCAAGGTCGAGGGGGTGAAGCTCGACCTCAGCTACACCACCGTCACCGCCCCGATCGACGGCGTCGCCGGCGACCGGGCGCTGCGGGTCGGCCAGGTCGTCGCGGCCGGCACCGGTCTCCTGACCCTCGTGCCGATGGGCCGGGACATCTACCTCGTGGCGAACTTCAAGGAGACCCAGACCGGGCACATGGTCGAGGGCCAGCGCGTCACCTTCACGGTGGACGCCTTCGGCGACCACGCCTTCGCGGGCCGGATCGAGAGCTTCTCCCCGGGCACCGGCTCGCAGTTCGCGCTGCTGCCGCCGGAGAACGCCACCGGAAACTTCACCAAGGTGGTGCAGCGCGTGCCCGTGCGCGTCGCCCTCGACCCGGCGGACCCGCTGGTCGCCCGCCTGCGCCCGGGCCTCTCGGTGGAGGCCACGGTCCACACCCTGAATCCGGTGGAGCCGGCCCGGCGCAGGCCCGAGCCGACCCCGGCCCTCGTCAGCGAGGCCCTGCCCCGATGAGCGCCGTGCCGGCCGTGGCGGTTTCCGAAAAGGCGAGCCTCCGGGACTGGCTCGCCGTGTTCGGCGCGATCCTCGGCGCCTTCACGGCGATCCTCGACATCCAGATCACCAACGCGTCGCTGGCCGACATCCAGGGGGCGCTCGGCGCCTCCACCGAGGAGGGGAGCTGGATCTCCACCGCCTACCTGATGGCCGAGATCATCGTGATCCCGCTCACCGGCTGGCTGTCCTCGGTGATCGGCCTGCGCCGCTACCTCGCGGTGAACACGATGCTGTTCACCGCCTTCTCGCTGGCCTGCGCGCTCTCGACGACCTTGAGCCAGATGATCCTGTTCCGGGCGGGCCAGGGCTTCACCGGCGGCGTGCTGATCCCCACCGCCATCGTGATCGTGCGCACGCGCCTGCCGAAGGGCCAGCAGGCGGTCGGCATCGCCCTGTTCGGCCTGACGGCGACCTTCGCGCCGGCCATCGGCCCGACGGTGGGCGGCTGGCTCACCGACAACCTGTCCTGGCACTACATCTTCTACCTGAACCTGATCTTCGGCCCCATCGCGGCGGCGATCCAGCTCGGCGCCTTCGAGGCGGCGCCGGCGCGCTGGGGCGACTTGTTCAAGGGCGACTGGATCGGCATCGGCCTGATGGCGACCGGGCTGCCGGCCCTGACCTTCGTGCTGGAGGAGGGCCAGCGCAAGGACTGGTTCGGCTCCCCCGTGATCGTCGAGGCGAGCTGGCTCGCGGCGGCCGGCATCACCGGCTTCATCGTCCGCGAACTGACCGCGGCGCGGCCGTTCATCAACCTGCGGGTGCTGGCCAACCGCTCGGTCGGGGGCGCCTGCGTGCTGATGACCGTGCTCGGGGCGGTGTCCTACGGGTCGATCTACATCATCCCGGTCTATTGCGCGCAGATCCAGGGCTACAATGCCGAGCAGATCGGCACCGTGGTGATGTGGTCGGGCCTGCCGCAGCTGGTCCTGTTCCCGATGATGCCCCTGCTCCTGCGCGCCGTGGACGCGCGGCTCCTCGTGGTCACCGGCACGCTGTTCTTCATCGCGAGCTGCTGGATCAATGTCGGCCTGACCCACGATGTCGGCGCCGACCAGCTGATCCTGCCGCAGGTGATGCGGGCCATCGGCCAGCCGCTGTTCACGATCCCGCTCTCGCAGCTCTCCACCGTGGGGCTGAGCCCGCGCGACACCGCCGACGCCTCGGCTTTGTCCAACATGATGCGCAACCTCGGCGGCTCGATCGGGATCGCCCTCCTGTCGACCATGATCGACCGGCGCGAGCACGTTCACTTCTCGGTGCTGGCGGAGGCGATCACCGTCAACGCGACCCGGACCCAGGACCGGCTCGCGGCGCTCGCCGCCGGGATGCACGCCCGCCTCGCCGACCCGCTCGCCGCCAAGGGCGTCGCCCTGGGCCAGCTCGCCGCCCAGGTCCGCCGCGAGGCCTATGTCATGGCCTATGCGGACGGGTTCTGGCTGGTGGGGGTGAGCCTGGTGGCGAGCCTCGCCGTGGTGGCGATCCTCAAGAAGCCCCAGCGCGCCGCGGGACCCGTGGAGGCGCACTGACGGGGGCGGCACACGATAGGCCGAGGAGGCGCGCATCCCCGGATCCGCATCGTCGTCGTCCGAACGGATGCGCGGATCGACGATCTCGTCGGCCCGGGCCGGCGTGACGGCGATGCCCTGCTCCGCGGCCGCCCTCGCGTTCCGGATGCAGGTCAGCCGGTTCGGTCCCTGGATCGGGCGGTCCCCGGGCCTGGCGCCCCGCAGGATGCGGTTCACG
>CAXTCV010000312.1:0-3998 GCA_964242725.1 uncultured Methylobacterium sp.
AACGGTGGACTCTGACTCCTCTAGTCCTGGTTCGAATCCAGGTCCCCCAGCCACCGAATAGCCCAGCCTTCTGAAATTGTGGAACTGCTGACCGATCCGGTTGTTCGGCTCGGCGCGGATCCGCGTGGAAGGTTGGTGTCCGCCGAAACCGCCCGGCAGAATCGCCAGATCGTGCATTCCTGTCTTCGGGGCGCCTCGACGCCGCTGGGTCCGCTGACCTATTCGGGCAGAGGTTTTCCGGTGGTTTCCGGCATGAACCACGGCACGATCAGGCCGATCCCGTAGACGCTGGACATCGCCAGGGCCGCGGCGGCGACTCCGCCGAAGGAGGTGACGATCTGCCCGGCGATGATCGGGAAGATCCAGGCGATCAGCCGGGCCCCGTTGAAGACGAAGCTGGCCGCGGTCGCCCGCACGGCGGGGGTGAACAGTTCCACGAGATAGATCGCCATCCACGAGAAGGCGAAGCCCAGGGTGAAGAACCCGTTCAGGAAGGCGAGGCCCATGAAGGGGACCAGCGTGCCGGTCCAGAGGTAACAGGCGAGCGACGTCGCGATGCAGCCGAGATACGTGACCACGAGGAAGGCACGCCGCCCGACCGCGTCGGCCACGAAGCCCGAGATGACGTAGGCGGTGATCGCACCCAGGTTGTAGATGATGCCCATGCGCGGGCCCCAGACATTGGGTGGCTCGCCCGCCGCCTTGGCCAGCCCCTCGGTATAGGCCGGCAGCCAGGACGAGACCGCCCACCAGCCGACCGTCGTGGCGAAGGACATCGCGGTGGCCAGCAGCACGCGACGCCGGCTCTCGGGCTCGCGGAAGATCTCGGCCAGGGTGAACGGGCGCTGGGCGCCGCGGGGCGCGGGCGCCGAATCATCGGTCGTGGCGGACCAGCGCTGCGCCTTGAGTGCCTGCAGCCACTGCTCGGATTCATCGAGGGCCCGCCGGAGGTACAGGCAGACGAAGGCAGGCAACGCGCCGAGCGCGAACAGGATGCGCCAGGATTGCTCCCCCAGCGGGTTGGTGGCCGCCAGCACAGCCCACACGATGGCGGCGAGCACCGCACCGCCGCCGAATCCGGACTGCAGGAAGCCGCATCCCTTCGGACGTGCCCGATTCGGCCAGGTCTCGGCCACGAGCGCGATACCGGTCGACCATTCCGAGCCGATGGCGAGGCCGGTGATGAAGCGCAGGATTGCGAGCTGCGTGAAGCTCTCCGCGAAGGCCGTCATCCCGGTGAAGATCGCGTAACCCAGGATCGACAGCATCATCATGCGCTTGCGTCCGATATAGTCGGCCGCGATCCCGCCGATCAGGCCGCCGAGCCCCCAGCCGAGCAGCGTGATCCCGATGGCGAGCCCCACGTAGTAGGCCGGCGCCTGGGCCTGTTCGGGGGTCAGGATCGTGTTCAGCGCCGGTCTCAGGGCGTAGACGAGGGCCACCGCCTCGTAGCCGTCGAAGATCCAGCCGAGATAGCTGCCCCACAGGATCCGCCAGTGCCGCCGGGTCAGCCCGGCGTGCCAGGGTGCGTCCGCATCCGCGCGCCGCAGCGCCTCGCCCGTCCTCATGCCAACCTCCCGACGACGATAGCGGTCCGGACCGGTCTTGCCGCCCCGCGCCCCCTGACAGGTCCCCGCGCATCAGGCAACGGTACGGGCGGGCTCGGCCTGGATCCGTCCGCGCAGCGACGCAATGACGCCGCCGGCGCGCAGGATCTCGATCTGGCGCGGCGACAGGTCGTGCCGCACCCGGATCGTCCGACGGCCGCCGCGGATCGGCGCCGTGACCGTCGGGCCGGCCGCCAGCGCGTCGGCGATCTCGACCGTGTCGCCGAGGTCCAGCCGGTCGCAGTCGGACGGCTCCCGGAAGGTCGGCGGCAGCCCCCCCCCCCGAAGTTGACGAGGTTCTGCCAGTGGATCCGCGCGAAGCACTTCGCCAGCACGGCCTCCAGACCGAGATAGTGCGGGACGAGCGCCGCGTTCTCGCGGCTCGAGCCCTGGCCGTAATTCATGCCGCCGACGGTGGCGTGGCCCGAACGCGCCGTGCCGCCCTGCTCGGCAAGCTGCGGATAGGTGTCGTCGATCGGCGCGAAGGTGCACTCGCTGGTCATGGGGATGTTCGACCAGTAGGGCATTACGCGCGCGCCGGCCGGCATGATGTCGTCGGTGGAGATGTCGTCGCCGGTCTTCAGCATCGCCGGCACGCGGATGTCGGCCCCGAGCTTGCCGAGATCGGGCAGCGTGGTGATGTGCTCCGATTTCTCCAGGCGGACGGCGCGGGCCTCCGCCTCCGGCAGCGGCGCCACCAGCATCGTGGTGTTGCCCGACACCACTCCGGGTCAACTCCCGGCGATCGCGCGGCACACGGCGCTTTGCCAATGCGGTCGGCCGGGACCGGAGATCCCGCTGGCGGTCTTCGCCGGTGCCCCCGTCGGCGGATGCGCACGCTTTCACCACGCTGTCACCGGTCTTTTCTAGCGCCCGACTTGAGATTGGGCGTCACGACGCCATCCTGGCCGCATGGTCCGCCGCAAGAGCGGATCGAGAACATGTCATTCGGAGGATCCCCATGGCGACCGCATCGGCCGACCGAGCCCGCAACGCGCGCGCGGCCTCAGCCGAACCAGGCAGCGGACGAGCTGCAGGCGCACTGGAGCGGCTCGGGGTGCGCTTCACCAACTGGGCGGAGCGCTGGTTCCCGGACGCCTTCATCTTCGTCGCCATCGCGGTGGTGATCGTCGCGCTGGGAACCCTCGCCAACGGCGCCCCGCCGGCCGCGATCGCCAAGAGCTTCGGGGACGGCTTCTGGAGCCTGATCCCCTTCACCATGCAGATGGCCTTTGTCACCATCGGCGGATACGTCGTGGCCGTGTCGCCGCCCGTTCAGGCGTTGATCGAGCGGATGGCTCAGATCCCGAAGACCGGTCGGGGCGCGGTCGGGTTCGTGGCCGGCGCGACGATGATCTCGTCGTTCATCAGCTGGGGCCTCAGCCTGATCTTCGGCGGATTGCTCGTTCGGGCGCTCGCCCGCCGGACGGACCTGCGCATGGACTACCGGGCCGCAGGCGCGGCCGCCTATCTCGGGCTCGGCGCGACCTGGGCGCTGGGGCTCAGTTCCTCGGCGGCGCAGCTGCAGGCGAATCCGGCGAGCCTGACCAAGAATCTGCTGGCCATCTCCGGCGTGATCCCGTTCAGCGAGACGATCTTCCTCTGGCAGTCGATGCTGATCGCCGCGATCCTGTTCGTCGTCTCGGTCGCGATCGCCTACGCCTCGGCGCCCCGCCGCGAGACGGCGGCAACCGCCGAGACGCTCGGGATCGACGTGGGTCGCGAGTCGTCCGACATCCCGCCCGCCCGCCAGCCCGGCGAGTGGCTGGAGCATTCGCCGATCCTGACGATCCTCCTCGTGCTGATCGCCGGCGGCTGGATCGTGCAGGAATTCGCCCGCCAATCCTGGATCGTGGCGATCTCGAATCTCAACACCTACAATCTGTTGTTCCTGACGCTGGGCCTGCTCCTGCACTGGCGGCCGAAGCGCTTCCTCGCGGCGGTCGCGAAGTCGGTGCCGGCCACTGCGGGGATCCTGATCCAGTACCCGCTCTACGCGGCGATCAGCGGCATGCTGACCGGCCCGAAGAACGCGGCCGGCGCCTCGGCCTCCGACGCGATCACCCACGCCTTCGTCAACCTGAACACGACCGGCAGCTTCCCCCTGACCATGGGTGTGTACTCGGCGATCCTCGGCTTCTTCGTGCCCTCGGGGGGCGGAAAGTGGCTCCTGGAGGCCCCCTACGTCCTGCAGGCGGCCAACGAACTCAAGGTCCATCTCGGCTGGGCGGTGATGATCTACAACGCCGCCGAGGCGCTGCCGAACCTGATCAACCCGTTCTGGATGTTGCCGCTGGTGGGCATCCTCGGGCTGAAGGCCCGCGACATTGTCGGCTTCAGCTTCCTGCAGCTGATCGTCCACCTGCCGCTGGTGCTGTTCCTGCTCTGGGC
>CAXTCV010000313.1:0-3994 GCA_964242725.1 uncultured Methylobacterium sp.
TCCGGCAGCGCCGCGATGCGCAGGCCGATGTCGAACCCGCCGCCCACGAGATCGACGACCGCGTCGGAGAGGTGCAGGTCCACCGATACGGCCGGGTGCTCCCGGAGGAAGTCCGGCAGCAGTGCCGCCACGTGCATCACCCCGAAGGTCATCGGCGCGGCGAGCCGCACCAGACCGCGCGGCTCCGCGGCGCCCGCACTGGCCAGCGCCTCGGCCGCCTCGCCCTCCGCCAGGATCCGCGCCGCGCCCGCCTTGGCGGCCTGCCCCGCCTCGGTGAGGGCGAGTTTGCGGGACGTGCGGTGGAACAGCCGGGCCCCGATCCGGACTTCCAGCCGGCCGACCGCCTTCGAGACCGTGCCCTTCGAGAGGCCGAGATCCCCGGCGGCCCGGCCGAAGGAGCCGGTCTCCACCACCTTGGCGAACACCGCCCAGGCCTCGAAGTCGGGGAGCCGCATGGGTCAATTCCGGAAACGATGGATTTCCATCGTTTCTATTTTTCGGACAAAGGACAAGGGGCATAGTGCCGTCATCGCGAACGCGCCGCGCCCCTGCGGCGCCCGCCAGGAGACAGCGCCATGGTTCAGACCGGCCTCCACCACGTCACGGCCTTCTCCGGGCCGGCCCTGCGCAACCTCGACTTCCACACCCGCGTGCTCGGGCTGCGGCTGGTCAAGAAGACCGTCAACTTCGACGATCCGGGCACCTACCACCTCTATTACGGCGACGCGGCCGGGCGCCCCGGCACGATCCTGACCTTCTTCCCCGTGGAGCGCGCCGCGCCCGGCCGGGTCGGGGTCGGGGAGACCCAGGAGACCGCCTTCCGGATCCCCCGGGCCTCCATCGGCTGGTGGACCCACCGCCTGATCGAGAAGGGCGTCGCCCACGAGCCGCTGGTCCAGGTCTTCGGCGCGCCGACCCTGCGCTTCCGCGATCCGGACGGCATGCTGCTCGCCCTCGTGGGTGTCGACGGCGACGACACCGCGGGGTGGGCCTCGGGCGAGGTGCCGGCCGCGCACGCGATCCGCGGCCTGCACGGGGTGACGCTGCTCCTCGACACGGCCGCGCCGACGGCCGCGATCCTCACGGAGGTGCTCGGCCTCGCCGAGGCCGGCCGCGAGGGCACCCTGATCCGCTTCGCGGGCAGCGCCGCGGTCGGCGGCTTCGTGACCCTGCGGGCCGTCGGGGGCTTCCTCCCCGGCCGGCCGGGCGCCGGCTCGGTCCACCACATCGCGTTCCGGGCGGCGGACGACGCCGCCCAGGCCGCGATGGGCGAAGCGCTCGCCGCCCGGGGCCTCCAGGTCACCGAGCAGCGCGACCGCCAGTATTTCCGCTCGATCTACTTCCGCGAGCCCGGCGGCGTGCTGTTCGAGATCGCCACCGACGCCCCCGGCTTCGCGGTCGACGAGCCGGTCGAGGCCCTGGGCCGGGCCCTGAAGCTGCCCGCCGGGCTGGAGCCGCACCGGGCCGCCATCGAGGCGGTGCTGCCCAAGGTCGCCTGAACCCGACCCCGCCCCGCGCCCGCGGGGCGGGCGCCCCAACGCATCGCCAGGAGCTTGCCATGACCCGGGACGCCCTCGGTTTCGTCCATCGCTTCGAGCCCGGCGCGGAGGCCGGGCGCCCGCTGCTGCTGCTTCACGGGACCGGCGGCGACGAGCGCGATCTCCTGCCCCTCGGCCGGGCGGTCGCGCCGGACGCCGCGCGCCTCGCCCCGCGCGGCCCGGTCCTCGAGAACGGCATGCCGCGCTTCTTCCGGCGCCTCGCGGAGGGGGTGTTCGACGAGGCGGACCTGCGCCGCCGCACCGGTGACCTCGCCGCCTTCGTGGCCGAAGCCCGGGCGCGCTACGGCCTCGGCGCGCCCCTGGCGCTGGGCTTCTCCAACGGCGCCAACATCGCGGCCGCGCTCCTGATGCTGCGGCCGGAGGCCCTGGCCGGCGCCGTGCTGATCCGCCCGATGGTCCCCTTCGCCGAGCCCCCCGCGTCCGATCTCGGGGGCCGGCCGGTCCTGATCCTCTCCGGGGCGATGGACCCGATCGTGCCGGTGGAGAATGCCCGCCGGCTCGCGGCGCAGCTCGCCGCATCCGGCGCGCGCGTCGAGCACCGGGTCCTGCCCGCCGGCCACGGGCTGTCGCAGGCCGAGATCGGTCTCATGGCAGACTGGATCCACGACCGCGCGCTCCCGCGTGCGGCCTGAACCGCCCATCCCCCCACCGCACAGGACGGACTGGTCCCATGGGCGCCTCGATCTCCCCCGCACCGGCCGCCGCCGGCCCCGCATTCGCAGCCCTGGTGCCGGTCACCGGCCGGGTCCTGATGAGCGCGATCTTCCTGGTGAGCGGGGCCGGCAAGCTCGCCGCCCCCGCCGCGACGCGCGCCACCATCGCGGCCGCCGGCCTGCCGCTGCCCCCGATCTCCTACGGGGCGGCGACGCTGGTGGAGATCGGCGGCGGGCTGCTGCTGATCGCCGGCTACCGCACCCGCCTCGTCGCCCTCGTCCTCGCCGCCTTCGCGGTCGCCACGGCGGTGACCTTCCACGCGGCCCTCAGTGACCAGAACCAGATGTTCCACTTCCTCAAGAACCTCGCCATGGCCGGCGGGCTGCTCCAGGTGGCGGCCTTCGGCGCGGGCCCGTTCAGCCTCGACGCCCGCCGGGGCCGGGCCTGACCCCGCCCGCGACCCCCGGGGGTGGCCCGGTGCCGACCGGTTGGCCTTTATCCAGGGTTGAGGATGCCGGCGGCCTTTCCCGTGCCATTCCGGGTGCGTAATGGCGGCGGGCCGCGCCGCCCGGCCGTCCGCCACACGGGAATGTCCATGCCGACCACCGACGCCACGCTCGCTCTGGGGATCATCGGCGCGGGGATCATGGGTGAGCGCCTGCTCGGCGCCATCCACGGGGCGCCGGACGCGCCCGTCCGGGCGGCCGCGATCTGGGACCCGGCCCCGGAGGCCCTGGCCCGGATCGGGGCGGCGTTCCCGGCGGTGCCGCGCGTCGCCGACGCCGCCGCCGTCGTGGCGGCGAGCGCCTGCGTCTACATCGCCTCGCCGCCGGCCTCGCATCTCGGCTACGCCCGGGCGGCGCTGGCGGCCGGGCGGAGCGTCTTCTGCGAGAAGCCGCTCGCCATCGATCGGGCCGAGGCCCGCGCCTTCGTGGCGGAAGCCGGCAGCGCCGGCGCGGTCAATTTCCCGTTCGCCTCGTCACCCGGCGTGGCAACGCTCGAGCGCTGGATCGGCGAGGGCGTGGTCGGGACGCCGCGGCGGCTCGCGATCGCGGTGGAATTCGCCCGCTGGCCGCGCCCCTGGCAGGCCGACGCGGCGCGCTGGCTCGACGCCCGGGCGGAGGGCGGCTTCACCCGCGAGGTGGTCTCGCACTTCCTGTTCCTCGCCCGCCGCCTGCTCGGCCCCCTGAGCGGGATCCGCGGCCGGGTCGACGTCCCGGAGGCCGGCCGGTCCGAACGGGCGATCGCCGTGACGCTCACGGCGGGGGCGGTCCCCGTGACCCTGACCGGCCGGGTCGGCGGCACCGCGGCGGAGGATCACAACACCTGGACGCTGGAGGGCGATGCCGGCGCCGTCCGGCTGCGGGACTGGGCCATCGCCGAGCGCGGGCCGCCGGACGGGCCCTTCGCGCCGGAGCCCGACGCGATCCCCAACGCGCGGCTGCGCCCGATCATCCTGCGGCGCCAGCTCGCGGGCGTCGTCCGGATGGCGCGGGGCGAGTCCCACGCCCTCGCCACCTTCGCGGAGGCCCTGGACGTGCAGGAGGCGGTCGAGGCGATCCTGGCCCTGTGAGGGGGCGCCCTCAGACCTCCAGGAGATCGATCAGGAACGGGATCAGCGGCGCGTCCGCGGGCGGCATCGCCAGATCGCGCAGCGCCTTCGGCCGGACCCATTTCAGCGCCTGCCCCTCCATCGGGCGCGGCGTGCCCGTCCAGCGTCGGCAGACGTAGAGCGGCATCAGGAGGTGGAAGTCCGGATAGGCGTGGCTGGCGAAGGTCAG
>CAXTCV010000314.1:0-3993 GCA_964242725.1 uncultured Methylobacterium sp.
AGATCGGCGAAGCCCGCCCCCTTGCCGGTCCGCCCCCCGCCCCGGCCCACCGCCACGCAGCCGACAACACAGAACGGCAAATAGGGCATGTCTTCGAACTCGACCGGCTCACCATGTGCGAGAAAGCCCTGGCTCACCGCCGCCAGTTCGAAAGACACGCCCAAAGCGGTCAGTCGCTCGGGATCGAGCTTGACGAAGGGAACTCCGGTCTGGAGCTCCGGCACCGGCGTGTAGACGGTTTTGCCCTCATACAGCGCCCTGAGCCGAACAGGGATCTGTGGCGGATCCGGGTTGCACTTGATCACCGTCGTGGCCTTCCAGGCCGCGAGGTTGACGAGGCGCATTGCAGCAAGGTCGGCACCGGCGAAATTGGGAATCTTGCTCCACACCGGCCCGACGTTGACGCCGCTGGTTTCGAGAGCCGCCCAGACGTCGGCGCGAAGCGCGTCCTTGTCGGCGTGGCGCCCCGTCCAGCGCGTCTTCTTCCCGATCTCGTCCATGCCATCCCGCTCCAGAGCTGCATCGCGGCCTGCAAGACCGCGGCCACCGAGGTGCCTCAGCCCGCCCCGTTGCAGGCCACCGTCATCGCCGCCACAATCGCGTCCGGCGCGGGACGCCAGCACCTCGGAGAGGATGGGATGCGGAACCTCACCATCATCATTGCGAATGCCTGGTTCTGGCTCCTCTTCATCAGCGTTGGCCCGCTGACCCTCGCGTCCGATATCGTCGTCGGTACGGCGACGCTTCTGGCCGGCTGCTCAATTTTTGCGCTGTGGGGTGCGCTTGCGGTGCGTCGTTCTCACCGGGGACAGACCTGCGTCAGAGAACGCGCGGGTCTTGCGCTGGGGTCGGGCCCCGCAACGAACGTTGCGCCTCATCGATCCGACGAGCCACCTCATCCGATGACCCTGCAACTCGTTGCTCGAACCCGCCCACGAGATAGACGGTCGTCACCTCCGGGGCCTGGGTGTGCACGCCCGCCACATGCTCCGGGTTGATCCAGGTGGCCAGATTGGCGGAATTCGGCGTGTCGAATCGGAGAAGCATGGCTGAACTCGCATTTGCATCAAGGACCCTGCAAATAGGCTTCGGCCCGCCGCCGGCAACGTTGAAGAAGATTTGCAAGCAAAGCGGGATCGCCCCAGATCCGCCACGGAGCGGGCAGAGCTTCGACCTGTTCCGAAGCGTCGGAACAGGAGGTGGCCATGACAGAGGTCCAGAACACAAAAGCGACGCCCTACAGCAATCGGCGGGCGCCGGTCACCCACAGCGAAGCGGTGCAAGAAGCCAAACGTCGCGAGAAGATGGAGACCTTCTCCTCCTCGCATCGAATGACCGGCGCCAATCAGCGGTCTGCGAAGACGGACAAGGACGCGACGCCCTAGAGCCTTCGCGGCATCAAGCGCTACGGCCGCGGCTCGCGTCCACCAGCGCCTGATCGCCGCGGACCGCGGGTGAACATCCTCAGCGCCTGACCCTGTGTTCGATTGTGCCATCCGGATCATGGCCGGACGGTATGTACGCAGAACTGAGCTGCAACTATTCGGCCTGTCGGACCAGGGCAATGGCCATGTCGCCGGTGAAGGACGGCAGACGAAATCCGTCGCCGTTCCTCGGCAAGCTCTCCTGTCCAAGGATTCGTCCGTCGGCCGTGTGCCACCCCGTCACCTTGTAGGTGCCGGAACGTGGGCCCGGGACCTCGACCCTAAGTTCGAGCGGCGGCAGATCGGTCCGCATCAGGCCCGTTGCGTCGATGCGATCGCGCGCCAGCAGATATACGACTGCCTGATCGGCCGAAGCGGAAGCGAAACGCGCCAGGCGGTCCTCCCCGACCTCGGCACCGTTGTGCTCGCGCACCACGATCTCCGGCCCAAGGCTGCGGCGGTCGAAGCGTGGCCAGTCAACCAGCGGCATGAAGCCTGAAAGGGCGCGCTGGGCACGTCGCATGCCTGCGGTCAGCACATGGGGTGTTCGATTCGGCCATCGCATGCCGCCGCCCGCGCCGCCCGCCGCGAGATGAGCCCATTGCATGTGGCGGAAATATTCGTCGTCGAAGGGCTCGGGAATCCGGCGATGGCGATCCTTGAAGCTGTGGATCGGCCCATGCTCGCTGTCGAAGAAGGGTCGGCCGTCGCGGATCTCGCCGATCGACTCGCGCACGATCCGGCCCATGCCCATGGCGGCATCGACAGTGTTGCGTGGGTCGTCGATGGTTCCCTGCTCGTAGATGTGGATCGTTGCGGCATCGAGCCCCGGATGGCGGAAGATCGCGCTCTCCATGGCGAGATGCGGCCGCCAGACCAGTTCGGGGCCGAAGATCGACACCGTCTGGGGATGAGCGCGTCCGTGCAGCCGCATCTCCTCGGCCCTGAGGTGGCCGCCGATGTCGGCGATGAACTCGTCGAAGGCATCGGCACTGTCGCCGCCCTGGGCAGGGTGGATCTCGTTCCAGATATCCCACGCGAAGAGTGCGCCGGATCCGCCCCAGCGTTCGGTCGCGAAGGACAGCCGCGCCTTGATGGCGGCGCGCATGGCCGGGTCGGTCAGCACCTGCGAGGGGTGGGCGACCGGACCACCCTGCGTTGCCGCATAGGGATGGTGGCGGAAGTGCAACCACATCCAGAACGTGTCGTAGGGCGTCAGCAGGATGCGCAGACCGTGGTTCGCGCAGAGCGCGAACAGGTCGTCCCACAGGGCGACCATATTGGGCGCGAAACGACCCATCGGCTTTTCGATGTAGCGATGCCGAACCTGGGCATATTCCAGCATCAGCCTCAACACCGTGACGCCGTGAGACTTCAACATGGCGAGGTGGCGGTCGACGGCGGCCACGTCGCGCCGTCGGAACAGGGGATCGAGTTCGACCCAGCTGATGGCGTCGTTCTGCCCAATCGGATGCCAGGGCGCCCCTGTTTCGTCCATGAAATAGGGGGCCCGGCGCGCCACTTCGATCCATGGCAAAGGCGCGGCGGCGTCCGCGCGCAAAGAGCGCGGTGCGCAGGATGTTGTCTGTGCTATCTTTTTGCTCCGAGGCATCGGACAGTGTCGGTGCTGGGGCCTGTGCAGGCCCGGTCGTCTCCCGGAAAGGCAGGTTCGGCGCCGCGCATGCAAGCCATTTATGCACAACCGACCCCGGTCGAGGAACTTCGCGCCGCCGTCAATGAGCGCCTCGATAGTCTCGTGCCCGTGGCACACCGTGGGCCCCAGCGGGTCAACGACGCCGTCCGATATGCGCTTCTGGCGCCCGGCAAGCGCATCAGACCGCTGCTGACCCTCCTCGCCGCCGTCGATTTCGGCGCCGCCGTCGAGGACGCCCTCGACGTGGCCTGCGCCACCGAGATGGTTCACACCGCCTCTCTGGTGCTCGACGACCTGCCCTGCATGGACAATGCGCGTCTGCGCCGCGGCCAACCCACAGTGCATGTCCACTTCGACGAGAGCACTGCCATCCTGGCGGCCGTGGCTCTGCTCAACCAGGCTTTCGCGACCTTGACGCGCGCCACGCGCCTGCCCTGCGAAACCCGGCTCGCTCTGGTGGAACGTCTGGCCGCTGCGGTTGGATTCGACGGTCTCATCACCGGTCAGGACTACGACCTGCACGACCGTAGTTCGACCGCCACCGTGGCGCGGCTCGAAGCCCTGAACCATCAGAAAACCAGCGTGCTCTTCGAGGCGGCGCTCGAGATCGGCGCCCGCGTTGCCGGTGCCGAGGATCGGTCGATCGAAAAGCTCCGACAGGTCGCGGCTCATCTGGGGCTGGCCTATCAGATCGCCGACGACCTGTTCGACGTCTCGGTTTCGGTCGGACCGAAATCGAAGGATGTCCACAAGGACGACGGCAAGCCGACCGTCGTGTCCATCCTAGGAGCCGAGCGGGCGCGCGAGCGATTCGGTCATCACATGGCAGAAGCCCTGAAGCTGCTTCCGACACGCGGCTCTGGCGGACAGCCGCTGAGGGACTACATTGTGGTGACCTTCGCCCAGACCAGGCTG
>CAXTCV010000315.1:0-3959 GCA_964242725.1 uncultured Methylobacterium sp.
GCTCGGTCAAGAAGGCCGCCAAGATCGTGCGCGAGCACATGCGCAAGGCCGCGCCGCAGCTCGAAACCCTGCGCGGGCGGACCTTCTACGCGGTCGGCGGCACGTGGCGCGCCCTGGCGCGGCTGCACCAGGCCGCCCGCGGCTATCCGGTCCACGTGATGCACGGCTACACGGTCGAGCCCTCCGACGAGCTCAGCTTCCTGCAGGTCGTCGAGCAGACCGACATTGCCCTGCTCCCGGACGTCGAGACCATCTCCGAGGCCCGGCGCCCGCTCCTCGCCTATGGGGCGGTGGTGCTGGAGGAGATCATCCGGGTCGGACGACCGCGGGAGGTCGCGATCTCGGCCTCGGGCGTTCGGGAGGGCCTGCTGTTCGAGCAGCTCGACCGCGACGCCCGGTTGATCGACCCGCTGCTCGCCTCCGCGGCGGAGTTCAACACCCTGCGCTCCCGCGCGCCCCGGCACGGCGAGGAGTTGATCGCCTGGACGGACCGGTTCGTGGCGACCCTGGACGGCCCCGAGACCGCGGACGAGCGGCGCCTGCGGCACGCGGGCTGCCTGCTCTCGGATGTCGGCTGGCGGGCCCATCCCGATTATCGCGACGAGCAGAGCATCGCGGCGATCCAGAACGCGGCCTTCGTGGGGGTCGACCATCCGGGACGGGCCTATCTGGCCCTCGCGGTCTCGCTCCGGCACAGCGGGCTCGCCCCGGAAAAGGCCAATCCGATCCTGCGCGGCGTTGCCGGCCCACGCCTGTTCGAGCGGGCGCGGCTCCTCGGCGGCCTGCTGCGCGTCGCCTTCCCGATCTCGGCCGGAATGGACGGGGCGCTCGGCCGGGCACCGCTGACCGTCGAGGACGGGCGCGTCACCCTGCGGCTGCCGCGGGACTGGGCGGCCCTGAGCGGCGACCGTCTGCTCAACCGCGTCCGCGGCCTGAGCCGCACCGTCGGCCTCGAAGGCCGGATCGCCATCGCGGACGATCCGGCCTGACGCGCCGAAAGGGCTGGACTGCAGTCAGGCGGCCCGGTCGGCGAAGATCGCCTTCTTGACCACCGCGTGGACGCCCCAGTTGCCGTCCACGACCTGCGTGATCCCGAAATCCACCGCCACCGACATGAGCGAGATCGCCTCGTCCTCGGTGAGACCCTTCGCGTGCATCAGGAACTGCCGCATCTTGCGGAAGGCGTCGCGCATGGCGAGGTCGATCGAGGATTTCTGGAAGATCTCCGCCTGGGCGTCCGGACCGAGGTCGCGCAGGTAGTTCGGATAGCTGAAGCCGGACAGGACCCAATCCTCGCGGGTCTCGATCATCGGGAAGTCGAGCGCTTCCAGCGGCGAGCCGGGCAGGTCGGCCTTCTTGTGCAGGACGAACTGGAAGGTGCCGGTGAGCGAGCACTCGATCGCCGTCCCGCACAGCTCGGAATCGCCCTGGCTGGCATGGGGATCCCCCACCGAGAACAGCGCCCCCGGCACCGCGACGGGAAAATAGAGCGTCGCCCCCTTGCCGATCCGCCAATTGTCGATGTTGCCGCCGGTATAGCTCGGCGGAATGGTGTTGACCCGGTCCGCCTCCGCGGGTGCCACGCCTATCGTGCCGAAATGCGGGCGGATCGGCACCCGGATGCCCTTCAGGACCTCGAAGGTCTTCTGCGTCTTCGTGTGGTCCACCGGCAGGCCGGGATAATCGATGGTCGGGTGCGCGACGCCGAACGGGTCGGTGACGCCCGGCCAGCGGAAGCTGTAGACCGCCCGCGCCCAGTCGCGCTCGCCGGTGGCGTCGACCTCGTAGATGGTCACCACCTCCCGGGGCTTATCGCCGGTGATCAGGTCCTTGTAGTGGAAGCCCCACCACGCCGCCGCGTTGCTGCCGAAGGCGAGCCCCTTGTATTGCGGATTGGCGCAGGGCCGGGGTGCCACGTCGAGGATGCGGACCTCCAGCACGTCGCCGGGTTCGGCCCCGCGGATCGCCACCGGACCGGTGCAGATATGCACGCCGAGGCCGCCGCCCGGGCCGATCTTGGCGTCCATCGGGCCGGCGCCGCGGGGGGAGACCCCCATCTTGTCCTTGGTCCAGAGATAGACGCTCTCGGCCCCCGGATCGCCGGCGATCATCCGTTCGGCGTCGTCGCTCGCCTGGTGGGTGAGCGTCTCGATGGTGACGAAGTCGCCCGAGCCGATCTCGACCTGCGGCTTGAGGCTCCGGCTGAAGAAGCCCCAATGGACCGTCTCGGCGCTGGCCGGCAGGTGATAATGTGCGGTCGCGGTGAACTTGGCGCCGGCGGCCTGCGCGAGGGCCGAGCTCACCAGAGACGCGCCGCCGACCGCAAAGGCGGCGGCCGCGCCGGTCGCCGCAAAACCGCTCTTCAGGAAGGCGCGCCGTTCCGGTTCGAGGTCGTAGCGGAACCGTCGCCGGTGCTCCTCGAACGCCTGACAGGTTGGATCATCGCCCGCGCACATGGAGCCTCGCTTCCGCCGACCGTATGTCCCGGACGCGGACAAGCAATTCGACGGCCATCGGGACGGCCGTCGACAGGGCGGCTCACTCCGAGATCATGCCGGCCCCGGCCTCGCCCGTCGGCGCCGGAAACGCTGAGTCCGCCTGCGCCTCGACCACCGCCGCGGCGGTGACGTTGACGATGCCGCGGGCGGTCACCGACGGCGTCAGGATATGGGCGGGCTTGGCCGGTCCGATCAGCAGGGGGCCGACCGGCAGGGCATCGGCCAGGACCTTGGCGAACTGGAACGCGATGTTGGCGGCGTCGAGGTTCGGGAAGATCAGCACGTTGGCCGCGCCCTTGAGGCGCGAACCCGGCAGCACCCGATCGCGGACCATCTCGCTCAGGGCCGAATCCGCCTGCATCTCGCCATCGACCATCAGGTTCGGATCGCGGGTCTTCAGGAGCCCCAGGGCCTCGCGCATCTTCATCGCGGAGGCCGAGTCCGACTGGCCGAAATCCGAGTGGCTCAGGAGCGCGATCTTCGGCGTCATCCCGAACCGGCTCACGTGGTTGGCGCAGGCCTGCGCCACGTCGGCGATCTCCTCGGCGGTCGGGTTCGGCCGGACATGGGTGTCGGCCAGGAAGTAGGCGCCCGCATGAGTCACCACGAGGCTCATCGCGGCGCATTGCTCCACGCCGGGCGCCAGCCCGATCACGTCGCGGATGATCCGCAGCCGGGTCTCGAACCGGCCCTCCAAGCCGCAGATCAGGGCGTCGGCCTCGCCGCGGCGGACCGCGATGGCACCGATCACGGTGCTGTTGGTCCGCACGAGGGTCCGGGCCGCATCCGGGGTGATGCCGCGCCGGCCGGCCACCTCCATGTAGGTCTGGACATAGGCGCGGTAGCGGGGATCGTCCTCGGGATCGATCAACTCGAAGTCGCGGCCCTCCTGGATCGACAGGCCGAAGCGCTTCAGGCGCGATTCCACCACCCGCGGCCGGCCGACCAGGATCGGCAGCGCGACCTTGTCCTCGACGATCGCCTGGACGGCGCGGAGCACGCGCTCGTCCTCACCCTCGGCGTAGATCACGCGCTTGGGCTCGGCCTTCGCCTTGGAGAAGAGCGGCTTCATGATCAGGCCGGACCGGTGCACGAACCGGTCGAGGCCGTCGATATAGGCGGAGAAGTCGGTGAGCGGCCTCCCGGCCACGCCCGAATCCATGGCGGCCTTGGCCACTGCCGGGGCGATGCGCAGGATCAGCCGCGGATCGAAGGGGCTCGGAATCAGGGATTTCGGCCCGAACGGCCGGGCCTCCCCGCCATAGGCCCGGGCGACCACGTCGGAGGTGGTCTCGTGGGCCAGACCCGCGATCGCCTTGACGGCCGCCTTCTTCATCTCCTCGTTGATCTTGTGGGCGCCGACATCCAGCGCGCCGCGGAAGATGTAGGGGAAGCACAGGACGTTGTTGACCTGGTTCGGGAAGTCCGACCGGCCCGTGCAGATCATCGCGTCGGGCCGCT
>CAXTCV010000316.1:0-3931 GCA_964242725.1 uncultured Methylobacterium sp.
GCTGGGCCTGCTCACCGAGAGCCACACGCTCAAGCGCTACAGCGAGGAACTCGACGGCCAGCGCCGGGCCATGGCGGGGGAAGGCGACTGATTGTCAGGGTCGGGTGTTGACCGGGTCCCGGCGCCCATCGATCACCTGACGCCGAAGACCGGGGTTCGGCGACGGCCCGGTCCGCTCAATTCCGTGGAGGATTCATGCCCGGCCCAGACACCCACCCGCAGCGCCGCTACCGCATCGCGGTGATCCCCGGGGACGGGATCGGCAAGGAGGTCGTGCCCGAGGGCGTGCGCGTGCTGGAGCGGGCGGCCAAGCGGCACGGCTTCGACCTCCAGTTCGACTGGTTCGATTTCGCCAGCTGCGACTACTACGAACAACACGGCCGGATGATGCCGGAGGACTGGAAGGCCCGGATCGAGACCCACGACGCCATCTTTTTCGGCGCCGTCGGCATGCCGGAGCGGGTGCCCGACCACATCTCGCTCTGGGGCTCGCTGATCCTGTTCCGGCGCGAGTTCGACCAGTACGCGAATCTGCGCCCGGTCCGGCTGATGCCGGGGGTGAAGTGCCCGCTGGCCGACCGCAAGCCCGGCGACATCGACTTCTGGGTGGTCCGGGAGAACACCGAGGGCGAGTACTCGAACGCGGGCGGGCGGATGTTCGCCGGCACGGACCGGGAATTCGCCCTGCAGGAGACGATCATGACCCGCCACGGGGTCGACCGGATCCTCAAGTTCGCCTTCGACCTGGCCCAGGCCCGGCCGAAGAAGCACCTGACCTCGGCCACGAAGTCGAACGGCATCTCGATCACCATGCCGTACTGGGACGAGCGCGTGAGGGCGATGGCCGCGGGCTACCCGGACGTGCGGTGGGACCAGTACCACATCGACATCCTGACGGCGCATTTCGTCCTGAACCCGGACCGGTTCGACGTGGTGGTCGCCTCCAACCTGTTCGGCGACATCCTGTCGGATCTGGGGCCGGCCTGCACGGGCACGATCGGCATCGCGCCGTCCGGCAACATCAACCCGGAGCGGGTGCACCCTTCCGTGTTCGAGCCGGTCCACGGCTCGGCCCCCGACATCGCCGGGCAGGGCATCGCCAACCCGATCGGCCAGATCTGGTCGGGGGCGATGATGCTGGAGCATCTCGGCGAGCCCGCGGCGGCGGCCGAGATCGTCGGCGGGATCGAGCGGGTGCTCTCGGAACGGACGCTGCGCACCCGCGACCTCGGCGGCAATGCCGACACGCAGGCCTGCGGCAAGGCCGTGGAGCAGGCCCTGGGATAGGCACGGATCGTCCCGTCCCGGGCGGCGGATCCTTCGATCGGTCGCGCCTCGACCCGCCTCGCGCGATCCGCCGCTCGGGCGTGTCGCGCAGGGCCGGACCGCGGCCGGTGCGGGTGCGGCGGCTGGGCGGGAGCCGGGTCGGCGCCGCCTACTCGCAGACCTCGACGCGGCGATAGGTGAACTCGCCGTCGCCGAGCCATTCCTTGCGGCGCTCGTAGTGGCAGATCGGGCCGCGGCGCTCGCGGATCACGACGGGCTCGGGCTCCTCGACCACGACGCGGCGCGGGCGGTACTCCGGCGGCGGCGGCGGCGGGTTCGCGCCGTTGATGAGGGCGCTCCCGACCACGCCGCCGACGACGCCGGCCGCGAGGCCGCCGACGATGGCGCCGGTCTGGTCGCGGGCGGTGGCCGGGGCGACGGCCCCGAGAACCAGGGTCGCGGCGAGGGCGGCGGCCCCGGCGCGGATCATCGTGAAGCAACCGTTGAAGGACACGCGCAACATCTCCCGTTCGTGTTGGGGATGATCCAACACCGGGAGGATTAAAAATCCCCGAAGCGGCCCAATTCGATCGTGTGCCAGGGAAACGGATCGCTCAAGCCGGACGGCCTCAGAGCAGCCCGTCGAGGCTCTCGACCACGACGGCCGGCGCCAGATCGGCGTACTCGTCCGGCAGCCCCCTGCGGTTGATCCAGGCGGTCCGGAATCCGAAGGCGCGGGCCCCCGCCACGTCCCACCGGTTCGAGGAGCAGAACAGCACGTCGCCCTCCCCGACCGCCATGCGCGTCAGGGCGCTGCGGTAGGCGTCGGGATGGGTCTTGAACACCTGCGCGTCGTCCACCGACAGGACCGCGTCGAGGTGGTCGGCGAGACCCGCCGAGGCCACGGCCCGGTCGACCATCGCGGCGTTGCCGTTGGTGAGGATCGCGGTGCGGATCCCGCGCTTGCGCAGGGCCGCCAGCACGCCCGGCACCTCCGGATAGGCGTCGAGGTCGCGATAGGCATCGAGCAGCCGCTCGCGCAGGCCGGGATCGACCCCGGGATGGAGCGCCAGGGCATAGTCGAGGGCCTGCACGGTCAGGTCCCAGAAGGCGGCGTAGCGGCCCATGAGCGACAGGGTCCAGCTGTATTCCAGCTGCTTGGTGCGCCAGACCTCGGAGAGGTGGGCCGCGTCCGGCCCCACCGCGGCGGCGTAGCGCTGGACCGCGGCGTTCACGTCGAACAGCGTGCCGTAGGCGTCGAACAGGACGGCCTTCACGCCCGCGAGCAGGTCCTTGGCGTCGGTCATGGCGGTCCTCACTGGGTGCTCGTTCCCGATCTGGGGCCGGGACGCCCGATGGCGAGCCCGACGCGGTCCGCTCAGGCCCGGCGCAGGCGCAGGCCGAACAGGTGCAGCAGGCCCGCCAGCAGGCCGCCGTAGACGACGGCCCCGGCCAGCCCCAGCAGCGCCAGGACGGCGAGCTCACGGCCGTGCGGCAGGGCCGGCACCAGCGCCTGCGCGAGCCCCTCCCCGTAGACGGCGACGGCCGCGAGGCCCAGGCAGGCGAGCGCGACCCCGGCGACGGTGAGGCCGAGGGTCCGCCCCGGCGCCGTCCAGTTCCGGCGCTTGGCCAGGACGAGCAGCACGAGCAGGTTCACCCATTGGCTGACCGCGGTGGCGAGCGCCAGCCCGGTGACGCCGTAGGGGCCGGTGAGCCAGAGCTTCAGGGCGACGTTGACCAGGATCGCCGTGAGCGAGGCCCAGAGCGGGGTCTTGGTGTCCTGCCGGGCGTAGAAGCTCGCCACGGCGCTGCGCACCAGCACCACGGCCGGCAGCGCGAAACCGTAGGCGGCGAGCACCGCGGCGGCCCGGGCCGCATCCTCCGCGCCGAAGGCGCCGCGCTGGAACAGGGCCGCCATGATCAGGCCCGGGATGGTCAGGAACGCCACGGTGAACGGCGCCGACAGGGCCAGGGAGAACCCCGCCGCCCGGTTCTGCGCCGCGTGGGCGCCGGCGACGTCCCCGGCGGCGATCCGCCGGCTCATCTCGGGCAGGAGCACGGTCCCGGCCGCGATGGCGATGACCCCGAAGGGGAGCTGGTAGAGCCGGTCGGCGTAATACAGCGCCGAGACCGCCCCGGTGGGCAGCCAGCTGGCGATGATCGTGTCGGCGAAGGCCGCGATCTGGAACCCGGCGGAGCCGATCACCGCCGGCCCGAGCACCGCGAAGAACCGCTTCAGCGCGGGATCGGCCCGCGGCACCGCGAGGTCGGGCATCACCCGGGCCCGGCGGCAGCCCCACCAGAGCAGGCCGAACTGGAGCACCCCCGACACGGCAACGCCCCAGGCGGCCGCGTAGGCGGCGTTCGGGAACAGGAAGCTCAACCCCAGGGCGGCCAGCATGGCGAGGTTGAGCAGGATCGGCGCCCCGGCCGCCACGGCGAAATGCCGGTGGGCGTTGAGGATGCCCGACAGCAGCGTCACCAGGGTCATGAACAGCAGGTACGGGAAGGTGATGCGGGTCAGCGCCACCGCGAGCTGGAAGCGCGCCCCGTCCTCCGCGAAGCCCGGCGCGAGGGCCCGCACCACCCAGGGCATCGCCGGCAGGGCGAGGTTCAGCAGCACGAGCTGCACGATCAGCATCAGGGTGAAGACGCGGTCGGCGAA
>CAXTCV010000317.1:0-3919 GCA_964242725.1 uncultured Methylobacterium sp.
TCTGGTCATTCAAGAAGCTTCGTCCGCTCCCCAGTAGCGGACGTTCAGCGCGACTGCTGCGTCCATGGATGCACCGAGTGAACGGGAACCGCGGTAGGGGAGCTCGATCGGCCAGGAAGCGTATTCCGAGCTCCCCGCCTGCAGGAAACGGGGGCTCCTCCCCTGCACCTTAGGCTCCTCGTAACCCGAGAGGCGGGTGAAGGCAGGGTTGACGTAGACGATCTTCGGGTCGGACTCATCGAGGCATGCGGTCGTGATCAGGATGGCATTGCCAGCCGCCTCAACCGCAGCTTTCAGGAACCTCAGGTCGATTTCATCCGTCCTGTTTCCGTCTCCACCTGACACCTACGCCAACTCCCCAAACGACATGCCGTCGCAAGACCCATAGCCGGGAAAATCAAGTCCGCAGAAGCTCGACAGTCGCGACAGATCCAAATCCTTGGTAATTTGAGACCAGTGAGTCCGAGCGCGAAAAGTACGTTGTGACGCTCGCGGCTATGCCGCGGGAACACTATGCCCTGATCCTGGAGATCGGCTGCTCGATCGGCGTTATCACAGAGAAGCTCGCAGGGCGCTGTGATACGCTAGTCGGCTTCGACCTCGCTGCGGCTGCCTTGGATCGGGCCCGCGCCCGTTGCTGAGAAATTGCCCATGTCGATTGCAGGCTCGGGCAGGTCCCACAGGATTGGCTCGAGTGTACGTACGACCTGATCATGCTGTCCGAGGCGGTCCATTACCTTGATGCCGGCGACGTAAAACGCGTGGTCGAGCGGGTACGCGGTAGCCTCGCGGAAGACGGCGACGTCGTGCTGGTGCATTGGACTGGCGAGACGCATTACCCGCTCACCGGCGACGAGGCCGCCGACCTCTTCGTCGCCAGGTCCAACGGTTTTCTCCGGGCTGATCCCCCGTCGCGGAAGGAGAAGTACCGGATCGACTTCCTCTGTCGTCGGCGCTGACGAGATTTGTCCGATCGTCACGGATCAAGGATGCCGCGACGGCGATTGCATACGTGTTAGTCGCGCGGCGTCTTCGCTCGGATCAAGCCCCACCGTTGAGGTGCAGTGGCCGAGATCCATCGTTGGGAACGATGCCTCATAGCGTGGTGCCTTCCTGCGTGAGTCCCGACTCGGATACATTCGCACCCAATGGACATCCGCGACACGCAATTCGGCTGGGCCGCTCACGGCTCGGCCACCTTTCTGAGCCTCGCATCCGGCGACCCGCCAAGACGATCGTTCCTGGACGTGCCCGGCGGCCCCAGGATCGCTTACGTCGAGGCGGGCGCCGGGCCCCCGCTGATCCTCATCCACGGCGCGCTCACGGCCCTGGACGACATGTGGCTCGGACCCATGTCCGCGCTCGCGCGCGATTTCCGCGTCGTGGCCATTGACCGGCCCGGACACGGCGCGAGCGAGCACGTTCGCCTGTCCGACGCATCGGTCTGGCGCCAGGCACGCATCGTCCGCGACCTCGCCCATGCGCTCGGCCTGTCCCAGCCCGTCGTCGTCGGCCACTCCTTCGGCGGGGCGGTCGCCCTTGCACATGGCATGGCCTACGCGGACGAGACCGCCGCGGTGGTCGCGGTCTCGCCGATCTGCTTCCCGGAACTCCGGTTGGAGCAGGTCCTCTTCGGGCCGCGGGCCGTCCCGTTCGCCGGCGACGTCCTGGCCCGTATGCTCGCCGGGCCTGACGCGGCGATCCTGCCGTTGCTCTGGCACGCGATGTTCCTGCCCCAGCACATGCCCACTCGCTTCGAGGACGAGTTCCCCTTCGCCCTGGCCCGCCAACCGAGCCGGCTCGTCGCCGACGGCGAGAACGCAAACATGCTCTGGGCCGACCTCACTCGGAGTGCGATGTCCTATGCCGACTGCCGGGTGCCGGTCGGCATCCTGTGCGGCGGATCCGACATCGTCACCAACCCGTGGCTCCACGGGCGGATGGCCGCATCGATGATACCAGGCGCCCAATTCAGGATGCTGCCGGGCCTCGGTCACATGCTGCACCACTTCGAAGTCGACGCGGTCGTCGGCATGGTGGAGGCTGTGGCGAAGCACCGGTCTTCCGGGCGAGACGCCTGATCCGCGCCTCGCAAAAGGCTGCATACGCGAACGCCCGCCCTGGTGTCCGACGGCAGGGCGTGAGGCGGCGCGGGCGATCCCTGGGCGATAAGCTGCCTGTTCCCAAGCGCGGCGATCCATGGACGCGATCGGCATTGATGATCGGTCGCGCGTAACGTTATTCATTACGCGCTATCCGCCGAGAACCCTCACCTTCGCCTCGCTCGTCACCTTGTGCAGGAAATCTGGCGCAAGCAGCCGTGCTTATCACGGAGCCGTTTCCGCTATCGCCGACGTGATCGCGCAGGCTGCACGGGCTATGCAGCATGTCAGAGTTGGTCAGGCGTTGTGACGAGCCTTCTTCGTCGACGCTCGCGTTCGGGTGTTTGGTCTGCGCGATCTGCTGCCCGGATTTTCACCCGTCCATGAGACAGGGCTTTGCCGGCTTCTGCCCTGACGAGCCGTCTGTGAAGCATGCGCATCGAGGAAGCGCCGGCATGCCTCGAAGCTCGTGGTGGCCTCGGGCGGACAGGCAATGCCCTGCTCCTCAGCCAAGCTTTGAGCGTAGCGCAGCATCGCCGCGCTCGGCGGCCGATCCGTACCGGCGTGTCCTTCGGCGTCCTGCCGTGGCGCACGAGGTCCGGAGTGGCTGTCGAGGAATGCCCGGCAGACGCTCACACTGCTCTTGCAGCCGCGTGGCAGCTTCACGCCCTTTCGCTCGGCCAAACTCACCGCGAACGACAGCATCGCGGGTGTCGGCGGCCGATTGTCGGCCTGACCGGACGGGATCAGGCTCGGATCGAGGTTGATCGTCGGCGCGGTCGAGATCGCGGCGATCAACTCATCGAGGCGCGCCCGCGTGCGCTGCCGGAAGGTGTTCGCGCGCTGCTCTGCCTCGGCACGCGTGGCCGCACGACCGATCTCGGCCAACTCCGCCTCGAACACGGCTCGTCCTACCGGATCGCCGTAGGCCGGGAACACGCGCCGCACCGCCGTGATGAAGGCCAGTCCAACCTCGGTGACCTCGATGGCTGGATCCTTGCCGTTGGCCAGCATGATATAGCGGCTCTTCAGGAGCTTGGGCAGGATCGTATCGCGAGTGGCGGCCGTGCCGAGACCCTTAGGCTCGTTCGGGTTGACCGGGTTCTCCAGGGCACGCTTGACCGCCGGATCATCCACTTGGTCGATCAGTCGGCCCATCACCACCGGTAACTCGCCGCGGGTGATCCGCCGCGGCGGCTCGGTTACTGCGGTGGCGACGTCTGCGCTGGCAGCCGTTGCGCCCTCGCCGTCGTTGACATCCGGCAGGCGCGCGGACGTGGCCTCCGCCTCGCGCTTGGCTTTGCCAGGGACGACATCCGCCTCAAGCTCGGCCTCGCTGCCGTAGATCGCACGCCAGCCCGGCGCGCGCACGACACTGCCGGAGACGGCAAACCGCTTCCGACCCAGCGGTGTCGCCACCTCGACGGTGACACTCGTGCGGGCGTCTATGCCGTCGGGAAGGTGGGCGGCGAGGTACGCCTTCGCGACCATCTCCCACAGCCGGAACTGATCGGCTGACAGGCGGCTCTGCTCAGGCACCTTGCGTAGGGGCACGATCGCGTGGTGCTCGCCCGGATCCTTAACGTAATGCCCCTTCGCGCCACTGCGGATCACCGGCACACCGTCCCGTGAGATGAGGCTGCGCAAGTCGACCAACACGGAAGTCACCGCTGCGACCACCGTCGCGGCGTCAGCAGCCTGCCCCTCCGGCAGGTACTCGGACTCGGTGCGCGGGTAGCTGAAGTAACCCTGATCGTACAGCTCCTGGGCGAGGCCGGCCGTGTGCTGCGGATCCCAGCCGAATCGCTTGGCGCAGC
>CAXTCV010000318.1:0-3895 GCA_964242725.1 uncultured Methylobacterium sp.
GAGCCCGATCCCGCGCTTCGACCTGCTGACCTTCAGCCACTACCTCTACATCGGCGTCCAGTTCTCCCGCGGATGCCCGTTCACCTGCGAGTTCTGCGACATCATCGAGCTCTACGGCCGTGCGCCGCGGACCAAGACCACGCCGCAGATGCTGGCCGAGCTCGACCGGCTCTACGGCCTCGGCTACCGCGGCCATGTCGACTTCGTCGACGACAACCTGATCGGCAACAAGAAGGCGATCAAGCTGTTCCTGCCGCACCTGATCAAGTGGCAGGAGGATCACGGCTACCCGTTCAAGTTCTCCACCGAGGCCTCGCTGAACCTCGCGGACGACGAGGAACTGCTCGGAATGATGCGGGACGCGAACTTCTTCGCCCTGTTCACCGGCATCGAGACGCCCGACGAGGCGACGCTGATCCAGACGCAGAAGAAGCAGAACACCAAGCGCTCGATCGCCGACAGCGTCCACAAGCTCTACGAGCACGGCATGTTCGTCACCGCCGGCTTCATCGTCGGCTTCGACACCGAGAAGGACAGCATCAGCCAGGCGATGTCGCTCTGCATCAGCCAGACCGGCATCCCGATCGCCATGGTCGGCCTGCTCTTCGCCCTGCCGAACACGCAGCTCTCGCGCCGCCTGCGCAAGGAGGGCCGCCTCTACGAGAACTACGCGGCGACCACCGCCGACCAGGGCGACCAGTGCACGCAGGGGATCAACTTCGTGACCCTGCGCCCGCAACGCGACGTGCTGGGCGATTACCGCGACGTGCTCGAGGAGATCTACGATCCGGCCAACTTCTTCGACCGGGTGCGGGTGGTGGCGCGGCGGGTGAAGCGGCCGAAATTCGCCGCCCAGAAACTCAACTGGCGGCACATCGCCCACGACCTCTGGTCGCTGGCCCGGGTGTGCTGGCGGATGACCGTGCGGCGGCCGGAACTGGCCAAGCACTTCTGGAGCGTGTTCCTGGAGACCGCCCGGCACAACCCGGCCGCCCTCGAGGCGGTGGTGTCCAACATGGTGATCTACCTGCACGTCTACCCGTTCTCGCGCTACGTGATCCGCGAGATCAACGGCCGGATCGCCGAGCTCGACGCCGGCCGCTGGGTGCAGCCGCCGGTCCTGGCCCCCGAGGCCGACAGCGGCAAGGCGGCGCCGGTCGGCAAGGTGGTGGCGCGGGCGGAGGTCAAGCACCTCGCCGCGGTGGCGTAAGAGGAGAGCCGAGGCAGCGCGGCTGATCCATCCATCCCCCGCGTCCTGAGGCGTGCCTCGGAGGAGGCCGCCAGGGATCGCGGCGCCAGCTGGAGGGCTCCGTCGAGGCCTCCGCGGCGCCTCGGGATGCGGGCGTGGGTTGGATCGGCCGCGCCGCGGCCGACGCCGCGCAACGTTTCGTGGCGCAGCCGCTCGGCACGGCAGCATCGAACCTCCCGCCTCGCGGACGTGCTCCGCCTCCATAGCAGACCGATTGTGAGGCCGCGGCCTCCCCCCGGGCGCGGGGTACCGGTCCGGGACGGCCGGGCCCCTGCGGATGCCGGGGTCCGGGTCGATGGGTCGACATCCTATCCGCGCCCCGAAGCCGCGGCGTCGCCGTCAGGCCGCCCGGACCGTCGCCAGGAAGGTGTCGATCTCCCGGCGCAGGTCCGCTGATTGCTCCGAGAGGCTCGCCGCCGAGGCGAGCATCCGCGTGGCGGCCGTGCCGGTCGCGTCGGCGGCCTGCGCCACCGCGTCGATCGTGCCGGTGACCGCGCCGGTCCCGGCGGCCGCCTCGGCGACGTTGCGGGCGATCTCCCGGGTCGCCGCGCCCTGCTCCTCCACGGCGGCCGCGATGGAGGTCGCGACGCCGTCGATCTCGCGGATCCGCGCCGCGATGCCGTCGATCGCCCCCACGGTCTGTCCGGTCGCCTCCTGGATGCGCCCGACCTGACCGGTGATCTCCCCGGTGGCCTTGGCGGTCTGGGCGGCGAGCTGCTTCACCTCGGCGGCGACCACCGCGAATCCCCGCCCGGCCTCGCCGGCCCGGGCGGCCTCGATGGTGGCGTTCAGCGCGAGCAGGTTGGTCTGGCCCGCGATATCGGTGATCAGCCGGACCACATCCCCGATCCGGCCCGCCGCGGCGCTCAGCTCCTGGACGAGGCCCGCGGTCTCACCGGCCTGGACCACCGCGCCCCGGGCGAGATCGGCGGAGCCGTCGACCTGACGGCTGATCTCCTGGACCGAGGCGCCGAGTTCCTCGGCCGCCGCCGCCACCGTCCCGACATGCGTGGCGGCCTCCTGCGCGGCGCCCGACACCGTCGCGGCGCGCTCGGCCGTGTCCGTGGCCGTGCCGGACATCGCCTCGGCCTCGGCGCGCAGGCCGAGCGCGGCGTCCGCCACCCGCGCCAGCACGCCGCCGACGGCGTCCTCGAAAGATTCCGCCATGGCGTGGACGGCGCGCCGGCGCTGGACCTCCGCGCCTTCGCGGGCGAGGGCGGTCTCCCGTTCCAGGGCGCGGCTGCGGATCAGGTCGTCCTTGAACACCTGGACGGCGGCCGCCATCGCGCCGATCTCGTCGCGGCGGCCGGTATGCGGGACCGGCACGGTCTCGTCGCCCTCGGCCAGCCGGCCCATCGTGCCGGTCATCCGCTCGATCGGCCGGGCGATCCCGAAGACGGCGAAGAGCATCGCGGCTGCGGCGACCGCGAGACCCACCACGGTCGCCACCAGGGCGATGTGCTTGGCCCGCGTGGCTTCCTGCGCGGTCTCGGCGACGTTGGCTTCGGTCTGCGCCCGGGCCGAGGCGATCGCCGCGGTGAGGCTGGCGACCGCGGCGTCGTTCTGCGCGCCCGTGGCGGGATCGAGCACCAGCGCCAGGGCGCCCGCCCGGTCGCCCGCGATCATCAGCTCGACCACTTGGAGCTGGATGTTCTGGTAGGCGTTCCAGGCCGTTGTGAAGCGCTCGTAGGTCGCCCGGTCGGCGGGCGCCGTCAGGTGGTTCTGGAAGGCCTGGCGCAGGTCGGCGAGCGACCCGAGCGTGTCGGTCAGCGCCGTCTGGTTCTTGTCCAGGGCGGCGCCATCGGGGGAGGCCACCGCGATCCTGTACAGGTTCAGCCGCGCGTCCCGCACGGCCGTCCCGACGGCTTCGGCCAGGTTCTGGGCGGGCAGGGCCCGTTCGGAGACCGCGGTGGCGTTCTGCTCGATCTCCGACAGGGTGACGACGCCGGCGACACCCTGACCGACGGCGGCGAGCGCGAGCAGGCCGATCGCGGCGGAGAGGACGGTTTTCAGGGAGAATCGCATGGCAGCATCCGTCTTCGCGGACCGGCCGCGGTTTCAGGCCCCGACGTTCTTCCAGAGATCTCTTAATTATGTCCTGAATCTGTCCCAGAACTCTTGGCTACAGCCACTTCTTCCATCGGAAGAAAAAGTACGGGAATACGGCCGCGATCACCATCATGACCAGCGCCATGGGGTAGCCGTACGAGAGATCTAGTTCCGGGATGGACTTGAAGTTCATGCCGTAGATCGAGGCGATCAGGGTCGGCGGCATGAAGACGACCGCCATGACCGAGAACAGCTTGATGATGTTGTTCTGCTCGAGATTCACGAGGCCGAGCGTCGCGTCGAGGAGAAACTGGATCTTGTTGTTGAGGAAGGTCGCGTGCTCCTCCAGGGATTGAAGATCCCGCAGGGTCGAGCGGACATCCTCCCGCAGATCGCGCGGCGCCTTGTTGGTCCGGTAGGTCGCCGAGAGCGAGAGCAGGATCCGCTCCATGGAGACCAGGCTCTCGCGCTGCTTCGAGATCAGGTCGCCGTGGCGGCCCAGCGCACGCAGCGTGTCCTGCAGGGCGGTGTTGCGGGCGGAGGGGTCGTCCTGCACCTCGAAGATCTTGCCGGACAGCCGGTCGATGCGCTCGCCCT
>CAXTCV010000319.1:0-3850 GCA_964242725.1 uncultured Methylobacterium sp.
CTGGTGCTCGTAGTGCCAGACGCTGAAGGCCCCGGTCTCGGGGTCGAACTTCAGCGCGAGCGTGCCCTTCTCCAGGGCCTCGCCGTAGCGGTCGCCGAGGAACGGGATCACGAGGTTGCGCCCGGCCCCGAGCCGCTGCCAGTCGATGTCGAAGGCGTCGGCGAAGGGCGACAGGGAGCCCCATTCCAGGACCGAGAGCCACCAGGGATTGTCGGCCCCGCCGACACCCATGTGGTTCGGCACGATGTCGAGGAGGAGCTTGATCCCGTGCGCCCGCAGGGTGTCGGACAGGGCGATGAAGCCCGCCTCGCCGCCGAGTTCCGGGTTGAGCGCCCCGTGGTCGACGATGTCGTAGCCGTGGGTCGAGCCGGCCCGGGCCTTCTGGAGCGGGGAGGCGTAGACGTGGCTGATCCCGAGCGTCTTCAGATAGGGGACGATGCGTTCCGCATCCGCGAAGGTGAAGGCCTTGTGGAACTGGAGCCGGTAGGTCGATTGCGGCGGCGGCACCGCGAGCCGGGCGGCCCCGGAGCGGGGCCCCCGCGCCTCGGCCGAGAGCGCCGCCGCCAGCTTGGCCAGAGGGCCGCCGGGGGCGGCGATATCGGTCAGTTCCCGGTCGAGCTTGCGCCGCCAGTTCGGATAGCCCTCGGTGGAGCCCGGCACGTTGGCCTGGGCGAGTTCCGAGACCACGTCCTCGTACTGGACGGCGGTCAGCATCGACGGCGCCCGGGCGAGGTAGCGGGCGGCGGCCTCGAAGGGCGCGGCCTCCGGCGGCTCGGCCGAGGGCAGCAGCTGCTCGGCGGCCAGCGCCTCGGTGAGGCGGCGGCGCTCGACCACCCGCTCGTTGCGCTCCGCCTCGGCGCGATCCTGGTCGTACAGGCCGAGCGACTGGCGGGTGTCGGTGTCGACCCCGCGCCACCAGCCGACGAAGGTCGGCAGGTCGTGGGTGGTGATCGCCGTGAGCGCGTCGCGCGGGTAGGCGGCGGGGCCTTTGAACCGGCCGTCGCCCTCCCGCTCGAAGGCGAGGATCCGGTAGCTCAAGACGCCAGCCCGCATCAGCGCGTCGGAAAAACCCTCCGGGGCGGTGCCGAGATCCTCGGCGATGACCAGGCACTTGTTCCGGTGGCTCTCCAGCCGCAGCACCGCCAGCATCGGCTCGAACGGCATGGCCACGTAGGCGCCGGCCTGGGCGCCGGCGCCCAGCGGGATCAGGAACAGGCGGGCGAGCTGGAAGGCGTGGTCGATCCGGATCGCGCCGGCATGGCGCATGTTGGCCTGGACCAGGGCCCGGAAGGCCGCGAGCCCGTCGCGCTCCATCGCCAGCGGATCGAAGGCGGGCAGGCCCCAGTTCTGGCCCTTCGGCGCCAGCAGGTCCGGCGGCGCGCCGATCGACACCTTGTCGGCGAAGCGCTCGGGATGCGACCAGATCTCGGAGCCGCCCCGGTCGGCGCCGACCGCGAGGTCGCGGTAGAGCCCGACCCGCATGCCGGCCCCGAGCGCCGCCGCGGAGGCCTCGGCGAGCTGCCGGTCGGCGAGGTATTGCAGCCAGGCGTGGTAGCCCACCGCCTCGGCGTTCTCCGCCGTGAAGGCCCGCACGGCCTCCGTGCCGGCGCGGCGGTACGCCGCCGGCCAGTCGCCCAGCCAATGGGCTCCCTGCCCCCGGAAATGCTCCGCCAGGGCCTCGAACACCGCGTGGGCTTCGAGATCCGCGCCGCCCTCCTGGCGGAAGCGCTGGAAGCCCGCGTCCGTCCCGGCCCGGGCCGGCGAATCCGCCCAGAGGGCCCGGAGCACCGGGTCGAGCACGTCGTGCACGCCCTGGTGGTCGACCAGCGCCGCCTCGCGCAGGGCCGTGATGGCGTCTTCGCGCTCGGCGAGCAGCGCCTCGGCCCGGGAGCCGGCCAGCCCCGGCAGGCTGCGGGGCGCGATGAACAGGGTCTCCAGGAACAGGCGCGAGGACGGCGAGTAGGGGGAGATCTTGGTCCGGTCGGAGGCGAACAGCGCGTGGACCGGGCTCAGGCCCAGGAAGGCCGCCCCGCGCAGGGCCGCCTCGCGGGCGGCCTCGCCGGCATCCCCATAGGTGCCGATGCCGATATTGGTGGCCGAGCGCAGGCCGTAGAGCTGCGCGGCCAGGCCCCAGTCGGAGGCGCCCTCCTCCGTATAGGGCCGCGGGCGCCAGCAGCGCTGCGGCGCGGCGATCACCCAGGCCTCGGCCCGGCTCTGCCCCGCCTGCACGGTGAGGCGGTGATAGCCGGGCGTCAGCGGCGGCAGCTCGAAGCCCGGCTCCGGACCCTGCAGGTTGGCCCGGCCCTCGCGGGCCGTCCCGCGGGCGTCGACGAGGCGCCAGACCAGGGTGTGGGGGGCGCCGCCCTGAAGGCGAACCGGCACCCGGGCGCTGCGGCGCGCCTCCACCGGCAGGAGCGGCGGGATCGGGCCGCGGCGCAGGCGCTCGACCTCGGCCAGGCTCCCGGCGATCGCCGCCGCGTCGTCCACCGCGAAGCCCAGGGCCGCGAGCAGGCCGCGGCGCACCTCCAGGGAGGTCTCGACGGGCTTGCCGAAGGCATCGGTATAGCCGGCGGCGACGCCGACGAGGTCGGCGAGTCTTTCCAGGGGGCTCACGCGCGAGGCTCCGTCAGGAACACACCGGTCCAGGAAGGCAGGGCGTGCCCGGCCCCGTCCGGGGCGTTGGTCCAGACCACCCGGGCGGCGCCCGGATCGACCGTATAGGCTGCGTCCCCGAAATTGGCGACGAAGCGCAGGGTGCCGGCGCCGAAGCGCCAGGTGCAGTCGATGACGTCCGCGCGCGGCAGGGTGGCGGCCGCACCCTGGTGGCCGGACTTCGCCAGGGGCACGACCACGTCCCGGCGCAGGGCGAGCAGCCGCGTCGTCTCGGCCAGCACCTCGCGATGGGGGGAGCGGTCGCGCTCGGACCAGTCGAGCTTCGACCGCGCGAAGGTCTCGCGCTCCGTGGGATCGGGGATCTTCCCGGTGTCGTCCGCGAAGGCGGCAAAGCTCTTGAATTCCCGGCGGCGGCCGTCGCGCACCGCCTTGTTGAGGTCCTCGTCCGGCGCGAAGTCGACGAAGAACAGGAACGGCGCCGAGGCCGACCATTCCTCGCCCATCCAGAGCATCGGGATCTGCGGCGCCAGCAGCAGCCCGGCCCGGGCGAGATCGAGTTTTTTCGGGTCAGTCAGGTGGTTGAGCCGTTCGCCGAGCGCCCGGTTGCCGACCTGATCGTGGTTCTGCAGGAAGGTCACGAAGGCGGAGGGCGGGAGGTGCCCGGAGGGCTCGCCGCGGGGGTGGTTGTCCAGGGTCGCGAACGGCTCGCCCTGATAGGCGAATCCCTCCGCGAGGCAGCGGGCAAGGTGCGCGACCGGTTTGTCGGCAAAGCTCTTATAGTAGCCGGCGTCTTCGCCGGTGAGCAGCACGTGCCAGCCATGGTGCAGGTCGTCGGCCCATTGCGCGTCGTGCATCTTCGGCCGGCCGGCGGCGTCGCGCTCCAGCCAGCGCGCCTGGTTGGCCTCGTTCTCCAGCATCAGGTGGATCTGGCGATTCGGGAAGGTCTTGCGGACCGTCTCGCCGAGCTCGGCCAGGAAATGGCGGGGCGAATCGTCGAGGATCGCGTGCACGGCGTCGAAGCGCAGGCCGTCGAAATGGTACTCTTCCAGCCAGTACAGGGCGTTCTGGATGAAGAACTGCCGCACCGTGGCGCCGCTCTCCTTGCCGTCGAAGTTGATGCCCGCGCCCCAGGGAGTCTGGTGGCGCTCGGTGAAGAAGGTCTTGGCGTAGGCGTGGAGATAGTTCCCGGCCGGGCCGAAATGGTTGTAGACCGCGTCGAGATAGACCATCAGCCCGA
>CAXTCV010000320.1:0-3845 GCA_964242725.1 uncultured Methylobacterium sp.
GGGGGTGGTCGTGTCGTCATGATTCCGCCAGCACCCGTCTCCGCTTCGGACGGAACGTCCGGGCGCATCGGCCGCGGCGTCGCGGACGTCCGGACCCATGGGGTCGCTGGGCTCTACCATCGCGGAGGCGCAGCGGCAAAGGCGCGGGGCGCAGCCGGTTCTCGCCGTAACCTGCCCGCTTGGGGCGAAGGGCGCATTTGTCCCTGCGCCGATCGGCCGTCCGAGGCGGGAAGTTTCAGCTTCACCGTCACTCAGCCTGTGCAGGCGGGCGTCACCTGGACGGGAGGACGCGCTTGACGATCGGTTGGGGCCGCTCGTCGGGCCCATGACTGCCCGTGTCGGTGCCGGTAGACGCGAACCGTTTGCGGATCGCGCCCGCGCTCCTCCGCGCCTGGGCGATGTCGAAGAGGGTCTGCATCTCCATCAGCGTTTCGATCCCGCATCCGAACGCCGTTTCGATCCGCAGAGCCGATTCGCCTGTGAGGCTGGTTTTCTCGGACAGAGAGCCGGACAGGACTTGGCGCGGGGCGCCGAGCATGCTGACGGCGCTCATGGCCGCCCAACCGCGCGGCTCCAGGATCTGCCGGCGAACGAAACCGCCCGGATGACCGGGATTGTCCGGTCGATACGTCGTGTGCATCGCGCGCTTCCCATGTGATCCCGATGGGTCCCATCGTGAAGGGTCGTAAGAGCTTGGTGGACGCATTCGACAGGTCATCGATATTTTGACATGTGACGACCAAGCGGCGCATTGATTATTCGGCGACAAATCTTTCTTGCCGCGCCGGTTTTGGTTTTGAGTCACGATCGAAGTATAATTTTCATCCATTATCGAGCCTAAAAATCGAAAGTATAACCTGACACGGCGGCGAATATTATCCCGGAATCACGTGAATCGTGGGACCGGACAGGCGGAGGACCGGCCTCCGCGATGCCGGATCGGTCGTCTACCGCCCTTCCGTCGGGCGCTCGCCGCGTGGCGCTTCGTCCATGCAGGTCCCGCACGCCCATGTCCGCAGATAGCGCGGCAGCGTCCGGTCGGTGACGAGGTCGAAGGGGATCCAATCGTATTGCTGGACCGGCTCACGCCGGATCAGCTTGACGGCATCGTCGACGGCGCGTCCGCCTTCGAGGGCCGCATCCTGGAAGACGGTCACGTGGATCCGCTTGCGGTGCATCGCCTCGATGCCGTCGAGCGTCCCGTCCACGCCGCCGATCAGGATCTGTCCCGGAGGGATCCCGGCCGCTTCGAGCGCGTCCGCGGCGCCAATCGCCATCTCATCGTTGTTGGCGGCGATGGCGTCGATCTTCCGGCCGTCGGCCAGCCATTTCGCCACGAGGGACGCGGCCCGCTTCCGGTCCCAGTCCGCCGCAGCTTCCTCGACGACCGTGATGCCGGAAAAGCCCGCCAGCACCTCCTTCACCCCTTGCGTCCGCAGAGCCGAGGCCGAGTGGGAGGCCGGCCCCCGGATAATCGCGATCCGTCCCTGGCCGTTCATCATCTGCGCCAGCATGGTCATCTGGAGCCGTCCGGCAACGAGGTCGTTCGGGAGGGCGAGCGCGACCCGCCCGGCGAACCAGTCCTCGCGCGGACCGTTGTTCACGTAGACTAGGGGGATGTCGGCATCCTGCGCGAGCCGGGTGATCTCCGCGGTGGCGGCGGCCTCCACCGGCAGCACGATCAGCGCCTCGACCTTGTCGCGGATGAAGGCCTTGATCTGCTCGATCTGCTTGGCGCCATCCCCGGTTTCGGCATGGGCGAATTGCACGGATTGCCCAGGATGGGCCTTCACGCGCTCCTGGATCCCGTCGCGGAGGAACTGAAAGAACGCCACGGGCGGGACCATCGTCACACCGATCGTCCCGGCGAAGGCAGGGGCCGCGCCACAGCCCGCGGCGATGCCGAGGACCAACGTCAATCCCGAAGCTCTCAATCGGGAGGACGCGACGTCAGAAAATCGGGGTCTTGCGGCCATGAGCGCGTGTCTCTGCGGGTGGGTCCGAGGGCGGGAGCGGCCGGCGACGCGATCGACGGCCTCGGGGCGCTGCGCGGTGGCTTCAGGCCACCCGGAGGGTGCGGAGGAACTGGGCGACCTCGCCGCCGAGGTGCTCCGCCTGCCCGGACAGCGCATTGGCCGCCTCCAGCACCTGGCCGGCGGCCGATCCGGCCTCCTGGGCCCGGTTCGCGACGCCGGTGATCGTGGCCGTCACCTCCCCGGTTCCGGTCGCCGCCTGGGTGATGTTGCGGGCGATCTCCTGGGTGGCGGTGTTCTGCTCCTCCACCGCCGCCGCGATCGAAGACGCCGCGGCACTCAGGTCCTGGATGCGCGTGGTGATGCCGCCGATGGCCGTGACCACATCGGAGGTGGAACCCTGGATGGTCGCCACATGCTGCGCGATGTCGTTCGTGGCCGCGGCGGTCTGGGTCGCCAAAGCCTTGACCTCGGACGCCACCACGGCGAATCCGCGTCCGGCCTCCCCGGCGCGGGCAGCCTCGATCGTGGCGTTCAGCGCCAGAAGGTTGGTCTGCTTGGCAAGGGTCGAGATGATGCCGACGATGTCGCCGATCTGGGCGGCCGCCCCGCTCAGCGCCTTCACCAAAACGGCCGTCTGCGCGGCCTCCCCGGCGATGCCGTTGGCCATGGCGGACGAGACCTCGGCCTGACGGCCGACTTCGCGGACCGACGACTCGAGATCCCCGGCCGCCTCGGCCACCATCTTGACGTTGGCGGCAGCCTCCTCCGCAGCGGACGCCACGGCGGTGGACTGCACCGCCGTCTCGCTGGCGATTCCCGTCATAGCCCGGGCCGTCCCACGCAGTTGCGTCGAGGCCGTGGCGAGCGTGGTCACGATCCCGCCGACCGCCGTCTCGAACCGGCCGGCCATTTCGGCCATCTCCAGTCGGCTCCGCGCCGCGGCCTGCACGCGCGCCTCGGCCGCCTCCTGCTCCAGGGTTCTGGACCGTCGCATGTTCTCTTGAAAGACCCGCAGGGTTCCGGCCATGGCGCCGATCTCGTCCGTCCGATCGCCCTCGGGAACCGCCACGTCGGGGTCGTTCTCCGCGAGACGCCGCATGATGCCGGTCATCGTCATGATCGGCGTGGCCACCCTGCGGATGATGAAGCCGCTGACGACCAGGGTCAGGATCGCCACGATGCCCAGGGCGGCGGCGACCGAGAGGGTCGAGGCCCGGCCGACCGCGTCGGTCGCCGCGGTCTGATCGGCGACCCGCGCCTGGCGATAGGCGAGGACCGCACGCACCGCCTTCCGGAACGCCTCGGCGTCCGCGCCGAAGGCCCCGAAGACGACCGTGTCGGCCAGGGCGGGCTCGCCGGCGCGATCGAGAGCCGAAACCTGGCTCTCCAGCGCCAGAAAATGCTGCCACGCCTCCCGCAGCCGATGCGCGAGCACCTGCTCCTCCGGGCCGGACACGGTCGGCGCATAGCGACTCCAGGCCGTCGAGAAAGCTTGCTGCGCCGTCTCGAGCTGGGCCGCGTAAGATCGCGCATCATCCTTCCCGCGCGCGTTATGAGCCAGGATATCCAGGGCCCGGAGTTCCTGGCTCTCCTCGTTCATGAGGCCCAGATTGGCTACGGCCTCGATCTCGCCGACCACCGACTGCGCCGCCTGGTTGATCAACCCGACGCGGCTTATCGCGAATATACCGATCAACATAGACAATATGAAGAGGACGACGAATGATCCAGCTATGAGTTTTCTCAGGCTAAAAATCGATTTTCTCTCGGTAATATATCCATCCTGCGCCATACGCCTTCCCGTCTTGAAATCGTTGCTGATTCGCATGTCTCATAATACGTCGCAGCATCGCATGCACCATGGCAGGC
>CAXTCV010000321.1:0-3840 GCA_964242725.1 uncultured Methylobacterium sp.
TGCGCTTCAACCGCTGCGTCGCCCACATCTACACCCTGGCCAACGCCCTGGAGGACGGGTTGCGCGGGCCGGTCACGCCCGCGGCCGCCACGGAGGCGGCCGGCATCCTGGTGCAGCTCATCGCCCCGATGATGCCGCACCTGGCGGAGGAGTGCTGGGCGGCCCTGGGGCGCTCCGGCCTCGTCGCCCAGGCCCCCTGGCCGGAGGCCGAGGCCGGCCTGCTGGTCGAGGACGCGATCACCCTCCCGGTCCAGATCAACGGCAAGAAGCGCGCGGACGTCACCGTGCCGCGGGACGCCGACGCGCAGGCCGTCGAGGCCGCGACCCTGGCGCTGGAGGCGGTCCAGCGGGTGCTGGAGGGCAAGGCGCCGCGGAAGGTGATCGTCGTGCCGGGGCGGATCGTGAATCTGGTGGTGTGAGGGCGCGGCCGCTATCCGCGCCAGCCGTCGTCGACACACGCCCTGCGCGGGAGACCCTGACCGAGCGCGGGATCGCGCGCGAACGCGTCGCGCGCCCCATCCTGGCGCCGGAGGCAACCGAGCCCGACCCGCGATAGCCCGAGCGCGTTCGGGCCTCCCGAGCCCGGCCGGAGCATGGAGGCCGTGTGCTCCGGGTTGTCTACGCCGCGGAACCAGCGTTGACTTATCGTGTCATCACGCTCGCCTTCGATCGCGGCTGGAGGCGCGGACGTGACAGTCCGATACGATCCCGCGGCCGATGCCCTGTATCTGCGCCTCGCCGACGCCCCCGTGAGCGAGAGCGAGGAAGTGCGGCCGGGGATCGTGCTGGATCTCGACGCGAATGGCCGCGTCGTCGCCATCGAGATCCTCGACCCGCAGGATCATCTCGCGGCGGGGTTCGATTGGGCCCAACTCAACGCCGCCTGAACACCGACCTACGGCGCCGCCAGCGCCGGATCCTGCCCGCTGGCCGCCAGGCCCCGGGCGACGAGGCCGTCCCGCTTCGCCTGCGCCACGAAGGCGGCGAGGTAGGCCGCCCCGGCCGGGTGCCCGACCGGCAGGCCCATCGCCTGCGGGATCGCCATGAAATGCCCCGGCAGCAGCCGCACCTCCGGATGGTTGGCGGCGTAGGCGGCGAGGGGCTGCGCGACCCCGGCCGCCACCTCCAGCCCGTCCCGGGCGAAGGCCGTGACCGCCTCGGCGGAGGTCGGTGCCCGCACCAGGGTGGCGTGGGTCAGGCTCCGGGTCAGGAACAGGTCGTAGGCGCTGCCGCGGCCCACCGCGACCCGCACGCCCGGGCGGTCGACCGCCTCCAGCGTCCGGATCGGCGAGGCGGCCGGCACGAGGTAGCGGCCGGCGATCAGCACGTAGGGGTCCGTGAAGGCGATGCCCTCGGCCCGTTTCGGGTCGATCGCCAGGAAGCAGATGTCCCAGGTGCCGGACCCCGCCGAGCCCGAGACCGCCCCCGCCCCCGGGAAGGTCACGAACGCCACCGGCACGCCGAGTTTCTGCGCCAGCGCCCGGGCCAGGTCGACCGACACGCCCGCCGGAGCCTCCGCGCCGCCCTGCGCCAGGACCGGGTTGCCGAGATTGATCGCCGCCCGGAGCGTGCCGGTGGGGGCGAGATCGTGGAGGATGACGGGATCGGGGGGCATCGGTTGCGGCTCCGCGCGCGCCGGGGCGGACAGGACGAGCAGGCCGAGGGCCGCGCGGATCCCCATCAAGGCCGATCGGAAATCAGGCACGCCCGACCTGCCCGGTCGGCGCCCCGGCCCCGGCGCGGGCCCCCCGCCGCCGCCGCCGGGCCAGCATGTTGAGACCCTCGACGCCGGCCGAGAAGGCCATGGCGGTGTAGATATAGCCCTTGGGCACATGCGCCCCGAACCCCTCGGCGATCAGCACCATGCCGATCATGATCAGGAAGCCCAGCGCCAGCATCACCACGGTGGGGTTCCGGGCGATGAAGGCCGAGAGCGGCTCGGCGGCGACCAGCATTACCGTCACGGCGACGATCACCGCCACCATCATCACCGGCACGTGCTCGGTCATGCCCACCGCCGTGATGATCGAGTCGATCGAGAAGACCAGGTCGAGGAGCAGGATCTGGCCGATCGCCGCGCCGAAGCCGAGGCCCCCGCCGGAGGCCTCCGTCCCGGGCTCGGGATCGACGCTGTGGTGGATCTCCTTGGTGGCCTTCCACAGCAGGAACAGGCCGCCGCCGATCAGGATCAGGTCGCGCCAGGAGAAGTCCTGGCCGAGGACCGAGACGACCGGCTCGGTCAGGTGCACGATGAACGCCACGGTGCCGAGGAGCCCCAGCCGCAGCACCAGCGCCAGGCCGATCCCGATCCGCCGCGCCCGGGTCTGCTGCGCGGGCGGCAGCTTGTTGGTCAGGATCGAGATGAAGATCAGGTTGTCGACGCCGAGCACCACCTCCATCACCACGAGGGTCGCGAGGGCCGCCCAGATCGCGGGCTGGCTGGCGAGCTGGATCAGGTCGGTCACGGCTTGGAGCCCTCGCTGGTCGGGAACAGGCGGTCGCCGAGGGCGGCGAGGTCGAAGGCCGGGGACCGGCGCACGGGCTCCGGCGCGAAGACCTGCAGGATCTTCGGGACGACCTTGAAATGGGCCGGCGTGTGGGTGGTCAATTCGCCGTCGGTGTTCACCGGCCGGGGCCTGCGGGTCGTCAGCCGGATCTCCTGGGCGTGGAAGGCGCGCACGTCGGCGGCCCGGCCGTGCGTCCCGCGGCGGAGGGCCGGCAGCAGGGCGATCAGCCGCCACCAATGGTCGATCTCCAGGCTGTAGAAGTCGAGCTTGCCGTCATCCACCGCCGCGGTCTCGGCCACGGTCATGCCGCCGCCGTAGTGCCGGCCGTTGCCCACCGAGACCTGGATGGTCGTGACCCGCTCCACCGTGCCGTCGTGCTCGATGGTCACCGTGAAGGGCCGGACCCGGCGCAGCACCCGCACGGCCGCCACCGCGTAGCCGAGCACCCCCCAGGTCTTCTTCGACTTGGCCGTGAGCTCGCCCGCGAGCTCGGCCGAGAAGCCGACGCTCGCCACGTTGAAATAATAGTGGCCGTTGACCCAGCCGAGATCCACCGGCCGCGCCGCGGCGGTCGGGATGAAGCGGGCCGCCGCCAGGGGATCGAGGGGCAGGTCGAGGGAGCGGGCGAGGTCGTTGGCCGTGCCGAGCGGCAGGATGGCCAGCGGCAGGCCGCTCTCCACCAGGGCCGGGGCGGCCCGGTTCAGGGTCCCGTCGCCGCCCCCGAGGATCACAAGATCGACGGACCCCGCCCCGGCGCGGATCGCCGCGCAGCACTCGGCGTCCGGCGGCGGCTCCACCGGCTCGATCCCGCCCGCGCGCAGGATCGTGCGCACCGCGCCGAGGTCGAGGCCGCCGTTGCGGGCCTGGGCGTTGCAGATCAGCAGGGCCCGGCGCGGGGCGGCGCTCATCGGGGGCCCCCGGATCGCGGGTTCGGGCGGGCCTGGAGTTCGGATCGGGCCACAGGATCCTCGGGGCACGGCGGCGGGGGCGGGCTGGGAACCGGCACGCGGCCCAGGCCAGACGGCCAGGGCCGGGATTGTCCCCGACTTGGTACCCAAACGTGCGAACGCAACCCCATCATCCCCGCAATCCAGGGCTGGTCGCCGCCGTGCAATCTGGCAGGATGTGTGGCGCGCCCGGGACGATCGTGGAACCCCTCCCCCACGCGGGCGCGTTCCCGATGATGCCCGCCCCGGCCGCCAGGAAGGCACCGATGTCCGCCACACGCCCCGCCCGCACCCAGGCCCTGGCCCTCGGCCTGGTCCTGCCGCTCGCTTTCGCCGGCGCCGCCGCGGCCCAGCAGGGCACGGCGCCCCGGGCGGCCTGGGTCGAC
>CAXTCV010000322.1:0-3820 GCA_964242725.1 uncultured Methylobacterium sp.
TCGCCGGGTTCACCGGCGGCGGTCATTGGGGCCACGACCCCGCGGGGGCCGACCTCGTGCGCGCCGGCGCCGCCCCGATCTTCGCGGACTTCTCCGATCTCGCCGCCATCGTCGAAGGCGCCTGAAGGATCCCGTCTCCCCGGAGTCCGATCGGGACCGCACCCCTGCCAGAGGGGGCCCGAAAAACGGAAATCGGTTCCGTTGACGGGGCGCGCCGCCGCCGCCATCTTTGGTGATGCCGCGGGGGGATCGCCCCCGCCGCGGCCGCGGTGATTTGAGAAGCGTAGCTTGCGCCGCGTCATCAAACGCTAAAGCACTGCGACGGCCCCAGCGCCGCGCGGTCCTTCAGTCTGGAGGACATCCGATGTCGAGCCGACGCCACCCCGATGCGCACGCGCTCCCGAACGCGTCCTGCTCACGCGCCCAAGACCAGCGCTGTCGACGCTAGCCCGCCGACCATCACGCAGCAGTCATCGCGTTCCGGCATGGCTTCACGCCGGCCCAGGGAGTTCCGAATACCATGGACAGTCTGTTCGAAGAGTTCACGCCCGGAGACCACTTCATCCCCGCCGACCCGCCCGCGTCGGCCGAACCGCCGCGGGTGATCGAGATCGGCGAGATCACGGCCGGGATCGCCGTACCCGAAGGGCGCGGGGTGCGGTTCTTCTCGTCCGCCCGCGATTTCGACGGGCTCGACGGGGCCGTGTTCCGCACCGCCGAGCAGGCGGCCCGCGCCGCCCGGGCGCGGATCCGCCCCCGGGGTGAGGCCGAGGCCCGGCAGGGTCAGTCCCGCCTCCGCCGCGCCTGACCCGCGCGGCCGAAGCGATCGGGGTTGCGGCCGCTCCCGGCGGCCGCCCGGATGACCCGTCCCGGGCGGTCTACCGGGCGCACTCGTCGCGGGTGCGCTTCATGGCCTCGGCGAAGCCGCCGAGGGCGTATTCGTCGCTCGTCGGGTTGCCGCGCATCGAGGTGGTCTTGATGACGAGCTTCGGGTTGCGGGCGCTCATCTCGGAGACGACCCGTCCTTCCTCGGCGGGATTCTGAAGCCAGGCGTTCCCGTCCTTCACCACGAGGCCGTAGCGGCTGGCGCCGAGATTGAGGCTCGGATCGGTGGGCGCGGCGGCCGAGCCGGGCTTGAGCTGCGCGGCCGCGGGCTTCGACGGGAAGCCCAGCATCACCGCCACCTCGTTCTGCACGTTCTCGCCCTTGCGCACGCTCACGAACAGATAGGCGGTGTCGCGCTTCAGTGTCTTGGGCGAGCGCGCCTGCGGCTGCGCGATGGCGTAGCAGAGCTTGCCGCGGCCGTCGCCGTTCACGAACACGTTCCAGTCGCCGAAGATCGCCACCGGCGTGGCCTGCTGCATGCCGGGGGGCGTGGCCGTCTTCCGCTCGGCGCGGCTCGGCCGCTGGCGGCCGCGCCGGCGCCCGCGCGCCGGGGCCGCATCGTCGGCGCTCGTATCGGGGGCGGCCTCCTGCGCCTGGGCCACCGTCGCGGCCAGGCCGATCGCGCCGGCCAGGCCTCCGGGGAGGCCGGTGACGAGCCCGGATGAGAGCAGGATGAGGGCTCCGGCCGGGAGCAGGCGGGGGACGCGGACCATCTTCACTTCCTGACGACGGGCGGCCTCATCGGGAGCCGCACCGGGGACGAGGATTAGTGAAGCTTGCGTAAAACGTCGGCAAGATGGCGAGGCGGCACAGCCGAAATTAGATCACCCGGGCCTCCGCGGCCTGGGCGGCGATCACGGCGGCCACTGCGGCGACCGGCTCGATCGCCGCGCCGACAGGCGAGGGCACCGCGTTCGGCAGAGCCGGGGCGGCGCGTTTGCGGGGCGGGTCGTTGTAGGGGGTGTTGTATCCCTTCCGCACGGCCGCCCAGTAGGATTCCCGCGCCAGGTCCGAGCCCGTGAGGGCGGCGTCAATCATCGCTGTCGCCCGCGCCGCGAGATCCGGCACCTCGTCCGGCTTCAGCCAGCTCTCGACCTGCATCCGGCGCACTCCGTTCCACACAGCAAAGCTTCTAGCTGATCGGACTTAGCCAGAGGGTGAACGCGCGGCGCCGGGGATGGTTGCGCTGCACAATTCCGGTTCGTGCCTGTGGGTAAGCGGGATGCTGGCCAACGAGACCGCCCGGGCCACCGACGGGATCGCGGCGCAGATCGGCGCGATCCCGCGGATCACGGACCGCGACGGCGGGTCGGCGGCCCTCGCGGCAGGGGAGCCGTGAACAGGGCCCCGGTGATCCAGGATTGCGGCGTGGCCGCGAGGGACCGCGCTCCGGCGGGGGCGACGCCCTAACCGTGGCCCGCCCGGGCGATTAGTTCACGGAGCGTCCGGCCCGCGGCCGCGCCGGTCACCGGCAGCTTGGCGCCGCGCTCGAACTTTTCGATCGCCGCCCGGGTGCCCGGACCCATCGCGCCGTCGGGCTCGATCGGGTAGCCGAGCTTCGACAGGGCCCGCTGGGCCCGCAGCACCGGATCCGCGTCCGTCCCGGGCTTCGTCTTGAGGGCCGGCGTCGCGGCGATCCGCGCCGGGGTGGCCTTCGGGGTCACCGAGGCGGTGGTCTCGTCGGCGCGGATCAGCGCGCCGATCGCGTCCCGGGGCTCCGGCTTGGCGGGGGCGGGCGGCGCGGAGCGATCCGGTTCGGGGCGGACCGGCTCCCGCGCGATCTCCCGTACCGGCTCCCGGACAGCCTCCCGGGCGGCGGGGGCCTTCTGGGCGAGCTTGGGCAGGATCGGGGCCGGATGGCGCCCGGCCTGGTAGCCGAGGGCGTTGACGCAGATGAACCCCGCCGCGCCCAGGCCCACGAGGCTGCCGAGGACGGTGCCCGGGCTGTTCCGGCAGGTGGTGCCGGTCGCCCGCAGGGCCCCGACGAGGACGGACCGCCAGTCGCCGGGGACCGCGGTGCGGCGCACGGCGGGGCGACGCGCACGGCCGGCTTCGCCCGGTACGGTGATCTCGCGGTAGCCTGACATCGGGTCTCCTTCCGGGGGATCTGTGGCTCAGCCGGTGCGGCGCAGGACCGAACCCGACGGGGCCGTCTCGGTGCCCGGCTCCGCGTCGAACAGGCCGAGCGGCAGGCGCACCACGCGGCGCGGCGGGGACGCGCCCCGCACGGCGGTGCGGATCGGGGCCGGGCTGCCTTCGGACGCCGGCGTCCGGCACAGGCGGGGCAGCGTCACCGTGACCACGGTGCCGGCCTGCGGCGCGCTCTCGATCAGCACCGCGCCGCCGTGCAGGCCGACCAGGCCCTGCACCACCGAGAGACCGAGGCCGGTCCCCTCGTGGGGGCGTTTGTAGCCGCCGGCCCCGGCCTGGAAGAACGGCGTCCCGAGCTTGGGCAGATCCTCTGCCCCGATCCCGAGCCCGGTATCGGCGACGACGATGTCCAGGCCGTCGACGCCGCCGCGCAGGGACAGGTCGATCCGGCCGCCGCGCGGGGTGAACTTCACGGCGTTCGAGATGAGGTTGATCAGGATCTGCCGGCACGCGCCGGGATCGGCGGTGATCTCCACCGGGCCGGAGGCGGAGACCGCGAGGCTGAGGCCCGCCGCCTCGGCCTTGAGGCGCATCAGGTCGCAGCAGGACCGCAGGAGCGACGCGAGGTCGAAGGTCTCCGGCGCGTAGTCGAAGTTGCCGCTCTGGATCCGGCTCATGTCGAGGAGCGTGTTGACCACGCCGAGGAGGTGGTGGCCGGAGGCGCCGATGATCCCGGCATAGTCCCGCGCCTGGTCGGGGCCGAGGCTGAGGGCGCCTTCGCCCGCCAGCACCTCGGAGAAGCCGATGATCGCGTTGAGCGGCGTGCGCAGCTCGTGGGTGACGT
>CAXTCV010000323.1:0-3793 GCA_964242725.1 uncultured Methylobacterium sp.
CATAAAGGGCGTTGGGATCGAGATCGAGGAGGCCGGTTTTCTCGACCAGGCCGCCAGCTTCGATCAGGCGGCGGGTTCGGGCCTTGCGCCCGGCGTCCTTGAGCTTAGCTTCCTGTTCGGCAAGCCGGGCTTTCTGTTGTTCATGCGCACGAAGGCGCTCAGCAAGTGAACGGGCCACGTTATTCCAATCCAAAGCTTGATGTGGGTCGAAAGCTATCGTCGTTCGCCATCACGGCAACTCGCAGCCCGGTCCATCTCCTTCCTCCTGCCCCCTAGCAAAAGGAATCGAGCTTCACTCCGACATCAGGGAGCCGGCATTCAGCAACTGCGAAACGGCGCTGACAATCTGCGCCGGAGCGAACGGCTTTCCCAGCAAGAGGCTCTTAGGGACACCCTTGGATGACCACTCGCCGCCACTCGCCCCTGTCATGTAGATAATCGGCAGCTCTGGGGTAATTTCCCGTGCGTGCCGAGCCACGTCCCAGCCCGTCAGCTTCCCAGGCGGCAAGTCCACGTCGGTTATGAGAGCGCGGATATCAGTTCCGATCTCGTCCAGTTTTGCCATGGCTTCATCACCGCCGCTGGCAAGCACAACATCATAGCCCCCCTCGGTGAGCGCGTCCTGCACAACATCCTGGATAAGCGCGTTGTCCTCAACGATCAGGATAAGAACGGATTCATTCACGGTCGCGCATCTACCTCAGATCAGACGGTAACTAGGAAGCCGGCACTCTCGACGTGTACGGCCACGAGGGGGTTCCAGACGGGACATATCAACACGATGCGAAAAACAGGTCACGATGGAGAGTTAGGCTCCCAGACGCGCCTTGCTCATTCGCAGCGTCACGATCATCCCCTCTGTTGGCCACTCGAATTCTATGGAGCCGCCAAGCTGAGCGGTGATACTCCGATTGACCAGCTTGCTCCCAAAGCCGGGCTCGCCTCTGGCTTTTTGCACGGGTGGTCCGCCCTTTTCCGTCCACACGACGACGATGGTGCTGTCATCGGCTGTGCAGGATATTTCCAGCGTGCCTACGGCATTCGAGAGGGCGCCGTATTTCACCGAATTCGTGGCCAGCTCATGGACGACGAGAGCAAGTGCCGTGACCGATGCCTCACCCACGAGAAGGTCCGGCACGGCGATCCGGATGCGATCACCAATCACGCCCTTTTCGTCATAGGCATCCAGTAGGATGCCGAGTAGCTCCCCGAGGTGGGCTGCTTTCTTCTGCTCGCTCAAGAGAGGGCGGACCAGCTCATGAGCACGTCCAAGAGCGGTCAGCCGGCTTCTAAGGTCCGCCGCCATTTCCTGAGTTGTCGCAGCCGACCGGGATGCGATGTCGGTCAGGGCAGAGGCGATGGCAAACAGGTTCTTAACCCTGTGGCTCATCTCATTGGCCAGCATCTCGCGGGCTTCTTCGGCCATCTTGCGCTCGCTCACGTCGAGAAAGACGCCAAACATCACCCGGCCGACGATACCCTGATCTTCTCCCCGGCCGCGTGCCGATATCCAGCGTACATCGCTGCCGTACATGATGCGAAAGTCGATTTCGTATCCGCCCAGGATATCGCGAGTTGCGGTGAACGCAGCTCGCACCCGGTCTAGGTCTTGCGGGTGGATACGGGCTGAAAGTCCCTCAAATGTAATGAGGCCATTTTCTACCGGCACGCCCCACATGAGGTGGGCCTTTTCATCGAGCCCGATCTCGTCGCTGTCGACATTCCACGACCAGAGAGCAATCCCCGCTGCATCGGTGGCGATACGAAGGCGTTTGGTATCCCAGACCTGAGGGGTCGTGCTTTTTCGCAACATTAGCAGCGTCGGCTCCTTTGCTGGGAGATTGCTGACGGGGGGAGGCGCTGGGGAGCTTATCTCTCTCCATAACCCCGCCCCGCGTTCTGCACCAGTGAGCCGTTAGGCGAGCGTAAGCGTGCAGACGCAATATGCGTCGCGGGCGCGACGCGGCTTGTAGAGCGGATTCCAGTCGGGCTAGCCTCCTGGCACATCATGGCCATTGCGTTTGCCCGTGCCCGGTATCTTTCCCGCGCCTCCGGCGGCAACGCCGTGCGCTCGGCCGCCTACAATGCCCGCGATGCGATCACCGCCGAGCGCACGGGCGAGCTGTTCCACTTCAGTCACCGGGATGCCCCTGAGCACCACGCGGTGCTGCTGCCCGAAGGTGCCGATGCCCGGCTCGGCAACTGCGCGGCGCTGTGGAACGCGGCCGAAGCGGCGGAGCGCCGCAAGGACTCCCAGGTCGCCCGCGAGATCGTGCTGGCGCTGCCGGCCGACCGGGTGCTCTCCACCGAGGACCGGATCGAACTGGCCCGCTCGTTCGCCCAGGAGCACCTCGTCTCGAAGGGCCTGGCCGTGCAGCTTGACGTGCACGCGCCGCACCAGGAGCGCGGCGAAGGCGAGGGCGCACTGGCCGGCACCGGTGGCGACGCCAGCAACTGGCATGCGCACCTGCTGATCACCACGCGGCGGATCGAGGGCGACCGTCTTGCCGCCAAGAAGGCGCGCGACCTGGATCCCGAGGTGCGCCGCGCCGGCACACGCACCCTGGTCACGGATGCCGAGGCCTGGGGCGAGACCTGGCGGGCGCATCAGGACCGCTACTTCGCCGAGCACGGCATCGCGTTGCGGGTGGACGTGACGGCGGCGCATCCGGGCGAGCACATCGGCCCGGTGCGGATGCGCAAGGTTGACAGCCCGGCGGTCGCGCGCGCGGAGGCGCTGCGCACGGCGAACGAGGCGGCCGCGCGGGACCCGGAGCAGGTGCTGGCGGCACTGACGCGCAACAACGCGACGTTCACCGAGCGGGAGCTGGACCGCTACCTGGCCAAGCATCTTGGTGTTGGTCCGGATGGGACACCGGGTGCGGCACAGAGAGCGGACATTGCCGCCGCCAAGGCGGCGGTGCTGGGGCACACGGATGTGCTGGTGCTGCACGACCGGGACACCGGCGCGGCGGCCGACCGGTTCAGCACGCGGACGGTGCGCGCGCAGGAGCGTGCAGCGCTGGTGGACGGGGCAGCCGTGGCCGGGGCGCGGCACCATCAGGGCGTGAAGGCGCGATACCGGGACGCGGCGCTGGCGTCGCGCACGCTGCGGGAGGATCAGCGCGCGGCGTTCGAGCACGCGGTCGCGGATGGCGGGCTGAAGCTGATCGAAGGCCGGGCCGGCACGGGCAAGAGCTACACGCTGGCGGCGGTCCGCGAGGCACACGAGGCGGCGGGCGACCGTGTGGTGGGGTTGGCGCCCACCAATGCGGTGGCGCAGGACCTGAAGGCGGACGGCTTCAGCGAGACCGCCACGGTGCACAGCGCGCTGTTCGCCCTGAAGAACGGGCGCACCGCGTGGCACCGGCGGACGGTGGTGATCATCGACGAGGCGGCGATGCTGGACAGCCGGGTGACCGGCGAGGTGCTGGCGGAAGCCAGGCGCTCTGGTGCCAAGGTGATCCTCGCGGGTGACGATCGGCAGCTGGCCTCGATCGAGCGCGGCGGGCTGTTCACCGAACTCCGGAAGGCGCACGGCGCGGCCGAGATCACCGAGGTGACGCGGCAGAAGGTGGACTGGCAGCGTGAGGCGGCCCGCGATCTGGCCCAGGGCCGGTTCGACACCGCCGTCGCCGCGTATGACCGGCACGGCGCGATCACCTGGACCGGAGACGGCGAGGCCGCGCGGGCCGAGCTGGTCGAGCGGTGGAAGGCGGACACGCTGGCCGACCCGAGGGCGAGCCGGTTCGTGTTCGCCTACACCAACGCCGACGTGTCGCAGATCAATGCC
>CAXTCV010000324.1:0-1490 GCA_964242725.1 uncultured Methylobacterium sp.
TTGCCGGCGCCGCGGATGTCGAGGTCGTGGGAGGCGAGCTGGAAGCCCGCGCCCAGGGTGTCGAGGCTCTGGAGCACCTTGAGCCGCTGCTCGGCCTGGGCGGTGAGCTGGCGGTTGGCCGGGGTCGTGAACAGCGCGTAGGCCCGGGCCTTGGAACGTCCGACGCGGCCGCGCAGCTGGTAGAGCTGGGCCAGCCCGAACATGTCGGCCCGGTGGACGATCAGCGTGTTGGCGGTGGGGATGTCGAGGCCCGATTCCACGATCGTGGTCGAGAGCAGCACGTCGAACTTGCCCTCGTAGAAGGCGGTCATCACGTCCTCCAGCTGGCCCGCCGCCATCTGGCCGTGGGCGACCGCGACCTTGATCTCGGGCATCTCCGCGTCGAGGAATTTCTTGACCTCCGCCAGATCCTCGATCCGGGGCACCACGTAGAAGGCCTGGCCGCCGCGGTAGCGCTCGCGCAGCAAAGCCTCCCGGATGGTCAGCGGGTCGAACGGCGTCACGAAGGTGCGCACCACCAGCCGGTCCACCGGCGGCGTGGCGATGATCGACAGCTCGCGCACCCCCGTCATGGCGAGCTGGAGCGTGCGCGGGATCGGGGTCGCCGAGAGCGTCAGCACGTGGACATCGGCCTGGAGCGCCTTCAGCCGCTCCTTGTGGGCGACGCCGAAATGCTGCTCCTCGTCCACGATGATCAGGCCGAGATCCTTGAAGGCGATGTTCTTGGCCAGCAGCGCGTGGGTGCCGACCACGATGTCGAGGGTCCCGTCGGCGAGGCCCGCGCGGGCCTGCTTCATCTCCCCGGCGCTGGCGAAGCGCGAGAGCTGGGCGACCTGAACCGGCAGCCCCTTGAACCGCTCGGCGAAGGTCCGGAAGTGCTGGCGGGCGAGCAGGGTGGTCGGCACGATCACCGCCACCTGCTTGCCCGAGATCGCCGCCGCGAAGGCGGCGCGGAGCGCCACCTCGGTCTTGCCGAAGCCGACATCGCCGCAGACCAGCCGGTCCATCGGCCGGCCGGCATTGAGGTCGTCCAGCACCGCGTCGATGGCGTTGGCCTGGTCCTCGGTCTCCTCGAAGGGGAAGCGGGCGGCGAATTCCCCGTAGAGCCCCTCCGGCGCCTTGAGGGACGGGGCCTTCCGGACGAAGCGCTGGGCCGCGACCTTGATCAATTCGCCCGCCATCTCGAGGATGCGGCGCTTCATCTTGGCCTTGCGGGCCTGCCACGAGCCGCCGCCGAGCCGGTCGAGGGCGACCTCGGAATCCTCCGAGCCGTAGCGGGTCAGGAGCTCGATATTCTCCACGGGCAGGAGCAGCAGGCCGCCGGTGTAGCTCAGCTCCAGGCAATCGTGCGGGGCGCCGGCGGCATGGATCGTCTTCAACCCGGAGAACCGGCCGATGCCGTGGTCGGCATGGACCACGAGGTCGCCGGGCTGGAGCGCCTGCACCTCCAGGATCACGTCCTGGGGCCGCTTGGCCTTGCGCTTCTGGCG
>CAXTCV010000324.1:1590-3791 GCA_964242725.1 uncultured Methylobacterium sp.
TCAGGTAGAGGGCGCGGGGCGGCAGCGGCTTGTAGGGGGCGACGCCCGATTGCGGCGTCTTCATCGCGCCCTCGCGGGCCTGGTAATAGTCCTGGACCAGGCTGATCCGCTCGGCGGCGGCGTCCTCGACCTGCGGGTCGAAGACCAGCGGCACGCCGGGCAGATAGTCGAAGAGCGTGTCGAGGTGGTCGTAGAACAGCGGCATCCAGTGTTCGAGGCCGGCGTAGCGCCGCCCCTCGCTCACGGTCTCGTAGAGCCGGTCGTCCCGGGTCGCGGCGCCGAAACTCTGGATGTAGCCCTGGCGGAAGCGCCGGATCGTCTCGGTGGTGAGCTGGACCTCGCTCATCGGCATGAGGTCGAGCGAGCGCAGCTGGCCGGTGGTGCGCTGGGTCTCCGGGTCGAAGGCGCGGATCGATTCCAGCGTGTCGCCGAAGAAGTCGAGGCGGATCGGCGCCGGCAGGCCCGGCGGCGACAGGTCGAGGATGCCGCCGCGGACCGCGTACTCGCCGGTGTCGCGCACTGTCCCCGTGCGCAGAAACCCGTTGGCCTCCACCCAGGCGACCACATCGTCCATGGAGATGACGTTGCCGATCGCCGCCGAGAACGCCTCCCGGGCGATGTGGCCCCGGGGCGGCACCCGCTGCACGAGGGCGTTGACCGTGGTGCAGAGGATGCGCGGGCGGTCCTCGGCCGAGCGGGTGCGGGCGAGGCGGGCGAGCGCCGTCATCCGGGCGGCGGCCACCGCGGTGGTGGGCGAGACCCGGTCGTAGGGCTGGCAGTCCCAGGCCGGCAGGCTCATCACGTCCATCTCGGGGGCGACGAAGCCGAGCGCCGCCTGGAACGACGCCGAGCGCCCGGAATCCCGGGCCACGTGGACCAGCACCGCGGGGGCGTCGACGGTCGGCGCCAGGGCGCGGGCGAGGTCGGCCAGCGCCAGGGCGTCGAACCCTTCGGGTGCGCTCGCCAGAACCGGGCTGTCACCGCGCTTCAGGGCGTCGATCGCCTGGGCGAGCGCCGAGGACTTCGGGAGGGCGAAGCGCGCGACCTGCGGCTTGGCAGCGGGCGCGGAAGGCTTCGGTTGCGGCTTGGCCATCGGGTCTTTCGCGGGGCGTCCCGCCGGGCGCGTCAGGGGGCGGGATCGGGTGGCGTTAGCCCATCGGGCCGGCGCGATAAAGCATCGGGGCGAACGCGTGCGGGCGGCTGAGGATGCCCGATCGGGCGGCTACGCTCCAGCATGGAACGGGTGTTCGGCTGCGATTCGGGGACGCGTGCGCGCCTGCTGGAGGCGCGGCACTTCGACCGGTCGGCCATGGCCGAGGGTTTCGCCGACGACGCGCGGCTCGACCTGCTGACGATCGACGCGATGCCGGAGAGGAACGCCGCGTGACCGTCGGCCGGGCGCTGGGCGGCCTTTCCGCCGGCGTTCACACGAGGCGCGGACCGGTCACGGGGCTCATCACCGCTCGGGCCCGCGCACGGGAGGGCGCGCGCACGCTGGGGCGCGCGCTGACGCGTTCACGCGCTTGGCGGATGGAACGCGGCTGCAACGCCATCCCGATGGGGCGCTTGGCGCGGCTCCCACGGAGGACGAGGTCGAGCGCATGAGCGCGGCCGACCCGGATCACCCCGGCCCCGACGATGCCTTCTGGGACCGCGCGAGCCCGCCCCCCACCCGGGACGCCGTCTCGATCAAGCTCGACAGCGACGGGCTGCAAGACTTCCGCAACGCCGGCTTCGGCTATCGGGCCCGGATCAGCGCCGTGCTGCGGCACCACCTGCGGGCAGCCGGGAAAGGGCGCTGAGCCCCGGGGCCTCACGCGTCCGGCCCGACGATCTCGGCCAGCGCCGCCTCGACCCGGCCGCGGAAGAAGTCCGCGTTGGGCATGTGCTCGGTCATCGCGGCGGCCCGGACCGTCGCCTGCCGCAGGATCGCGCCGCGGAGCGCCGGATCCGAGCGCTCCATCATCTCCAGCATGATGCGCACGACGAGCTCGGTGGCGATCGACCGGGCGGGGTGGTCGTAATTGGGCTTCGGTTCGTCCATGGCGGCCTCTCGTCAGGAATGGATCGGCGCGTCGTGCCGGTGGAACGCCCGCACGCGCCGCCAGACCGCCGTATCGTAGTTCGAGGGCGTCTCGGCCTCGCCGGTGAGCCACTTGAACAGGTCGCGGTCCGGCACCTCGATCAGCGCCTCGAACTGG
>CAXTCV010000325.1:0-3783 GCA_964242725.1 uncultured Methylobacterium sp.
GAGCCGCAGATCGCGCAGCTCGTCACCTTGATGATCACGTCGCGGGCATCCTCGATGACCGGATCCGGGACCGTGTCGCAGCGGATGTCGTTTCGGCCGTGCCAGCACAATGCCTTCATGGCGAGGAGCTCCAGATGGGATCGGGGTGAGGGCCGGGCGCGGCCGTCTCGCAGGACAAGCCCCGGGTGGTACGGCCAAGTTCCGACGCAGCGGCGCTTCGCCCCGATGCGGGCCGGGTCGGGGCGCGGCGGCCACGCGCCCAGGCGGAACCCGCGCCCGGTCCTCACCGGTTGTCAGCCCGGCGGCGCGGCCACCGGCCCTTCGTCAGACCGCGGCTGCACGGCGGTCCGGGAGCCCTCATCGGGCGCCCGTGCTCCGCAGCCCGTATCGCCGAGCCCCCTTCCTGTGAGCCCCCCTCGCCGAAGGGCCGACAAGCGACTGGTACGGCGGCGGGCCCAATGGCTGTTCCCACTGGCCGGGCGCGAACGGGCCGGTCCCGGTGCGGCGCTGAGCGGGCTGCACGGGCCGGTGATGGGAGGCGTGATGGTTTACAAATGTTTCACGTGAAACTGTGGTCCTCACAAAATCTTCACGCTTGAACGGAGCCCGGCATGGCGTCCCCGGCCAGGCGCGGCGCCGGGAACAGGGGTGGGGGGCCGGCCGCGATGCGGGCTTCGGCTCAGGCGATCCCGTCGATGCCGATATGGAGCTGCTCGGGTCCCCGCAGGGAAGCGCCGGGCCGGTAGGGCGGCGGGTCGTGCATCAGCCGCGGGGCGACGAGGCGGCGGCTCAGGGCGACCAGGGCGATCTCCGCCTCGATCCGGGCGAGGGGCGCGCCGACGCAGTAATGCAGCCCGCCGCCGAAGCCGAAATGCTCGAGGTCCGGGCGGTCGGGATCGAAGCGGTCGGGGGCGTCGAAGCGGGCGGGATCGCGGTTGCCGGCGGCGAAGAGCAGGATGATCGGCGCGCCCTTCGGGATGGTCTCGCCCGCCAGCGTGATCGCGCCGAGCGCCCTGCGGGTCCGGAAATGCACCGGCGGCTCGAAGCGCAGCACCTCCTCGATCAGCCGCGGGGCGCGCTCGGGATCGGCGCGCAGCCGCGCCAGCTCCTCCGGATGGCGGAGCAGGGTCAGCATGGCGTTGGTGATCAGGTTCACGGTGGTCTCGTGGCCCGCGACCAGCAGCAGGATCGCGGTGGCGATCAGGTCGAAATCGCTCATCTGCTTCCGCCCGCCCGGCCCGGGGGCGGCCAGCCCGCTGAGCATGTCGCCCGCGGGGCGGCGGCGCTTCGCGCGGATGAGACCGCGCATGTAGTCCGAGATCGCATCGAAGGCCGCCACCGTGCGTCGGCGGGTCTCGACGTCGCCGCGGGCATCGGGCTCCAGCGCCGTGGCGAGCTGCGTCGCCCAGGCCTGGAATTGCGGCTCGTCGGATTCCGGCACCCCGAGCAGTTCGCAGATCACCGAGACGGGCAGCGGATAGGACAGGTCGTCCACGAGGCAGATCCGACTGCGCCCCCGGCAGGCGTCGAGGAGCGCGTCCACATCCCGGGCCACGCGCGGGCGCAGGGCCTGGACCCGCGGGATGGTGAATTCCCGCATCACCGCCGCGCGCAGGGCGTCGTGATCCGGCGGATCGCGGAAGATCAGGGGCCGGTGCGCGCTGGCGATCCGGCTCCGGATCGGGTTGAGGATCCAGTCGCGGATCGGATTGCCGGTGGGCGGCCGCTGGAACGGCGGCAGATCCTCGGAACTCAGCCGCGGATCGAAGATCAGGGCGCGGATCGCCGCGTACCCGCTCACCACGTAGCTGCCGTCGCGCTGGCGCGCGACCGGCCGCTCCCGCAGCCGGGCGTAGAGCGGATAGGGATCGGCCCGGTTGGCCGGGTCCGTCACGGCGGCGAACAGCGCGTCGTCAGGCATGGGCGGTCTCGGCCGGGGGCGGTGCCGGGGCCGCCCGGCGCGGCGGCGGGAATCCGGGGTCGGTCCGCGCGATGCGGGGCTGGTCGGTGGCGTCTATGATCGGCGGGACGGGGCTGCCCGCCAGGATCGCCTCGGCGTAGGCGGGCAGCCAGCGGGCCTGGTCGAAGGACACGGCCGCGATGCTGCGCCCGGCCCGGCCGTAGACGGCGAGGAAGCGCCGCGCGGCCCGGGTGCCCTGGACCACGGCCACCGTGTCCGCCCCCGCGGTCAGGCCGACCAGCTTGATGTTGATCCCGAACTGGCTCGACCAGAAAGCCGGCAGGTGCGCGTAGGGCCGCTGGTCCCCGGGGCCGGCCAGCATGTTGCGCGCGGCGTGGGCGGCCTGCTCGACGGCGTTGCCCCAATGCTCCACCGAGACGAGCCGGTCGCCGTAGAGCGGGATCGGCCAGCGGGCGACATCGCCGGCCGCGTAGATGTCCGGGCAGGGCGCGCCGTCCGCGTCGCGGGCGCGGCAGGCCGCGTCGCAGGTGAGCCCTCCGGCATCGGCCATCAGCCCGGCGCCCCGGAGCCAGCCGGTCGCCCGGGTCGCCCCGAGGGCCGCGATGACGAGATCGGCCTCGATGGCGCTGCCATCCGCCAGCCGGGCGCGGGCGACCCGCCCCGACGCGTCGCCCTCGAAGGCCCGGACCTGCGTGCCGGGGCGGAACACGGCGCCCGCCTCGCGCAGGCGATCCGCGATCACGCCGCCGACGAAGGTGCCGAGGGCGTTGGCCAGGGGCGTCGGATGGGGATCGACCAGGGTGACCGGGAGGCCAAGGTCGCGCAGGCACGAGGTCGCCTCGCACCCGATCAGCCCGCCGCCGACGACGAGCACCCGCCGCGGGCCGGCGACCAGGGCCGCCCGCAGGGCGCGGGCGTCGTCGCGGCCGCGCAGGGTGTGGATGCCGGAAAGGCCGCCCCCGGACCCGGCCGGCCAGGGCCGGGCCTCGGCGCCGGTGGCCACGAGGAGCTTGTCGTAGGCCAGCACCGCACCATCGGCGAGTCGGACCGTGCGGGCCGCCCGGTCGAGGGCGACGGCCGCATTCCCGAGCCGCCAGCGGGCCCGGAGGGCGGTCAGCTCCGGCAGGCGGGTCGCGCCCGCATCCAGCGCCCCGGACAGCACGTGCTTCGACAGGGGCGGGCGGTCGTAGGGCCGGTGGGGCTCCGCGCCGACGAGGGTGAGCGGACCGTCATAGCCGCCCCGCCGCAGGGCCTCCGCCCCGCGCAGGCCCGCCAGGGAGGCACCGACCACGACGAGGCCGGCGGGCTCTGGGCTCACAGCGCGTCTCCGTCATCCGGGCCGGCCTGGAGGCTGATGGCGCGGACCGGGCAGGCCTGGACCGCCCGCTCGATCGCGCCGCGCCGTTCGGCCGGCGGGGCGGGATCATAGAACAGGATCTCGTGGCCGTGGAGGCTGAAGGCCTCGGGGGCCGCGTAGCAGCACTGGGCGTAGCCCTGGCAGCGGTTGAGATCGACGACGACGCGCAGCGCCTCCGGTTCGGCAGGGGAACTCATGCCGAGCGCGCCAGCTCAACCGCGACGCCGGCCCTGCCGCCGCGCACCGGCCCGGAGCGGGCGAGATCGTCCACCGCCGTCAGGATGCCCGCCATGGCGTCCCGGGTGGCGAAGGCCGCCTGCAGGGCGCCGGCGCGCTGCCGGAAGCCGGGCTCGGCAAGCACCCGCGCCACCGCGTCCCGCAGCGCGTCCGGGCTCGGCGCGTTGGTGGCGAGGTTGAGGCCGACCCCGGACCAGCCGACCCGGGCGTTCACCTCCGCCTTGTCCTCGGTCAGGCCGGCCGAGACGATCGGCACGCCGGCGGCCAG
>CAXTCV010000326.1:0-3763 GCA_964242725.1 uncultured Methylobacterium sp.
ATCATATGCTCAATCATGCTCGATGACATCTCCAGCACGCCGCGGGGGCTCACGGCCGGTGCGCCCCGCGTGCCGTCGCCCGCGCCGCTGATCGACCCGTTCCAGCGGGCGATCTCGTACCTGCGCATCTCGGTGACGGATCGCTGCGACCTGCGCTGCGCCTACTGCATGTCGGAGACCATGCAGTTCCTGCCCAAGCGCGACCTGCTGACCCTGGAGGAGCTGGACCGGCTCTGCGGCGTGTTCATCGCCCGGGGCGTGCGCAAGCTCCGGATCACCGGCGGCGAGCCGCTGGTGCGCCGCGACATCATGCACCTGTTCCGCCGCCTGTCGCGCCACCTCGATTCGGGTGCGCTGGAGGAGCTGACGCTGACCACCAACGGCACCCAGCTCACCCGGTACGCCGACGAGCTGGCGAGCCTCGGCGTGCGCCGGATCAACGTCTCGCTGGACACGCTCGACGCGGCGAAATTCCGCGCGATCACCCGCCGGGGCGACCTCAACGTCGTTCTCGACGGCATCGCGGCCGCGCGGGCCGCCGGCCTGAAGGTCAAGATCAATGCGGTGGCGCTCCGCGACCTCAACGCCGACGAACTGCCCGACATGATCGCCTGGGCGCATGGCCTCGGCATGGACATGACGCTGATCGAGGTCATGCCGCTCGGCGAGATCGAGGCCGACCGGACCGACCAGTTCCTGCCCCTGTCGGTGGCGAGGCAGCGCCTGGAGAGCCGTTACACCCTGACCCCGCTGCCCGACCGCACCGGCGGCCCGGCACGCTACGTCCGCGTCGAGGAGACGGGTGGGAAGCTCGGCTTCATCACGCCGCTGACCCACAACTTCTGCGAGAGCTGCAACCGGGTGCGGCTGACCTGCACCGGCCAGCTCTACCTGTGCCTCGGCCAGGAGGACTCGGCCGATCTGCGCGCGGTGCTCCGCGCCTCCCCGGACGATTCCGTGCTGGCCGCCGCCGTGGTCGAGGCGATCACCCGCAAGCCCAAGGGTCACGATTTCATCATCGAGCGCCAGCGCCCGGCCGCCGTGGCGCGGCATATGAGCGTGACGGGGGGATAATCCGACGGGCTCGCCGCCCTGGCGCGGCCCGGCGTCTCGCGGCACATCCGTGGCTTTGCCTTGCGCGCAACCTTGTTTTGCGCGCGCCGGACCCCATAACCCGGCTCCGGAAGCCAGGATGGGACCCCGATGAAGCATTTCAGCAAAACCTTCGCCGCCGCCGGCCTGACGGCCGTGCTGTCGAGCACAGCCTTCGCCGCCCAGGTCGATCGCGTCCGCGGCACCATCGACAAGGCCGAGGGCAGCACGCTCACGATCAAGACGGACGACGGCAAGTCCGAGACCGTCGACGTCGCCGGCGCGAAGTTCGCCTGGGTCGTGCCGTCGAGCCTCGACGCGATCAAGGACGGCGTCTTCATCGGCACCGCCACCAAGGGCGAGAATCCGATGACCGCCCTCGAGGTGGTGCTGTTCCCCGAGGCGATGCGCGGCACCGGCGAGGGCCATTACGGCTGGGATTCGATCACGGACCAGACCGCGGGCTCCGGCGCCAAGGTGAAGAGCGCCATGACCAACGGCACCGTGAAGGCGGAGACGTCGAACGCCCCGAAGGTCAAGAGCGCGATGACCAACGGCACCGTGAAGGCCGACACGGCGGCCTCCGGCGGCGAGCGCACCCTGACGGTGAGCTACGGCAAGGATGGCTCCAAGGAGATCGTCGTGCCGTCCTCGGCGCCGATCGTCGCCTTCGAGGCCGCCGACAAGGCGATCCTGAAGCCCGGCTCCAAGGTCTTCGCCGTGGTCGCCAAGGACGGCGCCAAGGCCGAGGGCAAGCTCGTGGCGGTGGGCAAGGACGGCCTCACCCCGCCGATGTGATCCGGCGGCGCGCGCCGCCGCGGGTACGGCATGGATCGCGGCGTTCGGGGGGGCATCCTCCGGGCGCCCGATCCGTCCAACCGCAACGGGACATCCGGCGCGATCCGTCCGATACGGGCGCGGATCACGTCGCGGCCTGGAGCGCTCGCCATCGACATGGACCCGGATGCGGCGTGTGCGGGCGCGGGAAAAAAGTGAGCGCCGTTCACGATTGTGACGCGATCGGGAGCGGCTCCAGTCACGGGAGATGTGGCCGGCGGACTGATCGTCCATGCGCTCGAATCTGGTCTCGCTGTCAGCGCAGACGCGCCGGATCGTCGATGTGCAGGCCAAGCGTCCCGAACTCATCCTGGGCGTCTAGATCGCCGTCGGCGAAGTCTCACCGCAGGGGCGCAACCTCGCCCTCGAGACCCGGGAATCCCAGCCGGCCGGCTACGAGACACGCATCAAGCAGGCGAAGGCGACCGCGTTCCAGCGGATCGCCGAGCTGGCGGCGCTCGCCGAGGCGCCCGAACAGCGCGCGACCGCCGAGAGCAGGACCGAGACGGCCAGCGGGGCGGCCGAGCAGGCGGCCACGGTGGCGTCCTCGGCGGAGGAGGCCGGCAGCAACGTCCAGATTGTCGCGGCCGCCGCCGAGGAACTCGGCACCTCGATCCGGGCGATCGGGCGGCGGATCTCGGGCGCGGCCGATCTCGCGCGGACCGCCTCGGACGAGGCGAGCCGGACGACCCAGTTCGTCGCGGTCCTGAGCCGGACTTCGACGAGGATCGGCGAGAGGGTCGGGATGATCGCCGGCATCGCCAGCCAGACCAATCTCCTGGCCCTGAACGCCACCATCGAGGCGGCGCGGGCCGGGGAGGCGGGGCGCGGCTTCGCTGTGGTCGCCGCGGAGGTCGCGGAACTGGCCGGCCAGACCGCCAAGGTGACGGACGCCATCACCGGGCAGATCGGCGAGATCCAGTCGGCCTCCGGTCAGACGGTCATGGCGGGATCGCGACGCGGATCGAGGAGATCAACGGCGCGACCGCGCGCCTCGCGGCCGTGATCCAATAACAGGGTGCCGCCACGCAGGAGATCGTGCGCAACGTCGCCCAGGCGGCCTCCGGCACCGACGCGGTGACGCGCACCATCGCCGGGGTCGCGGCGGCGTCCGAGCGGACCGGAATGGCCGCCACGCGGGTCCTGAGCGCGGCGTCGGCCCTCTCGGATCGGTCCGCGCGCCTGCAGGCCGAGGTGGTCCGGTTCCTCGACGGCGTGCGCGCCGCCTGAGCCGCAGGCGCCGCCCGGAGGACCGGGCTCACGTCCTGAGCGCGACCGTGTAGTCCGCCTCGGTCTTCCCGCGGATCACGTCCTCGGTGACGCCGTCGGCGAGCTCGATCAGGCGCATGCCGCCGTCGCCCTTCTTGTCGATCGCGAACACGCCGAGATCGGTGATCACGAGGTCGACCACCTGCGTCCCGGTGAGCGGCAGGTCGCAGGCCTTGAGCAACTTGGGGCTCTCGGTGCCGTCCTTGTTCCTGGCGACGTGCTCCATCACCACGATGACGCGCTTCACGCCCGCCACGAGGTCCATGGCGCCACCCATCCCCTTCACCATCTTGCCGGGGATCATCCAGTTGGCGAGATCGCCGTTGCCGGCCACCTGCATGGCGCCGAGAATCGACAGGTTGATGTGCCCGCCGCGGATCATCCCGAAGGAATCGGCCGACGAGAAGTAGCTCGTGGTCGGCAGCGCGGTGATCGTCTGCTTGCCGGCATTGATCAGGTCCGGGTCCTCCTCGCCCTCGTAGGGGAAGGGCCCCATGCCGAGCATGCCGTTCTCGGATTGCAGCTGCACCGACATGCCGTCGGGGATGTAGTTCGACACCAGCGT
>CAXTCV010000327.1:0-3748 GCA_964242725.1 uncultured Methylobacterium sp.
AGAACGCCGCTTCGGCGCTGACCGTCAACGAGGGCATCGGGGCGGTCTTCCCCGAGGCGTCGATCTACCGGATCGACCATTATCTCGGCAAGGAGACGGTGCAGAACCTGATGGCGCTGCGCTTCGGCAACGCCTTGTTCGAGCCCTTGTGGAACGCGTCGCACATCGACAACGTGCAGATCACGGTCGCCGAGGAACTCGGCGTCGAGGGCCGGGCCGGCTATTACGACACGGCCGGCGCCATGCGCGACATGGTGCAGAACCACATGCTGCAGCTGCTCTGCCTCGTCGCCATGGAACCGCCCTCCTCCATGAAGGCGGATGCGGTCCGCGACGAGAAGCTGAAGGTCCTGAAGGCGTTGAAGCGCATCGATGCGTCCAATGCCGCGCAGCTGACGGTGCGCGGACAATATAAGGCGGGAGCCTCGGCGGGCGGCGCCGTCGCGGGTTACCTCGACGAACTCGGGGGCCCGAGCGGAACGGAAACCTTCGTGGCGCTGAAGGCCGAGATCGGCAACTGGCGCTGGGCGGGCGTGCCCTTCTACCTGCGCACCGGCAAGCGCCTGCCGTCCCGGGTGTCGGAGATCGTGGTGACCTTCCGGCAGGTGCCGCATTCGGTTTTCGAGGGCCAGACCCCGGAGCCCAACCGCCTGCTGATCCGCCTGCAACCCGACGAGGGCATTAAGCTCTACCTGATGATCAAGGATCCGGGCCCGGGCGGCATGCGGCTGAAGCACGTGTCGCTCGACATGAGCTTCGCGGAAGCCTTCGGGGTGCGGAACCCGGATGCCTACGAGCGGCTGATCCTCGACACGGTGCGGGGCAACCAGACGCTGTTCATGCGCCGGGACGAGGTCGAGGCGGCCTGGGGCTGGGTCGACCCGATCATCGAGGCCTGGCAGGGCTCGAGCGAGCCGCCGAAGACCTACACGGCCGGCACCTGGGGCCCGTCCTCCGCCATCGCGCTGGTCGAGCGCGACGGCCGAAGCTGGGCCGAAGCCGACATCTGATCCGCCGGTTCGCGGCTCGGCCGGCCCCGTCGATCGAAAGCGGCGATTGACAGGCCGGTCGCCGGCGCTCTATCAACGCGCCACGTTGGGGCTGTAGCTCAGATGGTAGAGCGCTGCAATCGCACTGCAGAGGCCAGCGGTTCGAATCCGCTCAGCTCCACCAACGCCGCTTTTCCGTCAAAAAATTGAATGATTGCAATATCTTAGCTGCGGTGAGTTATTTTTGCGTACCCAACTGCGTACCCACGTGGCGTACCCAAATCCCTTACTCGCACAGCGTTTTGTATCGGCGAAATACAACCTTTCGTTCCTCTGCCTTTCCGTTGGGACTGCCTATGTCCCGGCGGGTCTCGATAGAAATCTGGCTACGCAGGCTGAGGTTGGCCCCTGATGAGAGAGGTAGCTCGGCACCAGGAAAGAGCCATCGGAGATGGCAAATAACGATTGACGCTGGTGACTCAGGGGTCCGTCGCGCCGTATCCTCCCACTTTTGAGGCTCAAGGGTGAAGCACCACCGACAGGACCCTCCACACCCAGATTCACGATAGCGTCGAGTGATGCGCCTTCTAGGTTCACCGATAAGGTTGGGCTCTTCCGACCGCGGTTGGAATTCTGGATCGTGCCACCCGATGGCGCGGAGTTCAGTCCGGGACTGTTGTCCATGCTCTTCGCAGGCTGGCCGTCCCGCCGCCTTCGAGGGCATCGAGCGCGGGGCGGCAACATAAGACGATCGTGCGATGCCTGCCCGCGGATGCTCGGATCAGCAGCCGGTCCGCTCTACTCCCCGCACACTCTTCGCCGCCGTGGTCTTCGTCCGAGCCTTCGCGGTCCCGCCTTGGTCGCCAGAATTATCCCGATCCGTCGCGCTTCCGGACCGGGGACGCCGGCCTCGTGAGCGAACGTAGCCCATGACCGCACGGCCTGCATGACCTGCTCCCATACCGCAGAGACCGCTCCCTTAGGGATCGATGCCAGCGCTGCAACGGCCGCTATCTCCTTCCGCCCTGGTTCCCTGCCTTCCCCGGCGATCGCCATGGCATGCTCGCCGGCGGGGCCGTCCGACAGGGTCACGTCATAGGCCGGGGCCAGATGCCACTCCCCCTGCCAGTCCATAGCGAAAGCGTGGTTCTTCGAGTGATCGTCACGGTTCGAGGCTAGGACGTTGAAGGTCATCCGACGGAAAGCCTCCTCGACTTGGTCGCTCCTCTCAGTCACGATACGCGTTGCGCGGAGGAAGTGGTCGTACTCGAGGGATGGTATTCTATGGTCCGCCCCGATCATCCTGGAAAGCGTGTGCACGTGCAGGCGCCCCGTCGACGGCCTGTCGAAGCGGCGCACCGCAAAATACCCGATCCCGGAGCCGCCCACGAGAAGGCGCGACTCGGGAAAGTTGACCCCAGCCGCGCGGGCCATCAAGGCGTAAGCGTGCTCGACGCGGCCGACAGTCTCGGGATCCCGCTGAGAGCGAAACTTCACGAGCCAAGCGTCTTCGCACTCGCGAGACCCTTGGCCGACGTCGAGACGCATAGAACCGTTAGTGCGATCCCGGAGAACCATAGCCTTCGGCCGGGCCCCCGCCGAACCTCCATTCGCGTTGACGAGGGACTCGATGTCTACCGCCTCGTTGCCTTCGAGGACCGCCATGGCGTCGTCAGCGAGACGGTCAACGTCGAAATCTGGAACTTCCCCGGATCTCGGCTCCATGGGGACGTATGTCAGGGCTCCCATCCCGGCCGTTCCCACCACGGCAAGCCGGTCCAGCGGAGACAGCTTGGTCGGGTCCCCTCCGGCCGCTCTAAGCCTGCGATCGACGAGCAGCCTGCCCCATCCATCCGGAAGGCTGTCGTCGAATACACCATGCAGGCCCTCGAAGAGCTTGGGGTCGGCGGGGAGCGCACCAACCCGCGTATCTAATGCGAGAGGCGAGATCCTGAGGCGCTCAGCGAGAAAGACCGGGTTGAACTCGAAGAAGGCCTGACGCCGATGCAGCGACCAAACTAGCGTTCCGACCGGCACCTCGCCTGAAGGCGTGACGAGTCCGACGGCGAGTTTCTCGACCGGCCGCGGCTGCCTCACGCCACCTCCTTCCGCGGTGACGCCCTTCTGCGGATCCTCTTGCGGTTCTCTCTCAGAACATCGTCGACGCTCTGGGGCGTAGGTTCCTCAACGGCGCTCGCGAACGCGGCTTGGAGCCCCAAGCTCCAGGCGACCTTCATCACGTCCTCGAAAGACCCACGTCCGGCAGCCTCGATCCTCTTCAGGCTTGTGGAGGATACGCCTGCACGGGCCGCCAAATCACCCTGCGTTAGGTTCTGCGCCAGTCGGTGCGCCTTAAGCGCGTTGCCAACGGCGGTGCGGCCCTCGTCGGCCGTCATGAGTGTATGAGGCATCATCAGCACCCATCCTCAATAAGGGATCAAATATGATCCCTTAACATGGCTCTCCCGAAGCGTCACGGCAGATAGGATGGAATGGTGGCGGACGCTCGCATGCCCGATCCAATGCACGCCAGCAGGAAGGCCAGATCATCGCCTCGATGGCCGGCTAGCTCCCTTGCCGACCACGGTGGCGTGGCGTGAGGGATCGAGCCTCTACGATTGGGTCCTCGTCGAGGGTCGGCAGCTTGACCGCATTGACGCAGAGCCGAGCGGCTTCCCATTCGGGGCCTTCGGAATATCGCCCTAGGGTCATGCCCGAACGCTTGTGCCCGACAATGGCCGCGACCAGGTCGGCATCGC
>CAXTCV010000328.1:0-3709 GCA_964242725.1 uncultured Methylobacterium sp.
GCAGGCCCGAGAACTTCTGCAGCGCCCAGACCATCGCGTCGAGCGGGTTGGTGATGCAGATCACGAAGGCGTCCGGGGCGTAGCTCTTGATGCCCTCGCCCACGGCCTGCATGACCTTGAGATTGATGCCGATCAGGTCGTCGCGGCTCATGCCGGGCTTGCGCGGCACGCCGGCGGTGACGATCACCACGTCGGCGCCCTTGATGGCCGCATAGTCGCTGGCGCCCGCGTAACGGGCGTCGAAACCCTCGACCGGCGCGGCCTCGGCGATGTCCAGCGCCTTGCCCTGCGGCACGCCGTCGACGATGTCGAACAACACGACGTCGCCGAGATCCTTGAGGCCTGCGAGAAGAGCCAGGGTGCCGCCGATCTGGCCGGCACCGATGAGCGCGATCTTGTTGCGAGCCATGTCGGATTCGTCTCCGCTGCGTGTCGACTTCGATCTTCGTCCGCGCGAGGCCGGAACCGCCGGTCCGCCAGGGGCCGAGGCCGGAATCGCCGCTTTGAATTCTGCGCGGCTGTGTGGCCGAAAAGCACCGGCGCTTCAACCCGAGGCGGGGCAGGCGGGGCGCCCATCCCGCAGGCGAGCCGCGCGGGGATGTCCCCGCCAAGCACGACGAAACCTCAACGTCGCGAAGGTTTTAGGTGCAGTGCACACTGGCCGGGAGCGCGCGCGGAGCGCGAATGACAGATCCAAAGGGCTGTCATTTCGCCGGTTGCCCCGGCGGGGTCCGAGAGGAGCCGACGGAGACGCGAAGGGCCCGGACGCGCGGTCCGGGCCCCCCTGCCGCTTCAGGTTTCCGGCGCCGGTTTCAGAGAATGCCGGAGCGCAGCACCCGCTGGATGGCGTGGATGACTGCCCCGAACCGAGCCTCAATCAGGTCGCGGGGCACCTCGGCATCGTGCTGGATCGCCAGGGGATGCGTGAAGCGGTAGCTCGCGTCGAAGATGTAGGCGATCGCCCGCTCCCGGTCTCGGGCCGAGAAGATGCCCGATGTGATCCCCTCCTCGACCACGCGCTCCACCAAGCTGCGCAGGCGCACGCGGTGCCGCCGGGCGATGGGCCGGGCCGACACGGTGGCGTCGAGATGGACGGCGAACAGGTTCGGCTCGTCGACCAGCGCGTCCCGCTGGACCGTCGCCAAAGCCGTGAGCAGGCGCTCGATCTTGTCGTCGGCCGGATCGGGCGCGTCGGCGATGCCGGCGAGCCGCGCCTCGACCTCGCGGAGCCATCGGCCCGCCACCGCGTCGAGGAGCGCATCCTTCGACGGGAAGTAGCGGTAGACGTTGGCGTGGGTCATGCCCGCCTCGGCGGCAACGGCCACGACGGTCACGCGTTTGGGGCCAAGCCGCGAGAGATGCTCTGTGGCGATGCCCAGGAGCCGCACGTCGGCCGCGACCGGTGCACGGGGTCGCGTTCCAGGGCCTGCGTCGGCGCCGTCCCGGGGCGGGCCGGACTCGGCGACGTCGGCGACGGAGAGTTTGGCCTTGGCGCTGAGCGCCTCCTCCTTACATCCGTCGGATTCTGGCTTGAGGAATGGAAGCGGAAGGCGGGAAGTGGACAGGTGGTAGGGCGAGACGGACCCCCATCATACCGGCTGAAGCGTCCCGGCGCTTCGCGTTGACGTTACGGCTTCCCCCCGGGAGCCCGGTTACCTCAGCGGATTAAGACCGCTTAAACACACCTATGTGTCAGTTTGCCTTGAGAAGGCAACAAATTTTTCTCGTTATCACCTGCCTCAAAAGCGGTTCTTCCACGCTCTTAAAGCGACAAACACGGATTCAGGGTCGCTTTCGGGTGGCATATCGACGGCCTTGGCCAGGGCCGGGACTGCGCTGCGCAGGAACGGGTTGGTCGCCCGCTCCGCGGCCATGGTCGACGGGACGAGGAAACGGCCCTCGGTCTTCGCCCGCTCGGCCTCCGCGCAGCGCGCCTTCAGATCCGAATTGTCCGGGTCGGCCGCCAGCGCGAAGCGGGCGTTGGCGAGTACGTAGTCGTGGCCGCTATAGACCTGCGCGCTGCCGGGCAGGTCGTCGAAGCGGCGCAGCGACCGGTAGAGGGTCTCGGGCGGGCTCTCCATGACCCGGCCGCAGCCGAGGGTGAACAGCGTGTCGCCGGCGCAGACGATCCCGGCCTCGGCGAACCAGTAGGTGACATGGTCGGCGCAGTGGCCCGGCGTCTCCCAGACCCGGGCCTCGAGACCGCCGACCCGCACCGTGTCGCCCTCCCGGACGACGACGTCCACCAGCGGGACCGCATCGCCGGCCTTGGCGGGGGCCACGACCCGGGCGCCGGTGGCCCGCTTCACCGCCGGGATGCCCTCGACGTGGTCGCCGTGCCGGTGGGTCACGAGGATGTCGGTGAGCCGCCACCCGGTCTCATCGAGCGCCTTCAGGACCGGACCGGCCTCGGGCACATCGATCGCCGCGCAGGCCCCGGTGGCGGTGTCGCGAATCAGGACGCCGATATTGTCGCTGCGGCACAGGAAGGTGCGGATCTCGGTCTCGGCGGCCATCGGACGGGATCTCCTCGGGGCGCAAACGCTGTCGCCGTGAACAGGCGGCCGAGCGGCCGGGTTCCGTTCACGCTTGCCGCGCGCGGTCCGGGTCACCATTGAGTACGGCATCCGTTCCCGGCTCGGTAACCTGCTTCTCCATGCGTCTCGACGTCAACGGCTTGCGGGCCTTCTACGCCAGCCCCCTGGGCCGCACGACCCATCGCGTGGTCGGCCGCACGCTCCACGAGTTCCTCGGCTCGGTCTCGGGCCTGCGCGTGCTCGGGATCGGCTACGCCACGCCGTATCTGAGCCCGGTCCACTGCATCGCCGAGCGCACCCTCGCCTTCATGCCGACGAGCCAGGGTGTCGTGAACTGGCCGGCGAGCGGCCGATCCTGCACGGCGCTGGCCGATCCGACCATGATGCCGCTGCCCGAATCCGCCGTCGACCGGATCCTCCTGATCCATGCCCTGGAGGCGGTCGAGAGCCCCACGGAACTGCTCCAGGAGGTCTGGCGCACCCTCACCCCGGGCGGGCGGATGATCTTGGTGGTGCCGAACCGGCGCGGCGTCTGGGCGCGGCGCGAGGCGACGCCCTTCGGCCATGGCCAGCCCTACAGCCGCTCGCAGCTCGGGCGGCTGATGCGCGACACCCTGTTCTCGCCGGTGAGCTGGGCCGAGACGCTGTACATGCCGCCGGTGCGCTCGCGGCTGATGCTGCGCACCGGCCCGGCCTGGGAGTGGATCGGCACCGGCCTGTCCATGCCGTTCGCGGGCCTGCACGTGGTCGACGCGACGAAGCAGCTCTACCGGCCGATCGCGGTGCGTCAGGTGCGGCGCGCCCGCCGCCTCACCCCGGCCCGGGTGCTGGTCCCGGCGCCCGCCCCGGGCTGATCCCGGCGCCGCGGCGTGGCGCGTCGTGGGGCGCATCGCGGCTTTCGTCGTCGTCGGAACGCCGGTGGCCAGCCTTCGCGCCGATGCTTTAGGAGGATGCTCCACGCGGACCGGTCCGGATGAGCATCGATTTCACCCTCCAGCAGTTCCTGCTCGCCCTCTCGGGGCTGATCGCGATCGTCAACCCGATCGGCGGCGCCTTCATCTTCGCGCAGGTGACCAGCGTCTACAGCCACGCCGAGCGGGTGCTGCTGTCGCGCCGGATCGGCGTCTACGCCGCTCTGGTGATGCTCGGCGCCCTCTGGGCCGGCACGCCGA